>DAIDJO010000038.1 GCA_027451345.1 Solirubrobacterales bacterium
GCCGCGCCAGCGAGGGGCGGGGCAGCATCCGCCCGTCCGGCAGCAGCGCGAGGACCAGCACCGTGCCGGTCAGCTCCCGCACGGCGAACGCCGTCGCCAGCCCCCACACGCCCCAGCCGAGCGCGATCGTCGTGATCGCCCAGAGGTAGAAGACGATCGTGTCCCCCATGTCGATGACGGCGAGCGTTCGGTAGAGCATGCGGCGCTCATAGACGATGTAGCCGGGGGCCCGGAGGGCACCGAACGGCAGCGAGGCGACGATCACCGTGGTCACCCGGCCCATCAGGCCGAACGGCAGCATCGCCAGTCCGATGCCGAGCACGAGCAGGACATCGAGCATCAGCTGCAGCGCGAGCACCGCCTGCAGCTCCGCGCGCTCCGGCTCCTCCACCCGTCGGATCAGGGCGATGCCGACCCCCCCGTCGTCGAGATAGGCGCCGAACGTGAGCACCGTCGCGCCGACGGCGACGAGCCCGAAGTCATACGGGGAGAGCAGCCGCGCGGTGACGATCGTGCCGGCCAGGCCCACCACGCGAAGCCCGCTCGAGCGGATCGCGTCGACGACCGCGCCGGTGACCGCGCGACGACGCACCTCCGACGGGCTGAGCGGTGCGTCAGGCTCGCCCAAGAACCTGCCCACCGGGCGAATCTCGGCGCGTCACACCCCAACAACGCCGCCGCCGGCGTCGACCTTCCGGCGTGGAGCGGAGCGGGCGTCGAGCATCGGCGCGGCGGCGCTGCACCGCCGGTCGCGTGGGTCAGGTGACGTGAAAGTCGCGGGGGACGCGTCGCGTTGGATCGACATGCCGTCGCGCCCCGACACCCTCACCGACGCCGTGACCCTGCCCCGCGCCGCGCCCGGCGTCGCGCCTGGCTGCCGCTTCTGCGGCCGCCCGCTCAGGCACACGTTCGTCGACCTGGGGATGTCCCCCCTCTGCGAGAGCTACGTGCCGGCCGACCGCGTCTCGGCGATGGAGCCGTTCTATCCGCTGCACGCGAAGGTCTGCGAGCACTGCCTGCTCGTGCAGCTCGAGCAGTTCGTCAGCGCGGAGGAGATCTTCGGCCAGTACGCGTACTTCTCGTCCTACTCGGACTCGTGGGTGGCGCACGCCGCCAGCTACGTCGAGATGGCGGTGAACCGGTTCGGGCTGGACGAGCACCGCATGGTGATCGAGCTCGCCAGCAACGACGGGTACCTGCTGCAGCACGTCGTCGCGCGCGGCATTCCCGCCGTCGGGATCGAGCCGGCGGTGAACGTCGCGCGGGTCGCGCTCGACCGGGGCATCGAGACCGTCGTCGCGTTCTTCGGTCAGGCCCTCGCCCACCGCCTGGTCGGCGAGGGCTTCGCCGCCGACCTGCTCGTCGCCAACAACGTGATGGCGCACGTGCCCGACCTCAATGACTTCGTCGGGGGCATCAGCACGCTGCTGGCACCGCAGGGAGTCGCGACGATCGAGGTGCCGCACCTGCTGCGCCTGGTCGAGAGCAACCAGTTCGACACGATCTACCACGAGCACTTCTCCTACTTCACGCTGCTGTCGGCGCGCCGCGTGCTGAACGCCCACGGACTCGAGCTCTTCGACGTGGAGGAGCTGCGCTCGCACGGCGGCTCGCTGCGCCTCTACGCCCAGCGCACCGACGGCGGGCGCCGGGCCGTGAGCCCGGCGGTGCAGGCGTTGGCCGACCGCGAGCGCCGCCTCGGCTACGACACCCTGGACGCGCACCGCTCGTTCGCGCGCCAGGTCCACGAGACGAAGTGGCGTCTGCTCGAGTTCCTGATCGCGCGACGCCGCGAGGGCAAGCGCATCGTCGGCTACGGCGCTCCCGGGAAGGGCAACACGCTGCTGAACTTCTGCGGGATCCGCAGCGACCTGCTCGACTACACGGTCGATCGCAACCCCTACAAGCAGGGCATGCTCCTGCCGGGCACGCACATCCCGATCCGGCACCCGGAGGCGATCGAGCGGGACCGCCCCGACTACATCCTGATCCTTCCCTGGAACCTGAAGGAGGAGATCATGGAGCAGCTCGCCCACGTGCGCGACTGGGGGGCGCGCTTCGTCGTACCGATTCCCACGGTGCGGGTCCTATGAAGGTCGTCATCTTCTGCGGCGGGCAGGGCCTGCGCATGCGCGAGGCGTCGGACACCGTGCCCAAGCCGATGGTCCCGATCGGCAACCGCCCGGTGCTCTGGCACGTCATGAAGTACTACGCCCACTTCGGCTTCACCGACTTCGTGCTCTGCCTCGGCTACAAGGCGGAGGTCATCAAGCACTTCTTCCTCACCTACAACGAGGCGCTGACCAATGACTTCGTGCTCTCCGAGGGCGGCGCCAAGGTCGAGCTGCTGAGGACCGACATCCAGGACTGGAACATCACCTTCGTCGACACCGGCCTGAACGCCTGCATCGGCGAGCGGCTGCGCGCGGTCCGCAGCCTCCTGCAGGACGATGACCTGTTCCTCGCCAACTACGGCGACACGCTCACCGACGCCGACCTCGGCGCGTTGATCGAGCGGACCCGGGAGGCGGGCGCGGCCGCCAGCTTTCTCGCCGTCCGACCGAACTACAGCTTCCACGTCGTGTCGATGGACGCGGACGGGGTCGTCGACGCCATCGACGACGTCACGCGATCGGGCATGTGGATCAACGGCGGGTACTTCGTGCTCTCAGCGGAACTGCTCGACTCGCTGCGGCCCGGAGAGGAGCTCGTCGAGGAGCCGTTTCGGCGCCTGCTGGCCGACGGCCGGCTGTTGGCCAACCGTCACGAGGGGTTCTGGGCGCCGATGGACACCCTCAAAGACAAGCAGTTGCTCGAAGCCCTGCACGAGAGCGGCCACGCCCCGTGGCAGCTCTGGTCCGACGGTCAACGGCTCGAGCATGCGCTCACCGGCGCGGTTCGCTGATGCTCCCCCTGCAGGTGCGCCGCGCCGGTGACGAGCGACTCAGCCTGCTCGTGATCGGGGCCCACTCCGATGACATCGAGATCGGGTGCGGCGCGACGATCGCCACGCTGATCGCCCAGGGGCGCGTCGGCACGGTCTGCTGGGTGGTGCTCGCCGGCAGCGCCCGGCGCGCCGGCGAGGCTCGGGACAGCGCCGAGGCGCTGCTCGGGACGGTCGAGGACCGCCGGGTGATCCTGCGGGAGTTCCGGGACGGCTACTTCCCGTATGAGGGCGGCGGGATCAAGGACTTCTTCGAGCAGCTCAAGGCCGAGCACGCTCCCGATGTGATCTTCACGCACCAGCGCGCCGACCTGCACCAGGACCACCGGGTGACCAGCGAGCTCACCTGGAACACCTTCCGCGACCACCTCATCCTCGAATACGAGATCCCGAAGTACGACGGGGACATGGGCGCGCCGAACCTCTACGTGCCGATCGACGAGCCGCTCGTCCGCGCCAAGGTCGAGCATCTGAAGCGGCACTTCGGCACCCAGCTCGACCGGCACTGGTTCACCGGCGACCTCTTCTCCGGACTCCTGCGGCTGCGCGGGGTCGAGTGCAACTCGCCGACCTCCTACGCGGAGGCGTTCTACTGCCGCAAGGCGACCCTCGGCTGAGGTGAGCCGGTGGAGCGTGGAACAGCACTGGTGACCGGCGCGAGCAGCGGCATCGGCGCGGCCTGCTGCGCCCACCTCCGCGCGCAGGGGTGGCGGGTGGCCGGGCTCGCTCGCCGCCCGAGCCCTGGGGCCGACCTGTCGCTGCAGGCCGACGTGGCGAGCTTCGATGAGGTGCGGGAGGCCGTCGATGCGCTGCCGGGGCTGCGGCTGCTCGTGCACGCCGCCGCCGTGATCGCGCCGGTGACGACGCTGGCGGCCAGCGACGCCCAGGCGTGGCGCCGCAACGTCGAGGTCAATCTGCTCGGGACCTACAACGTGCTGCGGGCGGTGCTCGCGGGCCCGTTCACCCACGGGGGCGGCATCGCCATCCACCTGACGAGCGGCGCCGCCGCCGCGGTCAAGCCGCATTGGAGCGCGTACAGCGCGTCGAAGGCCGGTGCCGAGCACCTCATCCGGTCGGCCGCGAGCGAGGTCGCAGGCGGGCGGGTGGCGGTCTGCGCGCTCGACCCCGGCCTGACCGAGACGCCGATGCAGGAGCAGCTGCGCCGCATCGACTTCCCCGACCGAAACCGCTTCGCTGCGGCGCACGAGCGGAGCGACGGGCGCACGCCGGCGGAGATCGCCGCCGCGGTCTGGGTGCTCGCCCAGCGCGACCCCGCGGCGCTCAACGGTCGCACGTTCCGGGTGGGGCGGCTGTGACGGGCACGCAGCCGATCACGCGGCCGTCGGAGCGCACGGGCGTCGGCGCCGAGGCCTTCGCCCTGATGGAGCGGCTCTTCCCGCTCTGCCGCAGCCTCACGGGGGCCGGCGTGCGGGCGACCCTCGACATCCTGGCGGAGACGCTCGAGCTGCGGCGCACCGAGATCCCGAGCGGGACGCCGATCTTCGACTGGCGCGTCCCCGACGAATGGAACATCGGCGACGCCTACATCGCGCGCAACGACGGGACCCGCGTCGTCGACCTGCAGGAGTCGAGCCTGCACGTCGTCTCCTACAGCGAGCCGGTGCGCGCCCGGATGCCGCTGGCGCTTCTGCGTCCGCGGCTGCACGCGCTGCCCGAGCAACCCGATCTGGTCCCGTACCGCACCTCCTACTACGAGCGCACCTGGGGCTTCTGCCTCTCCCAGCGCCGGCTCGATCAGCTCGAGGAGAGCGAGGAGTACGAGGTGGTGATCGATGCGACGCTCGGCCCCGGCCACCTCACCTACGGCGAGGTGCTGCTCCCCGGGGAGCGCACCGATGAGGTCCTGATCTCCACCTACATCTGCCACCCGTCCCTGGCCAACGACAACCTGTCGGGGATCGCCGTCGCCGCGATGGTGGCGCGGGAGCTCGCCCAGCGCCGGCGGCGGCTCAGCTACCGGATCCTGTTCGCCCCCGGCACGATTGGGCCACTCGCCTGGCTGCACGAGAACCGGGCGGCGCTGGGGCGGATCCGGCACGGCCTGACGGTCTCCTGCATCGGCGACCCGGGGCCGCTCACCTACAAGCGCAGCCGGCGAGCCACGAGCGAGATCGACCTCGCCACGGCGCTCGCGCTGCGCGACGGCGGCGCGGCGCACCGGATCGTCGACTGGGAGCCGTGGGGGGGCGACGAGCGGCAGTTCTGCTCGCCGGGGTTCAACCTGCCCGTCGGCTGCCTGATGCGCACCCCCCACGGCGCCTTCCCGGGCTACCACACCTCGGCCGACAGCCTCGAGCGCATCAGCCCCGACGCGCTCGCCGAGGCGGTCGAGATCTGCCTCGCCACCTTCGACATCCTCGAGACGGACGGCCGATACCGGAACCTGAGCCCGTACGGCGAGCCTCAGCTCGGGCGCCGCGGCCTCTATCGCAGCGCCGGCGGCGCCGTGCACACGCCCCGCGACGAGCGGGCGCTGCTCTGGGTGCTGAACCTCTCCGACGGACGCACCTCCCTGCGGGAGATCGCGAGCCGGGCGGGCCTGCCGTACACGGTGATCCACCGCGCCGCGGGACGCCTCGCGCGGGCCGAGCTGCTCGCCGCGGCGGGGCCACCGTGGACGGAGACGGGGCGACCGCTCGACGTGGCCTAGCTGAGCCGCGTCAGCCCTCGACCGGTCCGTGCAGCCGCGCGACGAGGCGGTCGGGCGCGGGCACGCGCAGCTGGAGCGCGTAATCGGGCCAGGAGCGGTCCCGCGAGGAGAGGATCCGCCGCTCGACGGGCGGCCATTCGATCGAGAACGCGGGGTCGTCCCAACGCACGCCGCGGGCCGCGCCCGGCACGTACTCGGTCGACATCCGGTAGCTGAGCTCCGTGCCGTCCTCGAGCGTCTGGTATCCCTGGGCGAAGCCCACCGGCACATACAGCTGGCGGCCGTTGGCCGGGCTCAGCTCCACGCTCAGCCAGTGCGTGTAGGTGTCCGACTCGGGCCTGAGGTCCACCATCGCCACGTGCGCCCTGCCGCGCGTGCACCGGATGAGCTTCACCTCCCCGTGGGGCGGGGCCTGGAAGTGCAGCCCGCGCAGCGTGCCGCTCAGCGAGCTGAAGACCGTGCTCGACTGGACGAACCGGGTGAGCAGGCCGCGCTCGCCGAACTCGTGCTCGCAGAAGGTGCGCGCCAGGTAGCCGCGCTCGTCCCCATGGCGCTCCACATCGATGATCACCAGCCCGGGGAGCGGCGTGTCGGTGAAGATCACGGCGTGGCCTCCACCGGGATCCGCCGCAGGCCCGCGTCGATCGCCCCGGCGGCCTGCAGTTCCCGTACCCGCCTGATGCGCGTGTACCGGGGACCCGTGAAGTCCTCGAAGGTCAACCCGTTGCGAACGTACGCCGCGTGCAGCTGCTCGACCCCGGCCGGCACGGTCCATCGCACGCGGAAGCCGAGCACCCGTGCCACCTTCGAGCCATCGACCCGATAGGAGCGCCGGTCGGGGCCGCCACCCGGCACGAAGGTGACCTGCGCGTCCGGGACGATCCGCTCGATGATCTCGGCGATCTCCCGGATGCGGTAGTTCTCGTCGCTCGCGCCGATGTTGAACGCCTGGTCGCGGACGAGGCCCGCCGGCGCCTCCAGCACCGCGAGGAACGCGCGGGCGATGTCCTCCACGTGCACCAGCGGCCGCCACGGCGTGCCGTCGCTCTGGATGCGGACCTCTCCGGTGGTGGTGGCGTAGGCGACCAGGTTGTTGACGACGATGTCGGTGCGCAGGCGGGGCGAGACGCCGTACGCGGTCGCGTTGCGCAGGTAGGTCGGGCTGAAGCTCGCGTCGGCCAGCGGGGCGATGTCGCGCTCGGCCAGCACCTTGGACTCCCCGTACGGGGTGACCGGCGCGAACCCCGCGCGCTCGTCGAGCAGCTCATCCTCGCTCGCCCTGCCGTACAGGCTGCAGGACGACGAGAAGAGGAAGCGCGGCACCCCCGCCCGCTTCGCCCGCTCGGCCAGCCGGACCGAGGCCAGATGGTTGATCTCATAGGTCGCGGCGGGATTGAGGTCACCGACCGGGTCGTTGCAGACGGCGGCGAGGTGCAGCACGGCGTCGAAGCCGACGAGGTCCTCGACCTCCACGTCGCGCACGTCCATGCGCAGCGACTCGACCTCGGGCGCCCCGTCACCGAAGGTGCAGGCCGCGAACAGATCGAGATCGAGCCCGACGACGTCGTGCCCCGCCCGCCGGAGCATCGGCGTCAGCACCGAGCCGATGTAGCCGCTGTGGCCCGTGACAAGTACGCGCATGTGGTCCGCCTCCATCCAGGAAGATCTGCCAGCCAGGTCGAGCGGCTGGTCATCCGATCAACGCCCGTCGGGGCGGTTTCTGTCGCGGCCCCCTCAGCCAGCGTGCAGGCTGACTCCCTCGCGGCGCTCGTACTCCTCCAGGAAGGAGAGCCAGAGCTCGCTGCGGGTCGGGAAGGCGGCGACGGCATGGGCGAGTCGGCGCAGCGGCACCGCGGCGGCAACCGCGACGCTCGCCGCGTGCAGGAAGTCGCTCATCTCGGGGCCGACGAACGTGACGCCGACCAGGACCTGCCGCTCGCGGTCGACGACGAAGCGCGAGGTCCCCTCCGCGCCCCGACCGACGAAGCTGCCGCCGGCCGAGCCCTCGGTCGACAGGTCGATCGCCATGGCGTCGATGCCCGCCGCGCGAGCGGCGGCGAGCGTTCGGCCCACGGAGGCGACCTCGGGATCGGTGAACACGACGCGAGGCGAGCCGGCCCGATCGGCCAGCGCGACGGCGCCGGCCTCGCCGAGGATGCGGTCGGCCGCGATCCTCGCCTGGTACTTGCCCATGTGCGTGAGGAGTGCGCGGCCGTTGATGTCCCCCACCGCGTAGAGCCAGGGAACCCCGGGCACCTGGAGGCCGTCGTCGACCTCGACGAACCCTCCCCCCGGCAGCCCGACGCTCTCCAGTCCGAGATCGGAGGAGAGCGGGCGGCGGCCCACCGCGACGAGCAGGCGGTCGCCCACCGCGACGCGCCCGTCCTCGAGCTCCACGGTGATCCCGGAGTCGTCCCGCCGCACCGCGACAGCCTTGGCGCCGATCAGCAGGTCGGCGCCAAGGGCACCCAGCGCGCGGCCGACCTCATCCCCCACGAACGGCTCCTCGTTGGCCAGCAGCGACGGCAGCGCCTCGATCACCGTCACCCTCGACCCCAGCGACGCCCATGCCTGCGCCATCTCGACCCCGACCACGCCCCCACCGAGGATGAGCAGCCGCGCCGGGACCTCGCGCGCCGTCGTGATCTGCCGGTTCGACCAGGCGCCCGCCTCCGCCAAACCGGGGATCGGGGGCATCGCGGCGGCACTGCCGACGGCGAGCACGACCGCCTCGCGCGCGACGATCACCTCATCGCCGACGCGGACGCGGCGCTCACCGTCGAGCGCGGCGGCGCCGCGGACGAGGGTGATCCCCCGGTCCTGCAGCCACGGGAGCTGCGAGCTGTCGTCGAGGTCGTGGATCACCTCGTCGCGCCGGGCGAGCACCGCCGCCACATCAAGCGCGCCCGACACGGCCTGCGCGGCGCCCGGCACGCGACGGGCCTCGGCGAGCGCCGCGGCGGGACGGAGCAGCGCCTTGGAGGGCATGCAGGCATAGAACGAGCATTCGCCGCCGACGAGCTCCCGTTCGACGATCGCCACCGACCGACCGCCCCGCTGTGCCAGGCGTCCGGCCGCCACCTCGCCGGCCGGGCCCGCACCGATCACGATCACATCAAACCGCTGCTCCATGAGACCCCCGTGTGCGATTGGCCGCCAACCATTCCGACGGCGCGGTCCGTAATCAATGGTGACGTCAGATACCGACTCAATGGTCGATAATCCGTTGGTCGTTGCTCTAAATCCGTGTGGCCCAGGCCACGTACCCCCTCAGCCTAACTCTCTCCTATGACCACCGTTGCCTCTCCCTCGCGCCGCCTCGGCGCGACCATGCGGCGGGACCGCTGGTGGGTGCAACCGGTGCTGATCGTGACGGCGCTGACGCTGTTCGGCATCTACACGATCGTGCGCGTGATCGTCAACAAGCATTACGCGATCACCACCGACGGCACCCATATGCAGTCGCCGTTCTTCTCGCCGGACCTGCCCGGGATCTTCTCGTTCAAGACGAGCCTGCCGTGGGCCTTCCTCGTGCTCTGGTCCCCGCTGGGCCTGCGGACCACCTGTTACTACTACCGCAAGAGCTACTACCGCTCGTTCTTCCTGGCCCCGCCCTCGTGCGCGGTCGCGGGCGTCGCCCGACGCAAGTACACCGGGGAGACGCGCTTCCCGCTGGTGCTCAACAACCTGCACCGGATCTTCTTCTACTTCGCGGCGATCGTCGTGGGCTTCCTCTGGTACGACGCGATCCGCGGCTTCTTCTACCACGGCACGTTCGGCATCGGCGTGGGCAACGCGATCATGGTCCTCAACGTGCTCGCGCTGTCGGCCTTCACCTTCGGCTGCAACTCGTGGCGCCACATCATCGGCGGCAAGCTGAACTGCTTCTCGTGCTCGGACACGGCCCGGGCCCGGCACGGCGCCTGGCAGAAGGTCTCGATCCTGAACGGCCGCCACATGGAGTGGGCCTGGATCAGCATGTTCACCGTCTGGGGCACCGACGTCTACATCTGGCTGGCCTCCTCGGGCGTGTTCACCGACCCGCACCACATCTTCTGATGGCCGGCTCGATCGAACACCACGACTACGACGTGCTCGTCCTCGGCTCCGGGGGCTCGGGGCTGCGGGCGGCGATCGCGGCGGCCGAGGCGGGCGCCCGGACCGGCCTGGTCTGCAAGTCCCTGCTCGGCAAGGCCCACACGGTGATGGCCGAGGGCGGGCTCGCCGCCTCCCTGGGCAACGTCGCCCCCGAGGACAGCTGGTCGACCCACTTCCAGGACACGATGTTCGGCGGCAAATACCTGAACAACTGGCGGATGGCCGAGCTGCACGCCCGAGAGGCGCCGGACCGCGCCCGGGAGCTCGAGCACTGGGGCGCGGTCTTCGACCGCACGCCGGACCGACGGATGTCACAGCGCGCCTTTGGCGGCCACACGTACAAGCGGCTCGTCCACATCGGCGACCGCACCGGCCTGGAGATGATCCGCACGCTCCAGGACCGGACCGTCCACTCCGACGTCGACGTCTTCATGGAGACGACGATCACGCGCCTGATCAAGGACGGCGAGCGGGTCGTCGGCTGCTTCGGCTACCGGCGTCAGACCGGCGAGCAGATCAGCTTCAGCGCCCGGGCGCTCATCCTGGCCACCGGCGGGAGCGGCCGCATCTACAAGATCACCTCGAACTCCCAGGACTGCACCGGCGACGGCTACGCGCTCGCCTACGAGGCGGGAGCGGAGATGGTCGACATGGAGTTCGTCCAGTTCCACCCGACCGGCATGGTCTACCCGCCCGGCGTGGCCGGGCTGCTCGTGACCGAGGCGGTCCGCGGCGAGGGCGGCATCCTGCGCAACGCCCTGGGGGAGCGCTTCATGGAGAAGTACGACCCCAAGCGGATGGAGCTCTCCACCCGCGACGTGGTCGCCCGCTCGATCTACACCGAGGTCAAGGAGGGGCGCGGCACCCCGCACGGCGGCGCGTACCTCGACGTCAGCCATCTCGACTCCGACTACGTCCGGCGCAAGCTGCCGAGCATGTACGACCAGTTCCTCGAGCTGGCCGGCGTCGACATCACCAGGGAGCCGATGCAGGTCGGCCCCACCTGCCACTACTTCATGGGCGGCATCAAGGTCGACGCCGACACCGGGCAGACCCGCGTCCCCGGTCTCTTCGCCACGGGCGAGGCGAGCGGTGGGATGAACGGCGCCAACCGCCTCGGCGGCAACTCGCTCGGCGACCTGCTCGTCTTCGGCCGCCGCGCCGGCATCGGGGCCGCGGAGGCGGCCGGCCGCTCCGACGCGGTGTCCCTGCCGGCCGAGGAGATCGCGGCCGCCCAGGCCGAGGTCGACCACTTCCTCAACGGGCCCGGTACCGAGAACCCGTTCCACATGCACCGCGAGCTGCAGACGATCATGGGTGACGGCGTCGGCATCTTCCGCGACAAGGAGGGCCTGAGCACGGCGATCGCCAAGCTCGAGACGCTCCAGGACCGGGTCGGCAACCTGAAGGCCCCGTCCAACCGCCTCGACTACAACCCGGGCTGGCAGCTCTGCCGGGAGGTCCACAACATGCTCACCGTCTCGCTGATGATCGCCCGCGCGGCGCTCATGCGCGAGGAGAGTCGCGGCGGCCACAGCCGCCTGGACCACACGGGTTACAGCGACTACTGGGGCGAGCACAACATCGTCATCCACCGTGAGAGCGGGCACGACATGGCCCTCACGCCCACGCCCGTCGTGAAGCGTGAGGAGCTCTCGGAGCTCATCGAGGCCCGCAAGGAGGCTGAGAAGGCAGCATGAGCGAGACGCTGACGGCGGGTGGCACCCGCAAGCTCCAGATCTGGCGAGGCGACCTCACGAGCGGTGAGCTCGTCGACTACGAGCTCGAGACCGAGCCGGGGATGGTCGTGCTCGACGCGGTCCTCGAGGTCCAGCGCAGCCAGGCGCCGGACCTCGCCGTGCGCTGGAACTGCAAGGCCGCGAAGTGCGGCTCCTGCAGCGCCGAGATCAACGGCAAGCCGCGCCTGATGTGCAAGACCCGCCTGGACCACCTGCCGGCGGAGGAACCGATCACCGTCGAGCCGATGCGGGCCTTCCCGCTGATCCGGGACCTCGTCACCGACGTCTCCTGGAACTACCGGGTCAACGAGCAGATCACCCCGTTCACGCCACGGGAGAACCTGCGCGAGGGGATCGACGTCAAGGACGGCGACTTCCTGATCGACCAGGCCGACACCGACCGCATGAGCGAGTTCCGCAAGTGCATCGAGTGCTTCATGTGTCAGGACGTCTGCCATATCCTGCGCGATCACCGGATGCACAACCGCTACTACGGGCCGCGCTTCATGATCCGGATGGCGAGCCTCGACATGCACCCGCTCGACGGGGTGGACCGGCTCGACCAGGTCGCCGATGAGGGCGGGATCGGGCTGTGCAACATCACGAAGTGCTGCACCGAGGTGTGCCCCGAGAACATCCACATCACCGACAACGCGATCATCCCGATGAAGGAGCGCGTCGTCGATCAGCGACACGACCCGTTCCTGAAGATCCTCGGTCGCACGCCGAACAAGGGGCGCGTCAAGCCGCCCGCGCGGTCATCGACACCGGAACTCTGAGGCAGCGGGCCGAGCGCCCGCGCCCGGGCTCGCGAGGCGAACGTTCGACATTGTGTGGGCGTTGTGCGACTCCCACGTCGAACGTTCGCCGGCCCGACTCGCCGGGGCGCGGCTCGTCGGCCCGGCTCGCCGGGGCGCGGCTCGCCGGGGCACGCGCGTGAGTGCTGACGGACGCTTCGCGCCCTCGCCCACCGGGCCGCTGCACCTCGGCAGCCTGCGCACCGCGCTCGTCGCCTGGCTGATGGCGCGATCCCAGGGCGCCCGCTTCCTGCTGCGGATCGAGGATCTCGACCCACAGCGCTCACGCCGCGTCCACGAGCAGGCGCAGCAGGCGGACCTGCGGGCGCTCGGCCTCGACTGGGACGAGCCGCCGGTGCGCCAGTCCGAGCGCACCGCGAGCTATGACGACGCGGTGGCCGCCCTCGACGCCGCCGGGCGCCTCTATCCGTGCTTCTGCACCCGCGCCGAGATCCGGGGGGCGGCGTCAGCCCCGCATGACGCGCTCCCGGAGGGCTTCTACCCCGGGACCTGTCGGGACCTCCCGGCCGCCGAGCGCCGCCGGCGGCTCGAGGCCGGGGAGCGCTTCGCGCTCCGGGTGCGCGCCGACGGCGAGCGAATCGCCTGGCGGGACCGCCTGCTCGGCGAGCGCAGCGGCCCGGTCGATGACTTCGTCGTCGTCCGGACCGACGGTGTCCACGCGTATCAGCTCGCGGTGGTCGTCGACGACGCGGCGCAGCGGATCGGCGAGGTGGTGCGCGGCGCCGATCTGGCCGACTCGACGCCCCGCCAGATCCTGCTGCAGCGCCTGCTCGGCCTGCCCACACCGCGCTACCTGCACGTGCCCCTCGTGCTCGGCCCGTCCGGCGCCCGGCTGGCCAAGCGAGACGGCGGGGCGACGCTCGCCGACCGGGACGAGCCCGTGCCGGCGACCCTCGCCGGGATCGCCCACAGCCTCGGCCTCGCCGAGGGACGAGCGCGCGTCGAATCCGCCCGCGAGCTCCTGGCCGCCTTCGACCCGGAGCGCATCCCACGCGAGCCGGTCCGCCTCTGAGGGGGCGTGCGCCCGCGCGCCTCGATGTAAGTCTTTATAAGGATGTCCGGCGGCTGCCGCGGGCACTGGTAGCCTGGCCCGCCAGCACAGGACCACCGTGAGGAGCAGGACTTGCCGATTGACACCGCGGCCTGGAAGGCCGCACTCGCCCCGTATGAGCAGCCCGACACCCGTCGTGGCGTGCTCCAAATCACCACGTCGGTCCTGCCGTACCTGGCGCTGACCGTCCTGGACTACCTGACCCTCGGCACCTCGGTCGTGTTGACCGCGGCGTTCGCGCTGCTCGCCGGTGGGTTCCTCGTCCGAATCTTCGTCGTGTTCCATGACTGCGCCCACGGGTCACTGCTGCCGTCGCGGCGGGCCAACGTCCGCGTCGGCACGATCCTCGGCCTGTTCGTGCTCACGCCGTTCGTCCGCTGGAAGCACGAGCACGCCATCCATCACGCCACATCCGGGGATCTCGATCGGCGCGGGATCGGCGACGTTCAGACGCTGACCGTGAGCGAGTACCACGCGCTGCCGACCCCCGCGCGGCTGGCCTACCGAACCTTCCGCAACCCGCTCATCATGTTCGGGCTCGGGCCGATCTTCGCGATGATCATCGGGCCCCGCGTGATCGGCCGCAACGCCCGGCCGCGGCTGCGCCGCAGCGTGCTGGCCACCGACGTGGTGGTGGTGGCCGCTTTCAGCCTGATCTTCTGGCTGCTCGGCTGGCGGTTCGTCGCCGAGGTGTGGGCCCCCGCGGCGATGCTGGCCGGCTCGGCGGGAATCTGGCTCTTCTACGTCCAGCACCAGTTCGAGGACGCCTACTGGCAGAGCGGCGAGGAGTGGGACTACGCGGACGCTGCCCTGCAGGGGAGCACCTACCTGAAGCTCCCGAAGATCCTGCAGTTCTTCAGCGGCAGCATCGGCCTGCACCACGTCCACCACCTGAACGCCAAGATCCCGAACTACCACCTCCAGCGCGCCCACGAGTCGCACCCGATCTTCTCGCAGGTGCCGACCATCGGGATCCTCGACGGCGTGCGGGCGGTGCGCTTCAAGTTGATCGACGAGCGCAGCGGCAAGCTCGTGACGTTCGCACAGGCGCGCCGCAGCCTGGCCCTCGCGGCTGCCACGCCGGCCGCGGCGGCCGCACCGGCCCCGCCACCGGCGGCGATACGGCCGCCGCCCGGAGCGGCGGCTCGGCTCGGCGCCGAGGCCTGAGC
>DAIDJO010000039.1 GCA_027451345.1 Solirubrobacterales bacterium
GCCCACCCCGACCGGTTCGTCAACCAGCGACCCGTCCCACCCGAGCTGCCGACCGCCGCCTGGATCAACAAACCCGACAGCCAGGAGGTCGACCACTAAATTCGACGACCAGCTGTCTCACTCAGCTTGACAGGCTCCGGGTGCGCATGCCCGCGTGCGCGCACCACACAGAACTCGGAGGCGTTGCTGGGTCGAATTGCTGCTCCAAGCCGGACCGGCGTAACGGAGAACGGATCGTCCTCCGGAGCGACCGGACGCGGCAAGCTGGAATCTCTCGGCGGAGAGGGTCCTGCAGATGGGCCAGCCGTTCTCGGTCGAGACTCCAGCTCTCGGCTGATGAGCCGCTGGAACCTCCTCCGCCACTCCCGGCTGGCGCAGTCAGCGGCCGGTGCCGATTGTTGTGAAGCGCTCGCGGTACGCGGACGGGCTCACGTGAAGCCGCCGGGCGAACGTGCGTCGCAACGTCTCAACCGTGCCGAAGCCGCACCGCTGGGCGATCGTGTCGAGTTGTTCGGTGGTGCTCTCGAGCAACATGCGGGCACGTTCCAGCCGGGCAGCCTCCACGTAGGCGGCCGGGGTCGTTCCGGTCTCGGCGCTGAAGACCCGGGCAAAGTTGCGTTCACTCATGAAGGCGCGCTCGGCGAGAGCTCCGACCGACAGGTCGTGCGCCAGGTGGTCGATGATCCAGTTCTGTAGCTCCCGTATGTTCGGGCGCTGGGCGGGGGGCAGCCGAAGGCCCTGGCTGTATTGAGCCTGGCCGCCGGGCCGCCGGACGAACAACACGAGTGCTCGCGCGACGCGGTGAGCGACGCTCGGCCCAAGGTCCTCCTCCACGAGCGCGAGGGCCAGGTCGATTCCAGTGGTGACGCCGGCCGAGGTGTAGATGTTGCCGTCGCGCACGTAGATGGGGTCGACCAGGACCTCGACGTCGGGATAGGCGTGCGCGAGATCCTCGCAGGCGGCCCAATGGGTGGTGGCACGGCGACCGTGCAGGAGTCCGGCTCGTGCCAGGAGAAACGCTCCGGTGCACACCGATGCCACTCGCCGTGCGTGGTGACTTGCCTCGCGCACCCAGTCGACCACCTCCTGGTCCATGTTCTGGCCGCGATCGTCACTGCTCCCCGGGACGATCAGGGTGTCGATCTCACCGGGCGCGTCGGCCAGGCTGGCGTGTGGTGTGATCTCCAATCCGCTGGAGCATCGGACCTTCGCCTCGACGGCCACGGTGGTGAGCGCGTATTCGGTGCCTTGAGGGTCGGCGAGCCGGAAGACATCGCTGGGGCCGGTCAGATCCAGGGCTTGAACGCCGTCAAAGGCGACGAGGACGACCTGGCGCGGGCCTCGAGAACGACGCGTGAGGTTCGGAGGTTCCGATGCGTTCGGTTGGGTCATGCCGGTTGCCGCGACCGGGCGGGTCGCGCGAGATGAGCCTGAGCAGCGACGACCAGGGCGAGCAGCGCCACGGCACCACCGAAATACTCGAAGGTCGGCCTCAGGCCAAGAGGCGAGACGAGCAGGCCCGCGCCGATGGCCGGCAGTGACAGCGCGCCGTAGGCGGTGAGATAGAACGCTGACATCACCCCGGCGCGGTGCGCGGTCGGAATCGCCGCCGACAGCGATCGCAGCCCGCCCAGGAAGGTGGCGCCGAAGCCTGGTCCGGCAACCAACGTCGCGACGATGAACAGAGCACCCGAGCCCGAGGCCGCTGCGGCGATCATCAGTCCCATTCCGGCGGCGAGCACCAGGGAGCCGCGGCTCGCACTGAGCCAGGGGTCGGCCCGGCCGAAGAGGAGCATGGCCACCGCGGCGGCGCCGGAGAGGCTTGCGACCACTGCGCCCGAGGCCAGGACCGACCCGGAATGGAGCAGGCTCGCCGCCAGGTCAGGTCCGAGGGACAGGAAGAGTCCGTTGATCGTCCAGGACGACGCCACCGCCAGACCCGCGAGCATGAACGCGCGCCGGGTCGGCGCGGGCACGGTGGGCCGCTGCGGAGTCAGCTGGAGTCGTACCACCGGGGACCTTCGGCTCACCGATTCCGGAAGGCGCAGAGTAGCCAGGGTGACAGCGAGCAGAAGGGCGCCCTGAAACGCGTAGGGAAGCACCCGCGGCGCCGGCAAGCACTGAACGAGGAACGAGGAGACCAGGATCCCCAGACCGATCCCACCAGCTGACGCGATGCCGTTGGTGAGGCCGGTCGAAACGGGGTCCCGACGGGGATGAAGGTCCAACAGCGCGGCACTGGCCGTGGTGAGGGCCAGCCCAGTGGCCACTCCCTGAAGTCCGCGGGCTGCGATCAGCCAGATCACGGAACGCGCCACGATGTACAGAACGGTGGAGATGCCGATCCCGCCGAGCGCGAAGAGCAGCACCGGCCGGCGACCCACGTCATCCGACACTCGCCCGGCCACCAGAAGGGTCGCAACCGCACCAAGCGCGTAGGTCGCGTAGACCACGGTCAGGGTGGCGGCGGAGAACCCCCAGAGCGAGCTGTAGACGCCATACAGCGGTGATGGCGTCCCCGAGGCGAACAGAGCCAGACCGACGACCGATGCTGCCGTGAGATATGCGGCCCTCGACGAACGCCGGGCGATCGGGAGCTCTCCAGCGCTCGGTGTGGGGCCGGTCTGCGAGTAGAGAGTGGATGGCATGAGCGATATCGTCGTCTCTCCCGCGTCTGGCGGCAATGACAATAACCGGACGATTTCTGCCAACCATAGCGACGGACGCCTCTGGCCGGTGGGAGCCGCGAGGTAGATCTCGTGCGGCCCGGGGACCATCCCGCGCCGCTCACGGGTCAGGTCACGTGCCGCGAGGATCGGTGGCAGGGTGGGGCGATCGTCGCCCTGAACGTCAGGTCGACTGGGGCGGATTGAGGCGGCCATCGCCTGGCGCTTGCCACTCGCTAATCGACGTTGGCGATTGCCTGACGCGGATGGGCCCGGCAACGGTTCCGAGACTGATGCCGGAGTAGTGCGGAGCTGATCGCGACGCCGATCAGGGCGATGAGGGCGGCGCCATAGCCCGCATGGCGAAGCCCGGTCACCATCTCGGAGCGGACGGCGGCGCCGGCGCCGGCATGGACCGGTGCGTCGGCGACAGCGACGAGCACAGCGAGACCGACAGCGGAGCCGATCTGCAAGGTGGTTGATGCCAGGGCCGCAGCGATGCCCTGCTGCGCGGGCTCAACCTCGCTGCCGGCCACCGCGAAGACCGCCGTGAACCCCAGGCCCTGCCCGAAGCTCAGCAGTGCGATCCCAGGCAGCACCGACCAATAGGCGTTCCCGGCGCCCATGCCGACCCCGGTCGTCACCATCCCGGCGGCGCCGAGGGCGAGACCCAGGAGAAGGGTCAGCGGCGCACCGATCCGCCCGAGCAGCCGGCCGGCGGCGTGCGTGCCGAGAACCGCGATGATCGAGGCCGGAAGGAAGGCAAAGCCGGTGGCCAGGACGCTGTAGCGCAGGACGTTCTGGAAGTAGACGGTGAACAGGTAGTACTCGGTGCCAAACGAGGCCATGAACACGAACGTCGTGGCGATGGCGCTCAGCAGTGATCGGTGACCGAGCAGCTGAGTGGGCAGGAGCGGGTCATGGCTGCGGCGCTCCTTGACGACGAAGATGCTCGCCAGCAGCCCGGTGGCGACGGCCGCGATCAGGAACCGGGGTGACCCCCACCCGTCGGCGGGTCCCTCGACCAGCGCGTAGACGAGGGCGCCGACGGCGCCGGTGGCCAGGAGTGCGGCGACGAGATCGAGATGGCCCCGACGCTTGGCACCATCGGCGTGAACCATCGTCCGAGCCGACAGAGCCAGCGTGCCGAACACGAGCAGGACGTTGACGGCAAACACCGCCCGCCAGCCAAGCGCCTGGGTGAGGACCCCTCCCAGCAGCGATCCGGTGGCCAGCCCGGCTGCCCCGGCACCGCTCCAGACGGCCAGGGCGTGGTGGCGCGGGGCGCCCTCTTGAAAGTCGGTGTGCACGACGGCGAGCATCGCCGGAGTCATCAGAGCGGCAGCGAGGCCCTGAACAACGCGGCCGCCGATCAGCCAGCCGCTGGAGGGCGCGACGGCGCTCATCGCCGAGCCGACGCCGAAGGCTGCGAGTGCTCCGCGGAACACCACGGTGCGACCGAACGTGTCGGTGGCGCGACCGCCGAAGAGCAGCAGGCCGCCGAAGGCTATGGCAAAGGCGCTGACCACCCACTGCAGATCGTGAGCGCCGAGGTGCATCTGGTCACCGATGCGGGGCAGGGCGACGTAGACGATGTTGTAGTCGATGGCGGAGATGAACTGTCCCAGGGCGACAGCTGCAAGGAGCAGAGGCTGGCGAGATCGTTCGGTCATTGGCATCTGGTTCTCCTAAGAGTGGTCAATCACTCACTTTTGGGGTCCGGTGAGTCCAGGGTGCACGGGGACTGGGCCTCTACAGACGCGCCAGCGCGCGCGCCCAGGGCGCCTTCAGCTCGGTTGCTCCGACTGAGCGCATCGCGTTCAAGAGCAGGCTGTCGGCGAAGTAGCGACGGATTGCCTCGTCATCGAGCGAGGAACCGTCGCGGATGACCTGAAACTGCTTGGCGTAGCAGCGCTGGACGGCCTCACGGATCGCCGGTTCGGTGCTGGCGCAGATCGCGTGGATCAGAAAGCGCAACAGACTCCAGTCATCGGCGATCTCGTCGACGACGGACCCGAGCGCCCGTTGTGCGTCCGAATTTGCCTTGAGCCGCTGACTGAGAAGCGTCGCGAGGCGATCGCTGCCGTGGTCCAGGGCGGCGACGAACAGTGATGTCTTGTCGGGATAGAGCTTGTAGAGGTACGACTGGGAGATGCCGGCCGCCGTCGCGACCTCCGTCGTGGTCGTGGCGTAGAAACCGCGTGCGCTGAAGACCTCAACGGCAACGGCCTCGATCTCGACGCGGCGATCGTCTGCGGTCGACAGGGACCTCACGGTGAGTAATTTATCACTCTCCGTGTCCGCCGTCAGCAAACCGACGAAGCGAGCCGAGGCGTTGCTCGCCTCGGGTTGACCGAGTTCTGGAGGGGACAAGGAGCGGCGCCCGTCAATCGCGGCCTGGCTCAGGTACGGGGAGATCGAAGGTGTTCAGGAACCCAAAGACAACTTGGTAGGCCCCGATCAGGTGCAGGGTCTCGGAGAGTCCGTGCGTTCCGAGGAGTCGGACCGCCTCGTCGTGCAGCGGCTGGTCGATCGTGCGGGAGGTGGTGAGGGCGGTGGCCATTTGCCAGCCGATCTGCTCACGGGCCGTGAGCCCCTCTGGGAGTTGCCCGTTGGCGAGGGTGTCGACCTGCTCCGGCGTGAGGCCCGCGTTGAGGGCGGCGATTGCGTGCGCGGAGAGCTCGTGGCCTGACTCCCATGTTGCTCCGACCGCCAGGATCACCGTCTGGCGCTCGCGCTGCGAGAGCGTTGTACCGCGCTCGACGACCTCGGCCAGCGAGGCCGGATCAGCCGGGGGCTGGTGACCATCGGGGAATCTGTTTGTGTCGGGCATGACTGCTTCCTGTGTGCTCTGCCGAGGCGTTGATGGCGTTGGGGCGAGCCGCCTCTCGATCGGCGGGCTCAGCGCCTGCGCGCTGCCCGGGTGGCGCCGAGGTAGGTGAGGACCTCTCTGGCGACCGCGGCGGGTTGTTCGGGGAACAGTGCGTGGCTGGCGCCGTCAATCACGACGGTGGTGACGCGGTCGCCGGCCTCGTGGCGAAGGTCGCCCCACTCTGAGCGCAGGTGGAATGGATCGTGCTCCGCGATGACCTCCAAGATCGGTTTGTTGCCGGCTGTCCAGTAACGGGCGGGCTCCAGCAGCTTCACCGCTTCCCGCTGGGTTGCCAGCGCCTCGGGGTACCAGCCTGAGAGCCAGATCGATGCATCGTGGCCTGGCGCGAAGAACGCGAGCCGAAGCGCCTCGAGCCGTTCGCGTTCGGGGAGTGTCGGGTCGCCAGCGCGAAACGGCGCCGAGTTGACGACCGGGTCGACGGTGTGCCCGGACGCGGCCGCGAGGATGACCGTGTCCACCTGTGTTGGGTGGTTCACCGCGAGCACCCGTCCGACGAAGTTGCCGAACGCGTGACCGACCACGACCGCGGGAGCTGCCTCGAGCTGGTCGATGACGGTGGCGACGTCGTTGGCGAGGTCCTCCATCGTGACGCCGCTCATCGGCCCCGTGGAGCCGGCGATACCGCGCGGTTGTGGGCGCAGGACCCGATGCCCGGCGGCGGCGAGCTCCGACGCGAACGCGTCGAAGTCCTCGCCACCATCACGCCCGTACGACGGCAGCACAACGACGTCCGCAAGGCCGCCATGGGCTTCGGCGTCATCGACGTACACCACAATGCTGACGTCGGTTCCGGCCACGATCTGTTCGGTTCGGGCAGGGCTCATCTCTGGCTTGCGACGGTCGCGTAGGCCGGCGCCGGTGCATCGGACTGCACCGGCAGGAGTTCAAGCCGAACGAGCCCAGCTTCGCGCACGATCCCATCGGCAGGTGGGGCCGTGCGACCGCCGTCGATCGTCACGTAGAGAACGCGGCGATCGTCGCCCTCACCACGACCCCAGGCCGCGCTTGACGGCCCGACCAACCGGGCATCGAACGGCTCACCGGCGATGTGACGAACCTCGCTGCCGTGACCGGGCGCCAGCGGGACGCGATCAATCGTGTTCCCGCGATGGCGAGTCACGTAGGCGAAGCCGCCGACCTCGTCCAGGGTGAAATCATCGGTCAGGTCGATCGCGGCAACGAACTCAGGCGCGGTCGTCGGCTCGAAGGTGTGTGGATCGACAGCGACCCGCATGAACGCCTTCTGGGCGGTCGTCGTGTAGTACACGTACCCGCTCTTTGAGCCGTAGTGGATCCCATTGATCCCGGGCTGTGGTGGCGGCGCAACCTCGCCGTCGGGGTCGGGACGCATGCTTGGATGCTCAAGCCACACCCGAGCCCGGGCGGTATGGGCACCCTGGCCGAGGTCGATCCTCCAGATCAGGCCCGCAAAGCAATCCGCGACGAGCATCACCCCAGGGGCGAGGAGCGTGCTCCCGTTCAGCGCTCTGGCCCGGTAGTCGAACGTGTAGATGACCTCGGGCTCGATCGGCTGGCCGGGCATCCAGCCTGAGAGGTCGACGCGGACGAGCTGCGAGAAGTGAGTGGTGTAGCCATCGCTGAGGTTGACCACGAAGATCTCCGGCTCGACCTCCAGGATGCCCATCACAAGATGCTCGAACGTATGGACGAGGATCGGCGGAGCGTCGAGCGCAGGCGTGGGCCCCGGCACCAGCCACAACTCCCTGTGCAGGAGCGAGCTGATGAGCACAGAGCCGTCGCTTCGGACCGCGAGGTTCTCGAGAAAGTGGCCCGTCGGGAACGTCGCGACCGGCGTGACGGTCACTTCGGGTACGGGGGTGATCGACATGGCACAGCCTCCGGGATTCGTGAGTGATTGCTGAAGTTGCGGCGGTAC
The DNA here is from genome assembly GCA_027451345.1 of Solirubrobacterales bacterium. Classification (GTDB taxonomy): domain Bacteria; phylum Actinomycetota; class Thermoleophilia; order Solirubrobacterales; family Solirubrobacteraceae; genus Palsa-465. The sequence continues at coordinate 7,457 of DAIDJO010000039.1, forward strand.
CGCGGTCAGATCCGGGTCCTGTCGAACGGCTGGGCGCTCGAGGGCACGTCGTAGGCCATCAGGGTCAGCGAAACCATCGTGAACCAGCCCATGAGAACGGTGACGTCCACGATGCCGGCGTCACCAAGCACCGCCTGGGCGCGCCGGAACAGCCCAACCGGCACGACTCGCCGTTGCGCGAGCGTCAGCGACAGCTCGTACACGATCTGGTGGCGCGGATCCTCGAACTGCGCGGGCAACCCCGCTATCAGTCGTTCGACCTGTTCAGCCGGAAGCTGGCCCAGCTGCTCGCCGATGTGCTCGTGCTCGTAGTTCGCGTACGCCGCACCCCACTGACCGTTGATGACGTTGGTGACGATCTCGATCTCACCCTTGCTCAGCGTGGACTTCGTCTGGAAGTACTCACCCGTCGGAACGATCGTGCGCGACAGCGTCGGATTCGCGATCCAGATTCGATGCGGACCCGGGACGACGGTCCGCAGTCCCAATGTGAACTCGTACGCATCACGCATCTCCGCCGGCATCTGCTCCACCGGAAGCTCGTGGAAGCGACCAAAGCTCCCGACATCCTCCGCGCGGCCGACGCCGGGGGAATCGATGCTGCTCTCAGGCATCTCAAGCTCCTTCCGAAAAACAAACGGAATGTTCGTTCTATAACCTATCACACGTCATTCAAAAACAAAACGAGCGATCGTTCGTTACGATGGGCACATGCCGCAGGTGAGCGACGAGTACCGTGACGAGCGTCGGGCGCAGCTGGTCGCTGCCGCCCGCCGCTGTTTTGTCAGGCGAGGGTTCCACGCAACGTCGATGAAGGACGTCCTGACCGAAGCCGGGATGTCCGCCGGCGCCGCCTACGGCTACTTCGCCGGCAAGGACGACATCATCCTCGCCGTCGCCGAAGACAACATGCGCGGCATCGAAGACGCACTGGCGCACATCAACGCAGGCGAAGGTGAGCAGACCCCGGCCGCAGCCCTCCAACAGCTGCTCGCCACCATCCGCACACGCGATCAGGCCGACGAGTTCGCGAAAGTCGCAGTGATCGTATGGTCCGAGGCGATCCGCAACCCGGCGCTCCGCGAAGCGTTGCTGCGGCTCAGCGGCCAATACCGCAACACCTTCGAGACTCTCGCCGCCGCGATCCTCGATGACGCCGTACCCGCGCGACCCGTCGCCACAACGGTGATGGCCCTCGCCATCACCTACATCCTCCAACTGGCCCTGGACGCCCCCGCCCCGATCGACGAGATGACCGCACCGGTCGACCGGCTCTGCGGCCGGGTCAGCTCCACGGGCTGACTGTCCACGGCGACTCGCCCCGCCAGCCGACCACGTCCGGCCACTGATCCGGTTGCGGTCGGTGGCGACGCCGGCGATGTCCTCGGCCCTTCCGAGACGCCCGAGCGGGCTGGCGGTGACGAGCGGCGCGTGGGGCGCGCTCCTGCGTGACACGCGGGAGCTCCGTGCGCGATCAGACGGGGGAGGTGCGATCGGCGGTTGGCGCGCCCTGCTCCAACGGCACCCGGGTGGATGCGAGGAAGCGACTGAGCAGGTTGAACCAGGAGATCTCGAGGATGTACTTGGTCGTCAGCTTGGGGCCAAAGGTCACAAGCAGCTCTTGCAGTGTGTGATCGCTCAGGGCGACATCCATCGTGATCTCATCGGTGGCGCGGCAGATGAGCGCGGCGGTGGCGTCAAGTCCCGTCACGGGGCTGGCGGAAGCGATCTGTGTGATCTCCGCATCGGTGACACCGACGTTGCGTGCCATCGGCACGTTCGCCTGCCACTCGTAGGGCACGTTCAGGAGGTGGGCGGTGCGCAGGACGATGATCTCCCGCAGGCGCGGGTCGACCCCCTGTGCGGTGAAGACCGCCTGCACGAGCGCGAGAACACCGTCGCACATGTCCTCGGTGGCCGCGAACATGCGGGTCACGTTCAGGGGCGGCAGCGCTTTGAGCCGCTCAGCCAGCTCCGCAGGAAGGTCCGCATCGGCGGGCAACGGGACCGCGACCTCATGGTTTCGGCCGGCAGGCATCGGCGTGGTGGTTGACATTCTCGACTCCTTCGAATCTGACCCAGAGTGGGGTTGTGTTCCGGTCCTGTCGAGTATCAGCCCGGCTCACCGCCGTCGAATCAGGGACTCCCTAGTCCGCCTCCGAGTCCTGAGGTGGGAACACGGTGATGAGTTCCCCGCGAGTGCGTATCCCGAGCTTGCCGAAGACCTTGCCGAGGTGGTACTCGACGGTGCGAGGGCTGAGAAACAGCCGGGTGGCAATCTCGGGATTGGAGCGGCCCGCGGCGGCCAGCTTGGCGATCTGACGCTCCTGCGCGGTGAGATCGTCCCGTGTGTCAACGGTCCGCCTGCGGGCTCGCTCCCCGGTGGCGACAAGCGCGCGTTCGGCACGCGCTGCGAACCCCTCGGCGCCGATCGTCAAGAAGCCGTCAAGCGCATCGCGGAGCTGCTGACGCGCCGCGGCTCGCTGACGCTGCCGCCGCAACCATTCCCCGTAGAGCAGTCGCGAGCGGGCCAGTTCGAGCGCAAGCGCCGTGCCTGCCAGTCGATCGACCGACTCGCGGTAGAGCTGGTCGGCAAGCGCTCCCTCGCTCACCAGCGCCCGCGAGCGAGCCTCAACCCCGAGTGCCCAGTCGGTACCGGCTGTCTGCGTCGATTCGGTCAGCCGCTCGAGCGCGCGCTGGGCTAACAGGTGATCGCCTCGTCGGGCGGCCGCCTCCACCAGTTCGCCGGTTGCGCGGGCCGACGAGCCAGCGGCATGTCCCATCTCGCCCTCCCGCTCGATGACGGCAGCCGAGACCTCGGTGAAGCGGCCGAGTCCGTTCAGGAGGAGGGCGCGCAGATGCTCGCAGACGGCGAGCGCATACCCCTCACCACGCTCGGTTGCGCTCCGGACCGTCCGCTCGACAAGATCCTCGAACTGGTGCTCCCGGCCCCGTACGGCGGCCAACACCAGGGCGGGGTACGGCGCGATCTGAAGTCCGGTGACCTCTACGGCGAGTGCCATCTCGTCGGCCAGCGACTCAACGGCCGTGAGCTCCCCTCGGTAGGCGAGAATGAAGGCGCGGATGCTCAGTGCCACCGGCAGCGTGGCGAGCGCACCGACGTCGCGGACACTCTGCAACTCGCGGGCTGACAGCTCCGCCCAGGCGCGCTCATCCCACAAATCTCCGGCGAGGCGAGCCGGCAGCCAACTCCAGGACGTGCCGTGTCCGGACATCGGTGCGGTGCCGTGGAGGACACCCAACGCCTCTCGCAGGATCGGGGCGGCCGCCTCGAGTCCCGAGGTGCACAGCGTCATGAGGCCGTGGAGCAAACCATCTTCAGGCCCCGCCGGATCCAGTGGAAGCGGGCTTGAACGGACCGTCTCGGCGACGTCGGCGAGCGTTCCCGGCGGTGCCAGCCGTCCGGCGAACATGGCCGCGGCGAACGCTTCGAGATAGGTCGTGCGGGCGCGTTCGGGGTCGACCGCCTCCAGCGCGCGGGCTGATGCCAGCAGCAGGGGAGGGGCGTCGCTGCCTCGTCGAGATGCGAATGCGATCCGTGCTCGAAGGTGGCTGGCGCGCGCGCGCTGAAGCTCATCGATGGGGTCGCGCTCCACCAGCGCCAGGGCAGCCAGCGCGTCCTCCAGTGCGCCTGACGCATGTTTCATCTCGGCCGCCGCCAGTGTGCGCTCGGAACGTGCCGGGCCGGCGGGCGTCAGTTCCGCTGCCCGCTGAAGGAACGCCGCGGCGGCTGCGAGGCCGCCGCGGGCGCGGGCACGGGCGGCGGAGTCCGACAGCGCGGCTGCCACCGCCTCGCTGGGCTCGGTCGTCGCCGCGGCCAAGTGCCAGGCGTGCCGGTCGGGGTCGACGTTCGCGTCGGTCGCCTGTGCCAGTGCCAGATGCGCCGCGCGTTGCTCCGCGTCAGTGGCGGCCCGGTAGATCGCCGACCGGACCAGAGGGTGACGGAACGTGACGGTTGCGGCGAACCGCACGAGTCCCGTTGCCTGGGCGACTGATGCCGCTGTCTCCTCGATCCCAAGCCGTGCCGCAGCGCCGAAGATGACCGACGGCTGGCCCGTGGGATCGGCCGCGGCGATCAGCAGCAGGCGTCGGGCGTCCTCCGAAGCCTGATCGAGACGTCGCCGGAACTCCTCCTGGACCCGGTCCTCGGGCGTCAGCGCGGCGGGAAGGCCGTATCCACCAGCCCAGCGATCACCGGCCTGCCCTCGGGCAAGCTCCAGCACCGCCAGCGGATTTCCCTGCGCTTCGGCGATGAGCTGCAGGACCACTTGGTCATCCACGGGCCACGCGACCGCGGAGCGGAGCAGCGCGCCGGCGTCAGCTGGCCCAAGGCGATCCAGCACGAGCTCGGGAAGCCCGTGCAGTTCGGCAGCCGACTCGCGCGTGGCGATCAGCAGCACCACAGGATCGGCGAGCAGTCGCCTGGCGAGAAACGCGATTGCCTGCGCCGACGCTCGGTCCAACCATTGAGCATCGTCGATCAGGCACAGCAGCGGCCGGCGTTCGGCGCTCCTGGCCAACAGCGTCAGAGTGGCGAGGCCGACCATCAGGGGTGCCGGTGGAGCGCCTGGGCAGAGGCCGAAGACCACCTTCAGCGCCGTCTGCTGCGGGCTCGGCAACTTGTCCAGCGTCTCGAGTAGGGGTGCACAGAGCTGGTGCAACGCCGCGAAGGCGAGCTCCTGCTCCGCCTCCACGCCGCTCACGCGGACAACGTCAAAGCCGCGCGATCGCTTGACCGCATGGTCGAGCAGCGCGGTCTTGCCGATGCCCGCCGGACCGCGCAGCACCAGCACGCCGCTCTGCCGCCCGCGCACCCCGGAAATCAGACGCTTGACGACGTCGAGCTCGTGGTCGCGACCGATGAGCTCCCGGTACGCGGGTTCGGAATAGCGCCTCACGGAGCGTCGGTGATCGGCCCTCCCGCCGTGCGGGCGGGCCGCTCGGAGATGGACCCCTCGCCCGCGGGGGCAGCGAGCTCCTCACGCGTGAGATTGCTCTCGGCAGCCTCCTCCCGGAGACGAGCGTCGGGCTCCGAGGGCAACGGCGGAGACGAGCTCACGGTCTGGAGTGTACGTTCGACGCGACCCGCGCAGGCGAGCTTTGACGGTCGGTCCCTCCGGGGACGGCTGGCCAGGGTCACCTGGGGCGAGCCTTCTCGTCGCGAATTGGCCGGTGCGCAGGACCCGCCTCAGACGAGCCGACAGCGCTGGCGCAGCTTGTTGAGGTCGGCCGCGCTTCCTGTTGACGGCAAGCCGAGCAGGGTCGGCAGCGGGAAACTCAAGCCACCGCGCCCAACCCGGGTGAAGCGCGGAGGCGGGCGATGTCGCGAGCAGGCGGCTCTCCGAAGAGGCGGCGATATTCGCGACTGAACTGCGAGGGGCTTTCATAGCCCACTCGGAAGGCGGCCGTCGTGGTGTCGACGCTCTGGACCAGCATCAGGCTGCGCGCCTCCTGCAGACGGAGTTGCTTCTGGTATTGCAGAGGCGTCATCGCTGTGACGGCGCGGAAATGTTCGTGCAGGCTCGACGGACTCATACTCACCTCCGCGGCGAGTTGCTCGATGCTGAAGCGCTCCCGGAAGTTCTGACCGATCCAGGCGATGGCTCGGCCGACCTGGGCGACCCGACCTTGGCTGGAGGTGATGTAGCGCATCCTGGCGCCGTCGGGACCGGCGAGCAGGCGGTAGAGGATTTCCTGCTCAGCAAGCGGCGCGAGCACGGGCAGCGCGGCCGGATCGTCAAGCAGGCGCAGCAGCCGTAGCGTCGCATCGAGCAGACCGGCGTCCGCGTCGGACACGGTCTTGCCCATGGGGTCCCGGGGGGGGCCCGGTGGGGGCGGGACGCGCAGCGCCAGCTCGCCGAGCATGACGGGATCGAAATCGATGAACAGGCAGAGATAGGGAGCGGCGGGCGTCGCGTCGACCACCCGGCCCGTTGCCGGCAGATCGTAGGTCACGATCCCGTAACGCCCGGGCGCATAGTTGAACACCCTGTCGCCCAGCGTGACCTCCTTTTGGCCCTGGGCCACGAGGCACAGTTGCGGCCGATACACGCTCGGCATCGGCATCGTCACCGTGGAGGATCGAGCAAGCGTCAACCGTTCGATGGGTGTTGCGTGAAAGCCATCCCCGGAGACGTGCCGGGCGATCAATCCAGCGATCGCGGCCAATGCATCCATGGGGCGAGCATCGCACATGCGCCGCAGGGCGACAATGTGAGATCTGGCTGCCGGAGGATTGGGCAGTGATCTCGGTGCATCAGGCTAACGGTTCGACTCAGCGCGAATCATGATCTCGGCATCGGCCAGGCGATGGCGGACCTGGCCCCTAACCGAGTAAGGAGTGAGCATGGCAACCGATGATCTGAAGATCCCGAGGGTCGCGCTGGGGACCTGGGCCTGGGGCGACAGCGGCGAGGTGGGGGATGGTTACTTCGGCAGTTCGATGACGCGGGCCGGCCTGACGGAGGTGGTCGACCGAGCCCAGGCGGCCGGCCTGACGCTCTGGGACACCGCCGTGGTGTACGGCATGGGCCGCTCCGAGGCTGTCCTCGGCGAGTTGCTGAGGCACTACGCCCGCCGCGACTACCAACTCTCCACGAAGTTCACCCCGCAGGCAGCCGGGGCCGGCGAGGATCCGGTGGGGGAGATGCTGGAGCAGAGCCTGGCTCGTCTCGGCACAGACTTCATCGACCTCTACTGGATTCACAATCCGGCCGATGTGACGCGGTGGACGCCGCACCTGATTCCGCTGCTGGAGCGTGGATTGGTCAAGCACGTCGGCGTCTCAAATCACAACCTGCGCGAAATCGAGCTCGCCGATCGGATCCTCGGAGAAGCGGGGTTCCGGGTCGAAGCCATCCAGAACCACTACAGCCTCCTGTACCGCGGCTCCGAGAACGCCGGCATCCTCGACTACTGCCGCGACCACGGCATCCCGTTCTTCGCGTACATGGTGCTCGAACAAGGCGCGCTCAGCGGCCAATACAGCCCGCAGAGCCCGCTGCCCGAGGGCAGCGACCGGGCGAAGATCTACAACAGCCTGCTGCCTCAGCTCAAGACCCTGACGGACAAGCTCGCCTCGATCGGCCAGACGCAGGGGGCGGCGGCTCCTGACGTGGCGACCGCATGGGCCATCGCGAAGGGCGCCACGCCCATCATCGGCGTCACCAAGCCCGACTACATCGATGGCGTGGTTCGAGCCATCGCGATGACGCTCTCCACCGACGACATTGCGGAGCTGGAAGCACTCGCTGACGCCGCGAACGTGAGCACCCGCGCCTGGTGGGAACAGGAGATGTGAGTCCGAGGGGAGCGTGGTGTCGTTGCCGGAGCACCGCCGCCAACGTGAGCTTTCGGACGAGCGGAGAGCGCGCTGTCAGCTCTCCGTGCGAGCGAGAGTCACGCTGGCGGAACGGGCTTCCTGGCGTACGTTGCATGCGAGCAGCCGCGTCGCAGTCCCGGTCTCCGTGGCTCGCTCAGCGGCGTAGCCACGACCGCGGGACGCACCCGTGCATTACCCGTGTGCTCGGAGGGCGTGGGCGTACCATTCCCATGCGTCGTACATCTCAGTGGGACTCTGGGCCTGAGGCAGCGGCCAGCCGTTGACGATCGCCACGAGCGCCCAATAGCGCGCAACGCGCCGGTCGTTGAACGCTTCGATGCGTTCTGCGGCGGCGGTGCGGTCCTTCGGATCGCCAGGAGCCATGCGCTCGAGCCGCTCGATTACGCGCAGCGCCTCCGGCGATTCCGGAGCAATGCCGGCCCTCACGGCAGCGCCGGCGTGTTCGCCGACCGCCTTGCCGAGCTCGAACTGCCCGGGGTCCGGCGCGGGGCCCTCGGCGAGGGCTCGCTCAGCCATCCGTCGACCGGTGGCGATGTAGTCAGGATCGCGCAGCAGCTCAACGAGTTCGATCCAGGCAGCCACCTGGTCGGCCGTTGGATCATCGGGTAATTCCGGTGCACCGATTCGGATCTGCTCTGCGACAGCACCTCGCACATCACCGAATACCGCGTCGAGATAGTCCTCGACGATCCGCCGGCGCTCTTCGACGGTCAAGGTCGTCAGATTGGTCATGCGTTCCAGCTCCTTGGGGTCGGTGGATCGCGCCACGGCGCGCAGCACGGCCCGCTGCAGACGCAGCGTCCGGATCTGAGCGTCGAGGGCGCGAGCGTGCGCCGCAGCGACGTCTGCCAACGACGCCTCGGCGCTCAGCACTCGCCTGACGTCGCCCAGCCCCACGCCGAGCTCGCGCAGAGTGCGCACGAGACGCGCGCGTGGCACGGCATCCGCGGTGAAGAGCCGATACCCGGAATCCCCGCGTCCCGCCTCAGGCAGGACACCCGAATCCGCATAGAACCGGAGCGTCCTCACGGACAATCCAGTACGCGCCGCAAGCTGGCCGATCGTCATGACGCCAATCATCAGACCTCCACCAACTGGAGAGTCAAGCGCCCGTCGCAAATGACCTCCACCCACTGGCCATCGAGAATGACCCGGCGGCGGCCAGAGCGAACAGCCGCTCCTCGGCATGATCACGGCCCACCGAGACCCGTCCCGCGCCGTGTACGGCGCGACGGCCTCGCCGTAGACCTCGCTGAGATGGAGCGCCTGGACCGCCTGGGGGACAAGCGCTCGTGCCGTCTGAGGCCCGCCACGCGTTCACCTTTCCGCGCTGCGCAAGCGATAGATTGCGAGCATGCAGCACCTGCCACCGAGCGAGGAGGCCGTGCGACAGAGCACACAACGGTGGCTCGACGCGGCCAATGCGGTTGGTCGAGCCGAAGCGGAGCTGATCTCGGCCGCAGCGGCGCACGGCATCGAAGTGCGGGTGCTCGCGCGCGACGGCAAACACTTCGGGCGTCGAGCGGATCTGCGTCCCAATCGCATCAACGTCGAGGTCGTCGACGGCCGCGTAGCCGTCGTCACCGACATTGGCTAGCTGTCTCTCGTAGGGCAGAGGGTACGCCGAGGTCGGCGACAGATTCGAGGAGCCGATCGGCTCGCTAGCAACGCTCGATAATGCACGTTATGTAACCCAGTGTGCGGCTGATGACCGGTGCGACCGTGTGCGTGTCGAGCTGTCGTCGAACGTGAAAGACGAACAGACGTTCGCTCACAAAGCCCCGGTGTCATTGTTCCGACGTTTCACAGTGCGTTCCGGCGAGTTGCCTGGACCGATCAGCAGTCGACAACGGCCAACGCCGGATCGAGGCGTATCAGGTCGGCACGATCCGAGCTGACGACTGTCGCGTGATGGCGTCGCGCCGCAATCACAACCGAGGCGTCTACGACATCGCTAGTTCCGGCCGACCCACAGACGACGCCGGCTGCTCGAGCCACCTCATCCGTGAGTGCCTCCACCGTGACGTCAGTGGCGCCGAGCAGCCGCGTGAGGATCGCCTGGCGTGATCCGTCCCGCCAGATCTGGGCGACGACGCCGGCTGGCACTACCAATACGCGACCGTCGAGCCTTGCTGCCTCGATCACGGCAACGGTGTCGCGATGCCGACGCTCTACGGCAATAAGCGCGCCCGCGTCAAGGACGAGGGTCAACGTGACTCTGCTTCGGCCAGTCGCCGCCTTGCGGCCGCAAGCTCGTGTTCGCTGAGCGGTCCGCCGGTAGCGTCGAAGATCGATGCAAGGACGTCGCCCAGTTCCTCGCGTTCCAGCTGCGCCCGCCCGGCATCGTTGAGCCACGCGCTCAGCGACTTGGCCCTCCCCGCGGCGATGTCCGCGCGAGCGCGTTCTGCGACCACCGGATCGAGTGAGATCGAAACTTTGGATGCGGTCATACTTTTATGCTACCGAACCGCCGGGCGGAACGCACGTTCGATGGCAGCACAGCGGTGTGACCTCGCCGGGTGATTTACAGCTCGTGTCGAACGTCGCGGGATAGCACCGGCAACGTCGGCGGTTGTCCCTGGAGCGCGTCGCGAGATGTCACCTGAGCGGGCCACGTCGCGTCGCCCGGAGCGAGGACCCTCAGACCGTTGTCGACAGCCGCCTCGCGCATCCTGGCGTCATAGGCCAGCACAGCGTCGACCTCGAGTCGGAGCGCGGCGGTGATATGCAGAGCATCGAGCGACCGGAGAGTCGTTCCGGGCAACAGGCCGGCGTGCGTGTATACGGAGCGCGGAAGCGCGTGCAGGATTACGCGGTCGAGAACCGCTGAAATGGCAGCGCCAGGGATCTGCTCGCGGCAGGCGAAGCGCCGCATCTCCGTTTCCAGTAGATCGGTGCCGACTAGTTCGACATCACTTCGGCTGCAGAAGTCGCGCAGGGCTTCCGATTCCGCCTCCCGCTTGACGAGCTTCGCGGCCGCGCTCGTGTCGAGGTATGTCCTCAGCGGTCGCCTCTCAGATCCTCGATCGCGTCGAGCGCGCTCCCGGATCGATCGTAGAGCGGCACCTCGTCAAAGCCGCGAGCGGTAGCGGATCGCGTCACGGGCAATTCTGGCTCAGTCTGTGAAGCTGGGCTGATCCGGGCGACGACAGATCCGTTATTGCTGATCAGGAGGGACTCCCCCGCTTCGACGTCGCGCAACACGGCGCCAGACTCGTTGCGAAGCTGACGATGCGTGATGGTCCTCATGGTGCTAGCGTAGCACAGCCGTCGCACACTGGATCAGGGGCGGCCCGACGGGGTAGTACGACGCGGGCGAGGCTGAGGGATTGAGCCGCGCGGTCGGGATGTGGCAGGCGTACAAGTAGACGACAGGCCCGGCCCGACTTGGGTCCCGCTTCGCGTCAGATCTGTTTCACCGTCACGATTCCGCGGAAGCGCGAGGCCGCGCCCGGCGTGGGCGCGCTCGCGGGAGCGCGCCCATCAGGATCCCGAGCGAGGGTCGCCCTGTCGACGGCCTATGCCCCGCCGGTGATGGGCCGACGGTGTGGCTGGGAGGCGGCTCGCGGCCGGGTGCGCGCGGGTCGCACGGCGCGGTCGGTGCGGAGGAATGCCGGGGCCGTTCGGTCGCGGTGCTGCGTGCGGATCGCCCACGCCAGCAGCGTGACGATCCCGGCGACCACGCTGAACATGAGGATCGCGTTGAGTGCGAGCAGTGATGGGGTCATGGTGAAGCTCCCGTCGTGGTGTGAGTGCGCCCTCCCCGGCGGTCCGGATGGAGGGGATGCTCAAAGCCTGGGCGTCGAGGGTTATGGGACGGCAATGTCCCGGTAGCGGCTCAGAAAGGTCCTGCAGCGAGCGGGAAACGTCTGGAACAATCGCCGCCATGGCCGCAGCGGCGCGGATTCTGGTGGTGGACGACGAGCATTCGCTTCGCCGGCTCCTGCGGCTCTATCTGGAGCAGGAGGGCTATGAGGTGGTCGAGGCCGGCACCGGCGTGGAGGCCCTCTCCGCGCTGCGGCGCGGCGGGATCGACCTCGCGCTCGTCGACGTGATGCTTCCCGAGCTGGACGGCTTCGAGGTCGTCCGGCGGATCCGGACGGAGCTCGGATTGCCGATCATCATGATCACCGCGCGCGGTGAGGAGGCGCAGCGGATCGCCGGCCTCGAGGTCGGAGCCGACGACTACGTCGTCAAGCCGTTCTCCGCCCCGGAGGTCGTCGCCCGGGTGCGCGCACAACTCCGCCGCGCCCGCGGGCACCTCGGCACCCAGGAGCCGATCCAAGTCGGCCCGGTCGCGTTGGACGAGGAGGCCCGGCGGGTGACGGTTGAGGGTCGGGAGGTGGAGCTCACCCGCCGAGAGTTCGACCTGCTGGCCGCGCTCCTGCGCGATCCCGGTCGCGTGCACACCCGCGACGCGCTCCTCGAGCAGGTGTGGGGAACGGCCTACCTGCAGCCCAAGACGGTTGACGTGCACATCGCCGGTCTGCGACGCAAGCTCGGGGACGCGGTCAGGATCAGCTCGCTGCGCGGCGTGGGCTACCGCCTTGAGTCCTGATGTTCACCCGGGCGCCGTCCCTGCGCTTCTGGCTGCTGGTCGCGATGATGACGACGGCGGCGATCGGACTGGTCGCGGCGGTGCTGCTGTTCAACCACGTCCAGAACAGCAGCGAGCGGACTGCTGACCTTGCCAAGGCACGCCAGCAGGCTCGGGCGGTGGCCGTCGAGGTTCGGCGCGGGGCGAGCCCCGCCCGGCTGGCCGCCCTGCAGGATCTCCTGGCCACCGACCAGATCACCGTCCAGCGCGGAGGGAGGACGATCTATCAGGGGCCGCGACCGGCCGGGCGAGAGTTCGAGTTGCGGGCCCAGGCCACCTTCCCCGGCGGGGTGGTCACCATCGCCGACTACACGAATCCGGGCCCGAGCGTGACACTGGACCTGACGCTCATCACCGGCGGAGTGCTCGCGCTGGTCATCGGTGCCGCGATCGCCGCCGCGACCCTGGTGACACGGGCCGTCCGAGGGCCGGTCCAGCGTGCCATCGACGCCGCCGAGGCCGTGTCACGTGGCGATTTCACCGCCCGCATGGGCACGTCGGGACCCGAGGAACTCGTCAAGCTGGGCAGCGCCTTTGATGACATGGCGACCCGTCTGGAGCGAGCCGATCAGGATCAGCGCCGGTTCCTGGCCGACGTGGCTCACGAGATCGCCACTCCCGTCAACGCCGTGTCGGGCTTCGCGCTCGCACTCGCCGACGGCACGGTGCAGAGCCAGGAGTCTCGCGACGAGGCGAGGGTGGCGATCAGCGCGCAGACCGGACGGTTGAAGGACCTGCTGAGCGCGCTGCGGGAGCTCACCCAGCTCGATCTCGCCGAGGGCGTCCGCCCCACCCCCATGCCGCTTGCGCCGTTCGCGGAGCGGTTGGTGGCGAGCTTCCAACCGGCAGCCCGGGAGGCGAACGTCGAGCTGCGGATGCAGGCCGACGCGCGCATGGTGATGACCGACCCGAGGCTGCTCGAGATGATCACGTCGAACCTGCTCTCGAACGCCATCCGCTACACCCCGGCCGGAGGCTCGGTCCGCCTCGAGCTGCGCCGAAGCGGTGACGAGCTGCGGATCAGCGTGCGGGACACCGGCGTCGGCATCGCGCCCGAGGACCAGAAGCGCATCTTCGAGCGCCTGTATCGCGTCGACGCCACTCGGGACCGCGCCACCGGGGGTGCCGGGCTCGGACTCGCCATCGCCCGTCGGGCCACCCAGGCGCTCGGTGGCCGGATCGAGGTCGACAGCGCGCCGGGGGTGGGCAGTGAATTCCGGGTGACCCTGCCGGCCGAGCCGGCCCGCACACCCGAGCCGACGGTGACGCCGGGTCAGACCAGCTCAGCGGCCGACCGCAGCTCCGCGTAGCCCTGGCCCAGCGCGGCCATGAACGCCGCATGCACGTCCGCCCCGCTCACCTGCCGCGAGCCGTGGCTCAGCGCGGGGGCAGCGCAGGCGTCGTGGGCCACGACGACCGCAAATCCCTTGTCCGCGGCGGCGCGCACCGTCGCGTCGACGCACATCGACGACATCATCCCCGCGACCACGACCTGCTCCGGCTCCAGGCGCCGGAGCTCGTCCTCCAGGCCGGTGCCGAGGAAGCCGTTCGGTTCGGTCTTCTGCAGCACACGCTCACCGGCGGCGGGCGCCACCAGCTCGTGGATCTCAACCCCGGGCGTTCCCGGCCGCATGAACGGCGCGTCCGGCTCGTCCCAGACATGCTGCAGGTGAATCACGGGTTCGCCCCGCTCGCGGAAGGCGGCGAGCAGTCGCGCCGCGTTGGCCGCCGCCGCCTCGGGCTCCCACAGCGGGTGCGCGCCGCCCGGGAAGTAGTCGCGCTGGATATCGATGATCAGGAGCACCTGGGCCAAGGCGGCGCGGACTCTACCACCCTGGCGCGCCGCTGCGGACGGCGGTCGGGTGGGGCCCGCGGGCTGCCCGCGACGCCGCCGGCTCGTCGCTGCCGCCTAGTCGGTCTCGGATCCGGAGCCCCCGCTCGGGGGGAGGAGGCCGAGACCGGCCAGCTCGCCACGGTGGAACCAGAAGTACCAGTCCTGTGGATGTGCCCGGACGGCGGCGTCCATGGCGGCCACGCAGCGCTCGAAGGCGGCCTCGGTGCCGCCCTCCAGCGACACCGGGGGCGAGATCTCGAGCACCTGATGGCGGTAGTCGGGCAGGCGGTACGTGAACGCCATGAGCAGCGGCGCTCGGGTGATCTCCGACAGGGTCACCACGCCCGGCACGAGCCGGGCCCGGCCGCCGAGGAAGGTGGTCTCGACGGTTCGCGCCCGGTCGGCGGGGATCGGCGCCGGGTCACTGCAGACCATCACCACCTCGTTGGCCCGGAGCGCCGCGGCCGCCTGCACGGCGACCTGCGGCCGGCCCTGCCACGGTTCGAGGTTCGGACGCTGCCGGTGCCGGAGCACGCGGCGGGAGTACGCGAGGTCCCAGAAGCGCTTCACCAGCGTCGGGAGCTGGCGGTGGTAGTTCCAGTCCCAGCGCCCCACGTTCGTGAGCGGGATGCCGTCGGCGTGCAGGAGCGAGAAGGCACTCAGGTAGGAGCCGATGTGGGCGCTGCAGAGAATCGCTCCGCGGCCCGCCTCGAGCGCCGCGTCGAGATGCTCGCGTCCACGGACCTCGACGAGCGGACGCAGCGCCCGCCCGCGACCGTGCAGTCGCATCAGGTCGACCACCTCGCAGGCCCGCAGGCGGCAGAACTCCCGTGAGAACGCCTCGACGTCGTCGGGGAGCAGATCCTCGCCGAGAATGCCCCGCAGCCGGCGCAGGTGATCCATCTCCGCGTCGCGGTCGGGCCACACGCGGAAGGTGAGATCCCCCCAGGCGCACGCGACTCGGTAGGCGGCCCAGGCGGGCAGCCGCGCGGCCAACGGCGCGATCACGGCCCAGTAGGCCAGCCTGCCGAGCCGGCGCAGCTCCCACTGCTCGGCGCCGGAGCCGTCCGGTCCGATCGGTTCCAGGCCGGCCACCGGCGGCTCCGCTTCGGGCGCGGCCATCATGGCGCTGTGCTCACGCTCCCGTCCGTGCGCGACCGCAGGTAGCCGCAGATGGCGTCCACCGTCGCGAAGTGCTCGGGCACGACGTCCAGGTCCCCGACGGTGATGCCGAACTGGTCCTGGAGGAACACGACGAGCCGCAGCAGACTGAGCGAGTCGAGGATGCCGCTGTCCAGCAGCGGGGTCGAGTTCTCGAGTGGCAGCAGGGACGGGTCGCGCACCAGTTCGCGCGCGATGTAGTCCCGAATGACGGTGTCATCCATCACAGACCTCCAGATTGCGATCGCATTTGGTCAGCTTCCCTCCGGCCCCCGGGCCGAAGCCGCGAGCAGAACGCGATCCACCTTCCCGGTTGACGTCCTGGGCAGGGTGTCGGTGAACTCGACCTCATCGGGCACCATGTAGGCGGGGAGCCTCCGACGACAGTGGTCGAGCAGGTCCGATCGGCTCGGCGCACCCTCATCCTCGAGTGAGATGACGGCGCGCAGGCGGTTGCCGAGCAGGTCATCGGGCACAGGCAGCACCACCGCCTCACGGACCGCCGGGTGCGCATAGAGCGCGGACTCCACCTCGCCGAGCTCGACCCGGTAGCCGCGGGTCTTCACCATGCCGTCACGGCGTCCGAGGAAGACGTAGGCGCCGCGCTCGTCGAGGGTGACGATGTCACCGGTCCGGTACGCCGGCTCGTCGTAGGCGTGCTGCAGCGGGTTGCGCACGAGCGCCTGGCGGCTCTTCTCGGGTCGGCCCCAGTAGCCGGACATCAGCCCGGACCCCCGGACGAACAGCTCCCCCTCCTCCCCCGGCCGCGTCACCCGCTCGCCCGCATCGTTGACGGCGAACACCTCGACGTTCTCGCAGGCCACACCGATCGGAAGCGGAGCCGACAGCGGTGTGACGGCGTGGGCAACCTCGTGCCAGGTGCACACGTTTGTCTCCGTCGGCCCGTACCAGTTGAGGTGGCGCACGCCCGGGAGCTCCTCCATCAGCCGTGAGAGATGCTTGGCGGGGAACACCTCCCCGGCGAAGATGACGACGCGCAGGCACGACAGGTCCCGCTCGCGCAGGTTCCCGTGGGTGGCCAGCATCGTCAGCAGCGACGGGACCGAGTACCACACGGAGATCTGCTGCTGTTCGACCCATTCCCCGAGTCGCACCGGGAACATCGCCGTCGTCGGCGGGACGACGACCATGCAGGCGCCGGCCCGACAGGACGAGAAGAGGTCGAAGACGGACAGATCGAAGTGCAGCGGAGCGGGACTGCAGACACGATCCTCCTCGTCGAGCTCGGCGCATCGAGCCGCCCAGTCGACGAAGGTGAGCGAGGCGCGGTGCGAGATCATCACGCCCTTGGGGGATCCGGTTGAGCCGGAGGTGTAGAGGATGTAGGCCAGGTCCGTGTCGATGACGCCGCCGCCGGGAAGCGGGTGGTCGCCCTCGTCGAGCACCGTCTGCCAGCTGACGGTCTCGACCTCGGCCGGCTCTCCGCCGCCGGCTCCGGCGCCGGCGCCGAGCCCGATCACGCAGCGCAGCGTGGGCGCCGCGCGTCGAAGGCCCACCGCGCGAGCCACGTTCGCCGTGTCGGCGAGGGCCACCTCGATGCCGCAGTCCCCCATGATGAGGGTGAGCCGCTCGTCGGGGCTCGAGGGGTCGAGCGGGACGTAGCAGGCGCCCGCCTTCAGCGCTCCGTACACCGCGACGACGGCCGCGCCGGACTTCCGTGCGAGGATCCCCACCCGATCGCCACGCTCGACGCCCGCCGCCCGCAGGCGGCGGGCGAGCTGGTTGCTGCGCCGATCGAGCTCGGTGTAGGTCAGGGCGTCGTCGTCGGCGGAGACCGCCAGTCGGTCGGGCCAGAGCCGTGCGGAGTCGGCCAGGAGGTGGTGGAGGAGGTGCGCCATGGTTCAGAGGCCGAGCATCCGGGCGAGAATGACACGCTGGATCTCCGAGGTGCCCGAGTAGATCGTGCTCGCCACCGCGTCGCGGAGCTCACGCTCGACGCCGCTCTCGGTCATGTAGCCATAGGCGCCGTGCAGCTGGACGGCGTCGAGGCTGGAGGCCACCCACGCCTCGCTGGTGAACAGCTTCGCCGCCGCGGCCTCGGCCACCGCGGCGCCCTGCTGACCGAGCCAGGCCGCCTGGTAGACGAGCAGACGCGCGGCCTCGAGCCGCATGTACATGTCGGCCACCTTGCCGGCCACCGCCTGGAAGTTGCCGATCGGCTGGCCGAACTGCTTGCGCTCGCGCGCGTAGGTGACACACGTCTCAAGCTGGCGCTGCATCGAGCCGAGCGCGCCGGCGAGGATGCAGCTGCGCTCCCAGACCATCGTCGAGTTGAAGATGGCTCCGCCGGCCCCCTCCGGGCCGACCCGGTTCTCCTCGGGCACGACGCAGCCGTCGAGCACGACCTCAGCCATCGGCGAGGTGCGCAGACCCATCTTCTCCATGTGGCGCGTCACGGTGAGGCCGGGCGTCCCCTTCTCGACGATGAAGGCGGAGATGCCGGACATCGGTGGCGCGTCGGGGTGGGCGGCGAAGATCAGCATCACGTCGGCGATCGGCGCGTTGGTGACGTATTGCTTGGTGCCCGTGAGCACGTAGCCCTCATCGGTCCGCTGCGCCCGCGTGCGCATGCTGAAGGCGTCCGATCCGGACTCGGGCTCGGTCATCGCGTGCACGCCGATGAGCTCTCCCGACATCAGTCCGGGGAGGTAGCGCCGGCGCTGTGCCTCGGTGCCGAACTTGACGAGCGGAAGCTCCACGCTCCACAGCTGCGCGTTGAGGGAGAAGAGCAGACCGTTGTCCCGGCACCCGTAGCCGAGGCCCTCCATCACGAGGACGGCCGTCAGGATGTCGACCCCGCCCCCGCCCAGCTCGGTGGGGACCGGCAGGCCCTGGATGCCGAAGCGCGCGCACGCCTCCCACGCCGCGCGCGAGAACTTCCCCGCTCGCTCGCGCTCGGGGAGGTCGTGGTTCAACTCCCCCTGCGCGAAGGCGGCGGCGGCCGCCTTGAGGTCACGCTGCTCGGCACTCAATGAGAAATCCACCCTGATACCCCGTCTGGCTGTGACGCTCCGCGATCCGGAGCGAACCGTTTTCCGGTGTCGGAAATACCCGGTTTGCGCCAATTCACACACGCGCCCGAACAATCCGCGCAGGTGTGGCCTGGCGTGCGCTCGGGTACCCGCCTGGGTGATGGCCGTCGAGCGCGAGGAACGCCGGGGGGAGGCGCGCGCCTCCGACCACCGGGCATCGACGGCGAGCGATCGGCGGGCGCCGACAGATGCGGGCGGGCTCGATGGTGCGGCGGATCGCCCCGGCGCCCTCTGGGAACAGGGCCTCGCCCAGGGCGAGCAGCGACTGAGCCGCCGACCCCTGGCCGCCGCGGCGACGGGGCTGGTCGGAGGTTTCGACGTCATGATCGGTGTCGGCGTCAGCAGCGTCGTCGCCGGCGCGCTCGGGGCGGTGCTGCCTCGAGGGCTCGCCTCCACGCTCGGCGGCCTCACCTTCGGGATCGGCTTCGTGCTGATCACCCTCGGCCGTTCCGAGCTGTTCACCGAGAACTTCCTGATCCCGGTCGGCGCCGTGATCGAGGGACGACGCCCGCTGCGTCGCCTCCCGACGCTCTGGATCCCCACGCTCCTGGCCAACGTCGTCGGGATGTTCGTCCTCGCACTGATCATGTCCCAGAGCACGGTCCTCGGCCACCACGCCCTGGCCGCCGGTGGCCACACCGCCGACGTGCTCGCCCATCGCACGACCCTCGGCGCCTTCCTCAGCGCGGTCCTCGCCGGGCTCGTGATGACCCTCTGGACCTGGCTGGGGCTCGCCATCCGCACCGACGTCGGCCGGATCCTCGTCGCTCTCGCCATCGGCTTCACCATCGCCGCTCCGTCCATGAACCACGTGATCGTCGGAACCGGGGAGATGATGTTCGGCGTGCTGGGTGGCCACTCGAGCGCGACGTGGGGCGACATCGGTATCAACTTCCTCCTGGCCCTGGCCGGCAACCTGATCGGCGGCACGCTGTTCGTGACCCTCAGCCGCTTGATCCAGGTGCGCGCCGACTCCTGAGCGCGGGGGAACCGCCTTCCCCGGGCGCGCGGCGATCGGCGCGGATGCCGCTGTAGCGTGTCGGAGCGCGAGATGCCCGAGCCGAGCCGACCCACAGCCTCGAGTCTCCCGCCCGGCCGACCGGCCGGGCCCCGGACGCTCGGCGTGGTCGGGGATCTCGTCGAGGACGTCGTCGTCTGGTTCGACGGCGTGCTGCGGCCGGCCGACGACAACCCGGCCCGCGTCACGCGCACGAGGGGCGGCAGCGCCGCCAACGTCGCGGCGTTCGCCTCCGCGCTCGGCGCGTCGGTGCGCTTCATCGGCCGGGTCGGGGACGACGCGGTCGGGGCGCAGCTCGTCGAGGCGCTCACCGCCGCCGGCGTCGATGTCCGCGCGCAGCGCCGCGGCCGGTCCGGGACGATCGTCGTCCTGGTCGACTCCCGCGGGGAGCGCACGATGTTTCCCGATCGAGGAGCGGCGGCGGAGCTGGCCGACGTCCCGCTCGAATGGATCGAGGGACTCGGCGCCCTGCACGTCACCTCCTACAGCTTCGCGGCGGAGCCCGCCGCGAGCGCGACGGTCGAGCTGCTCGGTGCGGCGCGCGCGGCCGGCGTTCCGGTCTCGCTCGACGCGTCCTCCTGCGGCCTGCTGCGCGACCTGGGCGTCACTCGCTACGTGGCGCTCGTCGAGCGGGTGCAGCCGACCATCTTCTTCGCCAACGCCGCCGAGGCGAGCCTGCTCGAGCTCGAGCGGCCGCCCTTCTCGGGCATGCTCACGATCGTCAAGCGCGGCGCGGAGCCGACGGTCGTGCGCACGCCCGACGGCGAGCGCCGCGCGATCCCGGTCGCGCCGGTCGCGCGTGTGCGCGACGCGACCGGCGCCG
>DAIDJO010000040.1 GCA_027451345.1 Solirubrobacterales bacterium
GGCGGGGGGCGGGGGTACGGCCGCGCGCGGGCGGGCGAAGGGCAGATGCATGATGTGTCCGGCCACCGCCTGGACCTCGGCACGGAGGTCGAGCATCGGGCCGGCCCAGACGAGCGCGTATTCGAGCCCGAAGCGCAGCCCCTCGACGCGCCGGATCTCGAGCGCCTGCTCCGGGTTGGCCCGCGCCGCCATGATCGAGATCAGTGCGGGCAGCCCCTGGGCAAACGCCGTCGCGATCACCCCCGAGGTGCTGCCGATCGCCGCCACCGGGGCAAGTCGCTCGTAGCCCATCCGCTCGAGCGTCGCGGTGACGATGCGGCTCGAGTTTGACCACGGGTCGCGCTGGACGAGCGTCGCCGAGGCGAAGTCCTCGGCCGGGATCTCCTCGAGGCGTTCCCAGCGATGGCCGGCCGGGACGACGACGACGAGCTCATCGCGCCAGACGATCCGCTCCTCGAGTCCGTCGGCGTAGAGGGCGTAGGGGTCGATGCTGGCGATGCCGAGGTCGCTGCGCCCGTCGCGCACGAGCTCCCGGACGAGCTCGGAGTTGGCCGAGATCAGCTCGGCAGTGATGGCGCGCTCACCGGTGGCGAGCTCGCTCAGGACCTGCGGCAGGCGCAGCTCCGCGATCGTCGGGCTCGAGGCGATCCGCACCGGCATCGGCGGCGGGGTCTTGATCAGCGCCTGGACGGAGTCGGCGCTGCGCAACAGCCGGCGGGCGGCGCTGTAGAGCTGGACGCCAGCCTGGGTCAGCGTGACACCGCGACTCGACCGCTCGAACAGTTCGGCGCCCGCGACGT
This sequence comes from Solirubrobacterales bacterium, assembly GCA_027451345.1. Lineage (GTDB taxonomy): Bacteria > Actinomycetota > Thermoleophilia > Solirubrobacterales > Solirubrobacteraceae > Palsa-465. The sequence continues at coordinate 801 of DAIDJO010000040.1, forward strand.
GCTCGAGCGCGCGCAGCCGCTTGGACATCGCCGGCTGGCTGACGTTCATCGAGCGGGCGGCCTCGGCGATGCTGCCGAGGGTGGCGGCGGCGCAGAAGGCGCGCAGCTCGCCGACCTCGAGGTCCCGCACCGGCACGTGGCCGCGGCTCGGGGCTTCCCCAGACCGGGCGTCCGCTGCCCCATCCCCACGCAGAGCCGACATGGAGCCGGAGCATATGTCCCGCCTCGGATCACCGGACACACAAGTAGCCTTGCAAGATTTCTTGCAAGGCTACTCAAGGAAATTGCGGCAGATGCCGAAAAGAGCTCGCAGCAACGTGACGACGGAGCCTCCCCTGGTAAGGAACCCCGGCGCCACGTCACTGAAAACGAATCACATGCAGCGAATGCCCATTGCAGCTCTCCTTGTTGCAGAGGGACTAAAGGTCTTGCCTAACGCATGGCGAAGGTTGCCCCTATGTCCGGCGCACCGGTAGACCCGAGCTGGTTATGGCCCACATAACTGACCGTTAGAACATGCTCGACCTGCGTCCACTGCGCCTGGGCTCATTCCGCCATCTCGCGCTGGGCTACTGGGTCAACGAGTTCGGCACCTGGATCGGTGAGATCGCCCTCACGATCCTCGTCTACGATCACACGCACAGTCCGCTCGAGACCGCGGCGCTCTTCCTCGCGCTGCGCTTCCTCCCAGCCTTCCTCGCACCCCTGCTCACCGCATGGGTCGAGACGCTGACGCCGCGGATCGTCCTCGGCGTCGCCTATGTCGTTGAAGGAGCACTCTTCCTCGGCCTCGCCGCGGTGGCTCGCGCGTACACCACGCCGGTGATCCTGCTTCTGGCGAGCCTCGACGGCGTCCTCGCCATCACCGCGAAGGCGCTCACGCGCAGCGCCGTGGCGGCCAGCCTGAAGGAGCAGGAGCTCCTCCGGGAGGGCAACGGCATCCTCAACCTCGGCCTGATGAGCTCGACCGCCTGCGCGCCGGTGCTCGCCGGCGCGCTCGTCGCCTGGCACGGCGTCCGCTGGGCACTCCTCGTGGACGCGGGAACCTTCCTGGCCACGGCGCTCATCATCGGCACGGCGACGGGACTGCACGTGCAGCGCGACCTCGGATCTGACTTCTCCACCCGCCTGCGCACCGGGGCGCGCGTGATCCGCAGCCGCACCGCCGTGCGGCGACTGATCAACGTGGTCGCCCTGGGAATGCTGCTCGGCGCGATCCCCATCCCGGTCGAGGTCATCTTCGCCAAGCACACCCTCCACGCCGGGAACCTCGGCTACGGGCTGCTGCTCGGCGCCTGGGGCGTCGGAACGGTCGTCGGCGCGGCGGCGTTCACCGTGGCGAGCTCGGTACGGCTGATGACGATGCTGGCGATCGGCGCGCTCGCCATCGCCGCTGGCTATGGCGGACTCGCCCTGGCTCCGAGCCTCGCCATCGCGTGCATCGCCTCCGCCATGGGCGGCGCGGGCAACGGCGCGGGCTGGATCGCCGCCCTGACCTCGATTCAGGAGCGCATCCCGCTCGATGCGCAGAGCGCGGTGATGACGCTCGTCGAGGGCCTGAACCAGGTCGCCCCGGCCGTCGGTTTCGTCCTCGGCGGAGTCCTCACCGCCGCCGCCTCGCCGCGGCTCGCCTACGCGGTGGCCGCGGCCGGCGTGCTGGCGCTGCTCGCCGCCGCAGCGGCCCGTCCGGTGGACCGCGTGGTCTTCAGCGGCGGACATTCCCCGGAGCCGGCCGACCCGGCCCGATCGCGGCCGGAGCCGCAGGATTCAGCGGCGCCATCACGAACCTCCCCCTCGGCGACCCTCACAGCTCGATGACCGAGATCACCGCACCGAACGCAATCGCTGGTGGCTCGGCCGAGGCTGCACCCCTGCGCCGCGCGAGCGCGCGGTCGGTGGCGGTGGCCCACGCCTGCATCTTCGCGGCAGCCGTCGGCCTCGCTGTGTCCCAGGCATCCGAGGCCAACTGGAACTACAAGGAGCTCGCCGTCCTCGTGATCCTGGCCGCGGTCAGCGACCTGACGTCGACCTCGCTCGGGTCCCGCTTCATGAACGTGTCCGGCAGCTTCCTGGGGATGACGCTCGCGGCGGTCCTGCTCGGCGGCACGCCGGCCGCGATCGTCGGGGCGCTCACGATCACGATCAGCTGGCTGCGCTTCCGCGAGGCGGGCCAGACGTTCCGGCAGAACCTCGTGATGTACACGACGTTCCCGCTGCTGAGCGGACTGATGTTCCAGCACCTGGCGACGATCGAACACGTCACTCGGGCGGATCCCGGCTACGACCACCAGCCGATGTACTACGTGCTCGTCTTCGCTGCGTTCGTCGTCGCCCTCGCCGTCAACTTCCTCATGGTGGCCGTGTTCTACCGCGCGATCCACGGCGTGCCGATCCTCAAGCGGCTCGCCGAGTTCCGGCCGATCCTCGCCGCGGAGCTGTCCTCCGCGCTGCTGACGCTCGTCGCCGTGTTCATCGTCGACAGCCTGGGGTTCGGAGCCCTGCTGATGCTCGCGATCGTGCTGGCGGTCTACCAGTACCTCATCGGCGAGCTGCTCCTCTCGAAGCGCCGCGGTGAGGAGCTCCTCGTGCAGGCGTACTCCGACCCGCTCACCGGCCTCGCGAACCGGCCGCGCTTCAACGACGAGGTGGACGCGGCGATCGCGGCGACGAACGGGACGACGGCCGCCTTCGGTGTCCTGCTCATCGACCTCGACCACTTCAAGGACATCAACGACACGCTCGGCCATCAGTACGGCGATGACTTCCTGAGGGATCTCGCACCGCGCCTGGCGCAGCGGATCGGGGCGGGCGGCCTCGTCGCGCGCTTCGGCGGAGACGAGTTCGCCATCCTGCCCGCCGTCCGCACGGACAACATGGCGGCGCTGACGGCGATCGTCGAGGACGTGATGGCCTGCATCCGCGAGCCCGTCCGCTTCGACGACATCACGCTCGAGGTCGACGCGAGCATCGGCGTGGCCCGCTTCCCCCACGATGGGGAGGACGCCCAGACCCTGCTGCGGCGCGCCGACATCGCGATGTACAGCGCCAAGGCCGAGCGCGACGGCCACCGCTTCTACACCCACGGCCAGGACCGCCATTCGGTCTCACGCCTGAGCATGGTGGGGGACTTCCGCCGGGCGCTCGAGAAGGACGACGAGATCATCGTCCACTTCCACCCGATCGTCGACCTCGGGTCCGGCGCGGTGCATGGGGCCGAGGCGCTCGTTCGCTGGCAGCACCCGGAGCTCGGGCTGCTGCAGCCGGCCGCCTTCCTGGAGATCGTCGAGCAGACCGGCCTGATCGGCGCGATGACGACCTGCGTGCTCGAGAAGGCGATCGCCGAGTGCGCCGCCTGGCACGCGGCGGGCCGCGACCTCACGATGTCCGTCAACCTCTCCGTGCGCAACCTGCACGACCCGATGCTCTCCTCGCAGGTGGCGCAGATGCTCGATCGGCACCGCCTGCCCCCCGGGGCGCTCAAGCTGGAGATCACCGAGAGCATGATCCTCTCGGACCCGCAGCGCGCGCTCGCCACCGTGGAGAGCCTGAGCGAGATCGGCGTGCGCTTCGCCGTCGATGACTTCGGCACCGGTCACTCGTCGCTGGCGAACCTCCGCCGCCTGCCGGTCCACGAGCTGAAGATCGATCGCTCGTTCGTGACGCCGATGCTCAACGAGGAGTCAGACGGCGTGATCGTCCGCTCGACGATCGAGCTCGGCCACGCGCTCGGCCTGAAGGTGATCGCCGAGGGGGTCGAGGACGAGATCACCCTCGCCCGACTCGAGGAGATCGGCTGCGACCGGGCCCAGGGCCACTTCTTCTCGAAGCCGATCCCGCCGATCGAGTTCATGCGCTGGATCAGCCGCTACGAGAGCCGCTACTCCGCGGCCGCCTGACGGGGCGGCGCCGCCCGGGATGGCGGGGCGCCCGCCCTCCCGGGCGGGCCCGCGCCGGATCAGCCCGCCCGGTCGATCAGCTCGATCCGGTATCCGTCCGGATCGCGCACGAAGCACAGCAGCGAACCGCCCTCGCGAACCGCGTACGGGGGCTTCTCCGGCTCGATGCCCTGCGCGGAGAGGCGTGCCAGCGTCGCGGAGAGGTCGTCCACCCCGACGGCGATGTGGCCGTACCCCGTGCCGAGGTCATAGCTGCGCCCGTCGTGGTTGTAGGTGAGCTCGAGCACCGAGGAATGGTCGCCGAGCGAGAAGAAGTAGTTCGTCGCCTCCCGCTCGCCGTTGCGGACGATGTCCATCTCGCGGTCGAAGGTGAAGCCGAGGGCCTCATAGAAGGCGCGGCTCCGCTCAGGGTCGGTGATGCGAACCATCGTGTGCAGGAAGCTTGGACTCATACGTCCATCCTAGCCCTGCCGGACCGGACGCGCCGCGGTCTCCGCGACCGCGCGCGCCGCGGTCTCAGAGTCCGCGCAGCAGCGAGTGCGGCAGCGTGAAGTCGCGGTTGCGCGTCCCGTCCGCCGAGTGGGGGCGCCGGGCCGCCTTCAGCTGCCGGCGACGAGCGCGCATCCGGGCGCGACTCATGCGCGCCACCGAATGAATCTCGGACTCGGTGCGGGCTTCGTTGATCATTGCCACGAGGTCCATGTCCTGCTCCGGGTCGAACAGGCTGGTATCGAGCTCAGTTGTGGTACGTCGGGAGTTGAACATACGTCTACTTTCGACGATTCACACGCATAAGTCAAAGTCGTAGTAGCTACGACAGTCATAAGTGACCGCTATGAGCCACGTCTCGGGACGGGCTCAGGTGATCGCGTCGAGGCGCGCGACGATCTCGTCCGCGTGGCGGATGTAGGGCTCAAAGTCGAAGACGGCGTCGAGGTCGAGGCCCTCGCCCGCCGGATCGGTGGAGAGCAGCTCCCGCAGGTGCACCCGGGTGTCGAGCGCCTGCTGGGCGAGTCGCTGCACCACCCGGTAGGCGTCGTCCCGACTCGACCCACGGGCCACGAGGGCCAGCAGCACCCGCTGGGAGAAGAGCGCTCCGTGCGTGAGCTCGAGGTTCTCGCGCATGCGCGGCGCGTCGACGACGAGTCCGTCGAGCACCGCGAGCATCCGGCGCTGCATGTGGTCGAGCAGGATCGTCGCGTCGGGGAGCACGATCCGCTCGACGCTCGAGTGCGAGATGTCGCGCTCGTGCCAGAGCGACACGTCCTCGACGGCGGCCTGCGCGTAGCCCCGGAGCAGCCGCGCGAGGCCCGTGATCTGCTCGGACCTGATCGGGTTGCGCTTATGGGGCATCGCGCTCGAGCCCTTCTGACCCGCGGCGAACGGCTCGCGGGCCTCGCTCAGCTCGGTGCGCGCGAGGTGGCGGATCTCCGTGGCGAGCCGCTCGAGGCCAGCCCCGGCCAGGGCGATCGCCTGCACGAGCTCGGCGTGGCGGTCGCGCGGTACGACCTGGGTGGAGACGGACTCGAGTTCGAGGCCCAGGCGCGCGATGACGCGCCGCTCAAACTCCGGCGAGGTGGCTGAGTAGGTTCCCACCGCACCGGAGAGCGCGCCCACCGACGCCTGCGCGAAGGCGCGCTCGAGGCGCTGCGCGTTGCGATGGGCCTCGAAGGCGAAGCCGGCCAGCTTGATGCCGAACGTCGTCGGCTCGGCGTGGATGCCGTGCGTGCGCCCGACACAGAGGGTGCGGACGTGCACGCGTGCCAGTTCGGCGAGCGCCGCGACGAGGCCTCGGGCGTCGGGCAGGATCAGCTCGCCGGCGGATCTGATCTGCAGCGCCAGGCCGGTGTCGACCACGTCGGAGGACGTCAGGCCGTAGTGGATCCATCGGCCCGCCGGACCCGCCGAGGCCGCGAGCACGTCGACGAAGGCGGCGGTGTCGTGGTCGGTGACGCGCTCGCGCTCGTTGATCGCCTCCACGGTGAACGTGGCGGCGCGGATGGCATCGAGCTCCTCCGCGGTCGGCCCGTCCATCTCCTCGCAGGCGGCGACCTCGACGCGACGCAGCGCCTCGAACCGCGCGTGGTCGGACCACAGCTCGCCGAACTCCCTGCGCGTGTAGCGCTCGATCATGGGTCGATCCGACGGGCGATCATCGGTCCGCGAGTCTATTGACCGCCGGGCGGGCCCAGGTCCCCGATGGGCCTCCGCTAGCGTCTGCGCCGATGACCGCTGCAACGACGAGGGTGGGAATGGTCGGGGCCGGGCAGCTCGCTCGGATGGGATGGCAGGCGGCCATCTCCCTCGATCTCGGGCTGATCTGCCTCGGCTCGACGGGCGACGCCGCCGCCCGCGCCGGAGCGCCGCTGCTCGAGGGCTCCGGCCGCGACGCGGCGGCCGTGGCCGAGCTCGCCGCCCGCTGCGATGTCCTGACCTTCGAGCACGAGCTCGTCGATCTCGCCATGCTCCGCGGACTGCAGGCGCGCGGGGTGCCGGTCCGTCCGTCCGCCGATGTGCTCGCCCTCGCCGTGGACAAGCTCCACCAGCGCCGGACGCTCTCGGAGATCACGGGGGTGGACGTGCCGGCCTTTGCCCCGGTGTCCGAGCCGAGCGACATCCAGACGTTCGCCGAGCGGCACGGCTGGCCGCTCGTGTTGAAGGCGCGCAGCGGCGGATACGACGGCCGCGGGGTGTGGATGTGCGCCGACGCCGAGGAGGCGATGGTGGCGCTCGCCGAGTCGCGCGCGGCCGGCCTCGAGCTCTACGTCGAGCAGGCGGTCGAGATCGTCGCCGAGCTCGCCGTCCTCGTGGCGCGATCACCCTCGGGCCGACTGGCCGTCTACCCGGCCGTCGAGACCTTCCAGGTCGACGGCATGTGCCGCTGGGTCGTGATGCCCGGCCGGTTCGGGGACCGGGTCGCCGCACGCGCGGTGGAGCTGGCCGGCACCCTCGCCGAGCGCGTCGGGCTCGAGGGGCTGATGGCCATCGAACTCTTCCTCGCCCCCGGCGAGCGGCTGCTCGTCAACGAGCTCGCCCTGCGCACACACAACACCGGGCATCTGCACACGGAGGCATCCGACACCTCGCAGTTCGAGCAGCACCTGCGGGCGGTGCTCGATCTCCCGCTCGGCACGACCACCCCCCGCACCCCCGCGGCGGCGATGGTCAACGTCGTCGGCCCCCCGGATGGCTCGGATCCGGCCTCCCGCCTGGCCGACGCGCTCGCGGTCCCCGGCGCGTGCGTGCACCTCTATGGCAAGGCGGCCCGCCCGGGTCGCAAGCTCGGCCACGTCACCGTGTGCGCGGCAACCCCGGAGGCGGCGCTCGAATCGGCCCGCGAGGCCGCTGATAGGCTCGAGCGCCATGAATGAGCCGGCCGTCGGTGTGGTGATGGGCTCCGACAGCGACCTGCCCGTGATGGACCAGGCGGTCGAGGTCCTCGCCGAGCTCGGGGTGCCGACGGAGACGCGGGTCCTCTCCGCCCACCGCACGCCGCTCGACATGATCGCCTACGGGCAGCGGGCCGCCGAGCGCGGCCTGTCGGTGATCATCGCGGGCGCGGGTGGCGCGGCGCACCTCCCGGGGATGCTCGCCGCCGTCACGCCGCTGCCCGTGATCGGCGTGCCGGTGTCGCTGCGCCGGCTCGACGGCCTCGACAGCCTGCTCTCGATCGTCCAGATGCCGAAGGGCGTGCCCGTGGCGACGGTGGCGATCGACGGTGGGCGCAACGCCGGCCTGCTCGCGGCGCGAATCCTCGGAGCAAGCGACCCGGCGCTGCGCCGGCGCGTCGCCGAGCTGATGGAGGCGCAGGCGCAGGCCGCCCGCGCCGCGGACGAGCGGGTCAGCCGGCCGGACCGGTAGTCAGGGCGACCCCGACCGGTGGCCCGCGGCGACGCCGGTGGCCCGCGGCGACGCCGGCGGAAACCCGCCTACTTCGTCCCACACCTCACCTCGAAGCGACGCCATCCGGCCTCGGGTCGCGCGGGACGAGGCGACGCACGAAGGGACCTCAACCGAGCGGAACCGACAGGCGGCGGGCGCCGCTCGACCACGACCGCTCAACGGCCGCGACGCTCAGAGCGCGAGGATCCGCGCGGCCAGGACCGCCGCGTTGCGCGCGGCGTCGACCCCGACCGTCGCCACCGGCACCCCGGCGGGCATCTGCGCGATCGCCAGCAGCGCGTCCAACCCCCCGCCGATCGAACCGCTCGCGCTCAGCGGCACGCCGATCACCGGCAGGTCGGTGTGGGCGGCCACCACGCCCGGCAGGGCGGCGCCGAGGCCGGCGCCGGCGATGATCACGCGCAGCCCGCGCATCCGAGCGTTCCGCGCGTAGTCGGCGACGACGTCAGGGTCGTGGTGGGGGGACATCACCCGCAGCTCACTGCGGATCCCGCGCTCGCTCAGCTCCCGCTCGGCGTGCTCCATCGTCGGCAGCTCGCTCTTGGCGCTCATCAGGATGCCCACGAGCGGGGCGTCGACGGGCAGTTCGTCGAAGACCGTCTCCGCCTCGGGGACCGGCGAGCCGAACGGTTCCGGTTCCAGCGAGCTCATGGCTCGACGACCCGCTCCGCGATGTCGCGGCGCAGCTGGCGCCCCGGAAACGAGATGCGGTCCGCGCCGGCATACGCGGCCGCCCGCGCGTCCGCGACGGTCGCCCCGAGCGCCGTCACGCTCAGCACACGGCCGCCCGCGGTGACGAGCCGGTCGGCGGTGTCGCGCCCGGTGCCGGCGTGCGTCACGAGCACCTCCTCGCCCACCTGATTGAGGCCGGTGATCACATCCCCGCTCGACGAGCTCTCCGGGTAGCCCGCGCTGGCGAGCACCACCGTCACGGCGACACGCTCATCCCAGTCGAGGCTCACACCCTCGAGCCCGTCGCCCCCCGCCGCGGCCGCGGAGAGCAGCTCGAGCAGGTCGCTGCGCAGCCGCGGGAGGATCGCCTGCGTCTCCGGATCCCCGAACCGCGCGTTGAACTCGAGCACCCGCGGACCGGCGGGCGTCAGCATCAGGCCGGCGTAGAGCACCCCGTGGAACGAGATGCCCCGCCGGCGCAGCTCGTCGAGCACGGGCTGGTGCACGACCCGCACGAGCTCGGCCGCCTCGGCCTCGCCGATGGCGGGCACCGGCGAGTACGCGCCCATGCCGCCGGTGTTCGGCCCCTCGTCGCCGTCCCGGATGCGCTTGTAGTCCTGGGCCGAGGCGAGTGGCAGCGCCCGGACCCCGTCGCAGACGGCGAGCAGCGAGACCTCGGGGCCGACGAGGCACTCCTCGACGACGACCTGGTCGGTGTCGAAGCGGCGCTCCACGAGCAGCTCGTGCAGCGCCCCCTCCGCCTCCTCCGCGGAGCGCGCGATGATCACGCCCTTGCCCGCGGCGAGGCCGTCGGCCTTGATCACCGCCGGGTACCGCCGTTCGGGCGTCGGCGCGACCTCGGCGATCGCCGCCATCCCCGCCTCGACATCGCTGACGACCCGATACCCCGCCGTGGGCACGCCGGCCGCCGCCATCACCTCCTTGCAGAAGGCCTTGGACCCCTCGAGCCGGGCACCCGCGGCCACCGGGCCGAAGCAGCGCACCCCGGCCGCCGCGAGCGCGTCGGCGAGGCCGGTCACGAGCGGCGCCTCCGGCCCGACCACGACGAGATCCGCCCGCTCGCGCCCGGCCAGCCCGACGAGGGCGGCCACGTCGTCCGCCGCGACCGGCACGACCCGCGCCACGGCGGCGATGCCCGCGTTGCCGGGCGCGCAGACCAGCTCGGGCCGCTGCGGGGAGCGCGCGAGGGCGTGCAGGATCGCGTGCTCACGGGCGCCGGCCCCGACGACGAGCACGCGGGGACGGGCCCCGGTGGCCGCGGTCGGCGCGGACGATGCGAGGGCGTCGGACACGCCCGCGGACTCTAACGGGGCGTGAGACAACTGTTTTCACCACGAAGGTCGGCAAAATGCCGAGAATCAGTCGAGTGATGCCAAAGTTCCGTCATGAGCCCCGGGTGCTGGCGATCGTCCTCGCCGGCGGCGAGGGTAAGCGCCTCGCGCCGCTGACGCACGACCGCGCCAAACCGGCGGTGCCGTTCGGCGGCAACTACCGCCTGATCGATTTCGCCCTCTCGAATCTCGTCAACGCCGGATACCGGCGGGTCGTAGTGCTCACCCAGTACAAGAGCCACTCGCTCGACCGCCACATCTCCCAGACCTGGCGCCTCTCCCACCTGCTCGGCAACTACGTCGCCACCGTGCCGGCCCAGATGCGGCGCGGGCCGCACTGGTTCGCGGGCTCGGCGGACGCGATCTTCCAGAACCTCAACCTGCTGCGCGACGAGCGCCCGGAGCACGTGATCGTGTTCGGCGCCGACCACATCTACCGGATGGACCCGGCACAGATGGTCGCCCAGCACATCGCCTCGGGCGCCGGGGTGACGGTCGCGGCGATCCGCGTCCCGATCGAGCAGGCGAGCCAGTTCGGCGTGATCGAGACCAACGGCCACGGGCATGAGATCGCCGCCTTCCGCGAGAAGCCGGCCGACGCCCGCGGGCTGGCCGACGCACCCGACCAGGTGTACGCCTCGATGGGCAACTACGTCTTCGACGCCGAGCGGCTGATCGAGATCGTCACCGAGGACGCCCACGACCAGGCGTCCGTCCACGACATCGGCGGCAGCATCATCCCGAAGCTCGTCGCCTCCGGGGAGGCGGAGGTGTACGACTTCGCCGCCAACGTGGTGCCCGGCGCGACCGAGCGCGACATGGGCTACTGGCGTGACGTGGGCACCCTCGACGCCTTCTACGACGCGCACATGGATCTCATCTCGGTCTCACCGATCTTCAACCTCTACAACATGGACTGGCCGATCCTCACGCTGCCCGAGCCGCTGCCACCCGCCAAGTTCGTCTTCGCCGAGGACGAGCGGATGGGCCACGCGCTCGACTCGATGGTCGCCTCGGGCGTGATCGTCTCGGGCGCCACGATCGACCACTCCGTGATCGCCCCCCGGGTCCACCTGCACGCGCGGGCGCTCGTCACCGACTCGGTCGTCTTCTCCGGCGTCAACGTCGGCGGCGGCGCGGTCGTCCGGCGGGCGATCATCGACAAGGACGTGATGATCGAGCCCGGCGCCCGCATCGGCGTCGACCCGGAGGAGGACCGTCGGCGCTTCACCGTCTCGGACGGCGGGATCGTCGTCGTGCCCAAGGGCGCGCGCGTCAGCGCGGACGAGCAGCCGTGAGCCCGCGCCGGGTCGCGCTGCTCACCCGCGAGTACCCGCCGGAGGTCTACGGCGGGGCCGGGGTGCACGTCGAATATCTCGCCCGGGAGCTCCGCGCGCTCGTCGATCTCACCGTTCACTGCTGGGGGGCGCCGCGTCCGGAGCCCCAGGTGCACGCCTATCGCGGCTGGGACGCGCTCGCCGGCGACGCGCCCGAGCTCGCCGCGCTCCAGGCGATGTCGGTCGACCTGCTGATGGCCGCACGGGTGGCGGACACCGAGCTGGTGCACACCCACACGTGGTACGCCCAGTTCGCCGGCCACCTCGCCCACATCACCCACGGCGTGCCGCACGTGGCGACCGTCCACTCGCTCGAGCCGCTGCGGCCGTGGAAGGCCGAGCAGCTCGGCGGCGGCTACGCGCTCTCGAGCTTCTGCGAGCGCGTCGCGCTCGAGGGCGCCGACGCGGTGATCGCCGTCTCCCGCGGCTCGCGCGAGGACATCCTCGCCGCCTACCCGCAGATCGACCCCGACCGCGTCCACGTCGTGCTGAACGGCATCGACACCGAGGAGTACCGCCCCGACCCGGAGACGGATGTGCTCGAGCGACTCGGCGTCGATCCGGACCGGCCGACGGTGATCTTCGTCGGCCGCATCACGCGCCAGAAGGGCGTCGCGCACCTCATCCGCGCCGCGGCGGACTTTGACCCGGCCGCGCAGCTCGTGCTCTGCGCCGGGGCGCCGGACACGCCCGAGATCGGCGCCGAGATCACCGCCCTGATCGACGACCTCCGGCGCCGCCGCGACGGCGTCATCTGGATCGACCGGATGCTCCCCAAGCGCGACGTCATCCAGCTCCTCAGCCACGCGACGGTCTTTGCCTGCCCGTCGATCTACGAGCCGCTCGGGATCGTCAACCTCGAGGCGATGGCGTGCGAGACCGCGGTGGTGGCGAGCGCCACCGGCGGCATCGTGGAGGTCGTCGTCGAAGGGGAAACCGGGCTCCTGGTCCCGCTGGACCAGGCGCCCGGCTCGATCGATCCGGTCGACCCGCCCGCCTTCGCCCGCGCGTTCGCCGAGCGGGTCAACCGGGTGCTCGCGGATCCGGACCTGGCGGGACGGCTGGGCAGGGCCGGCCGCCAGCGGGCGATCCGGCACTTCGGCTGGCGGGCGATCGCCGAGCAGACGCTCGCGGTCTACGAGCGGGCCGCCGACCGCCGCTGAGCCTCAGACCGCGACCGGGCGGGCGGCTTCGAAGACGACCTCGCCGTCGAGCGCCTCGACGTGCACCGTGTCGCCGTCGACGAAGCGGCCCTCGAGGATGGCGAGCGCAAGCGGGTCGACGAGACGCTTCTGGATCACGCGTTTCAGCGGGCGCGCGCCGTAGGTCGGGTCGTAGCCGAGGTTGCCGAGCAGCGTCTTGGCCTCGTCGCTGAGGATGAGGGTGATGCCGCGCTCGCCCACCCGCTCGACGACGCGCGCCACCTGCAGGTCGACGATCTCGGTGAGCTGCTCGCGGCTGAGCGCGTGGAACTCGACGATGTCATCGAGGCGGTTGATGAACTCGGGCTTGAAGTGGCCCTCGGCCCCGGCGCGTCCGCCCGGGATGTTCGAGGTCATGATCAGCACGACGTTCTTGAAGCTCACCGTGCGGCCCTGGCCGTCGGTCAGGCGGCCGTCGTCCATCACCTGCAGCAGCGTGTTGAACACGTCCGGATGCGCCTTCTCGATCTCGTCGAGCAGCACCACGGCGTACGGGCGGCGCCGCACCGCCTCGGTGAGCTGCCCGCCCTCGTCGTAGCCGACGTAGCCGGGGGGCGCGCCGACGAGCCGGCTGACGGCGTGGCGCTCCATGTACTCGGACATGTCGATCCGCACCATCGCCTCGGGCGAGTCGAACATGAACTCGGCGAGCGCCCGCGCCAGCTCGGTCTTGCCGACACCGGTCGGTCCGAGGAACAGGAACGTGCCGATCGGCCGGTCCGGGTCCTGCAGGCCGGCGCGGGAGCGGCGCAGGGCACTCGAGACGGCGCTCACCGCCTCGTCCTGGCCGATCACGCGCTCGTGCAGCCGCGCCTCCATGTGGACGAGCTTCTCGATCTCGCCCTCGATCAGGCGCGCGACCGGGATCCGCGTCCACTTCGCCACCACCTCGGCGATGTCCTGGGCGTCGACCTCCTCCTTGAGGTACCGGTGCGGCGCACCGGCGGCGTCGCTGCGCGCCTGTAGCTCCTCGGCGTCGGCGAGCCGCTTGTGGAGCTCGGGGATCGTGCCGTACTGGAGCTCGGCGGCGCGCTCGAGGTCCCCGCCGCGGCGGGCCTGGTCGAGCTCGACGCCCGCCTGCTCGAGCTGCTCCTGCAGCTCGGCGACGGCCCCGATCGTCTCCTTCTCGCGCTGCCACTCGGCGTGCATCGCGGCCGACCGCTCCCGCTCCTCGGCGAGCACCTGCTCGAGCTGCTCGCGGCGCGCCGACGTGCCGGCGTCGTCGGAGTCGGGGGAGCCGAGGGATTGCAGCTCGATCTCGAGCTGAAGGATGTGGCGGTCGACCTCGTCGATCTCGGTCGGCTTGGAGTCGATCTCGGTGCGGATCTGCGACGCCGCCTCGTCGACGAGGTCGATCGCCTTGTCGGGCAGGAAGCGGTCGGCGATGTAGCGGTCCGACAGCGTCGCCGCGGCGACGAGCGCGGAATCGGTGATCCGCACCTTGTGGTGCACCTCGTACTTGCCCTTGAGCCCGCGCAGGATCGCGATCGTGTCCTCGACGCTCGGCTCGTCGACGAAGACGGGCTGGAAGCGGCGCTCGAGCGCGGCGTCCTTCTCGATGTACTTGCGGTACTCGTCGAGGGTGGTCGCGCCGACGGCGCGCAGCTCGCCGCGGGCGAGCATCGGCTTGAGCAGGTTGGCGGCGTCGACGGCGCCCTCGGAGGCGCCCGCGCCGACGATCGTGTGGAGCTCGTCGATGAACAGCACGACGTTGCCGCCGGCGTCCTGGACCTCCTTGAGCACCGCCTTGAGCCGGTCCTCGAACTCGCCGCGGTACTTGGCGCCCGCGATCAGCGCGCCGATGTCGAGCGCGACGACGCGCCGGTCCCGGAGGCCCTCGGGAACGTCACCGGAGACGATGCGCTGGGCGAGCCCCTCGGCGATCGCCGTCTTGCCGACGCCGGGCTCCCCGATCAGCACCGGGTTGTTCTTGGTCCGGCGCGAGAGGACCTGGATGACGCGGCGGATCTCGTCGTCGCGGCCGATCACGGGGTCGAGCTTGCCGTCGGCGGCCGCGCGGGTGAGGTCACGGCCGTACTTCTCCAGTGCCTGGAACTTGTCCTCGGGGTTCTGGTCGGTGACCTTCTGCCCGCCGCGCACCTCGTTGACTGCGCGCAGGAGCGGCTCGTAGCCGGCGCCGACCGACCGCAGCACGTCGCCGGTGGTTCCCGTGGACTTCGCGAGCGCGAGGGCGAGGTGCTCGGTCGAGATGTACTCGTCCTTCAGGGCGCGCATCTCCTCCTCGGCGGCGCGCAGCAGCTCGATCAGCTCGTTCGACGGGCCGGTCGGCTCGGCGGTCGAGCCGGTGAGGCGCGGCAGCGCCTCGAGCGCCGGGCTCAGCGTGGCGCGCACGGCCGCCGGGTCGACGCCGAGCTTGCGCAGCACGGGCACGACGACGCCGCCGTCCTGTTCGAGCAGCACGGCGAGCAGGTGCTCGGGGCGGGTCTGCGGGTTGCGACGCTCACCGGCGAGCCGCTGGGCGGCCTCGAGCGCCTCCTGGGATTTGATGGTGAAGCGGTCGGCTTGCATCGGGGTCAGCCTCGTCTCGGTGGTGACAAATCTAAGTCTAAGCGACTTAGATTATAGCTCGCGACGTCAGCTTTCTCAGGAGAGGTCGGAGGCGCGGATCAGGGCGCCGCCCCGCACGTACGGGACGATCTCGGCGCGCAGCTCGCGCCGCAGCGCCTCGAGCCGCTCGACCTCCGTCTTCAGCTCCGCGGCCCGCCGCTCGAGCGCCTGCACCTTGCGCGACATGCTCTCGAGCATGTTCTCGAGCTCGAAGACCCGCTCGACGCCGGCGAGGTTGAGGCCGAGCTCGGCCGTCATCTCCTGGATGCGCTTCAGTCGCTCGACGTCGGCGTGCGAGTACAGGCGCGTGCCCTTCGGCGAGCGCTTCGGCTCGATCAGGCCGCGGCTCTCATACATGCGCAGCGTCTGCGGATGCATGCCGGCGAGCTCGGCGGCGACCGAGATCATGAACACCCCGCGGTCCGAGGCCACCTCGATCCGCGTCTGGGTCCGGATCCGACTCGACGGGCGCGCCTGGTCGGAGGCCATCAGCCCTCACCCCCAGCGCGCCCGGCGCCCTGCGGGAACAGCTTGGCGCGCGGATCGCCGTTCATCACCTGGGAGAGACGGTCGACGGCCTCGCTCTGCTCCGCCGAGAGGCTGGCCGGGACGTCGATGACGAAGCGGTAGCGCAGGTCGCCGTTCCCCTTCCCCCCGAGCCGCGGCGGGCCCTCGCCGCGCAACCGCTGCACCGTGCCGTGCCGCGTCCCGGGCGCCACCCGCAGCCGCTTGGTGCCATTCAGCGTGGGCACCTCGACGACGGCGCCCCGGATCGCCTCCGGGATGGTGAGCGGCACCTCGACCTCTAGGTTCTCGCCGCTGCGCTTGAAGATCGGGGAGTCGGACACGCGCGTGATCACGTACAGGTCTCCCGGTGGAACGCCACGCACCCCGGGGTCGCCCTTGCCGGCGAGCTTGATGCGGCTGCCGTCGCGCACGCCGGCGGGGATGTTGACCCGCAGGCGCCGCACGCTGCGCTGCGCGCCGGTGCCCTCGCACGTCGGGCAGGGATGCTCGATGACGGTGCCCGAGCCCTTGCAGTTCGAGCACGGCTGGTTGATCGAGAAGATCCCCTGGCTCTGGGCCTCGACGCCGCGCCCGTGGCAGACCGGGCAGACCTTCGGCGAGGTGCCCGGCCGGGCGCCCGACCCGTTGCAGGTCGGGCATGGCTTGGAGGTCGGGACCGAGAGCGAGACCTGCGTGCCATGCACGGCCTGGTCGAAGCTGAGCGACACCTCGGTCTCCAGGTCGCTGCCGCGCGCCTGCGGAGGGCGCTGGCCGCCCACCCGCCCACTGCGGGGGCCCTGCGCGGCCGCGCCGCCGAAGAGGTTGGAGAAGATGTCGCCGAGGCCGCCGGAGAAGCCCCCCGAGAACTGGGACGGGTCGAAGCCCGCGGCGCCGCCGAGGCCGCCGAACATGCCGCCGCGGTCGTACTCCTTGCGCTTCTCGGCGTCGGCCAGCACGTCGTGCGCCTGCGAGATCTCCTTGAAGTGCTCCTCGGCCTGCTTGTCGCCCGGGTTGCGGTCGGGGTGGTACTTGCGCGCGAGCTTGCGGTACGCCTTCTTGATCTCCTCGTCGGTGGCGTTGCGCCCCACGCCGAGGACCTTGTAGTAGTCGGGCCGCTCAGCCATCGCGCCGTCCCCTACGCGGCCACGAGCACGCGGGCCGGGCGCAGCACGCTGTCACCGAGGCGGAAGCCCTGCTGGAACACCTCGGCGACGTGCCCGGAGTCGACGCCATCGATCGGCTGCTGGGCGACGGCCTCGTGCACCTGCGGGTCGAAGAGCTCGCCCTCCGGCGAGAACGGCTCGACGCCGACGCGCTGCAGCGCGGAGAGCAGGTCGGTGTGCACCAGCCGGATCCCCTCGGCGTACTGCGAGTGCTCGTCGCCCATCGCCTTCAGGGCGCGGTCGAGATTGTCGATCGCCGGAAGCAGCTCCTTGGCCAGCTTCGCCACCCCGCGCTCCTGGGCCAGGCCGGCCTCGCGGGCCGCGCGCTTGCGGTAGTTCTCAAAGTCCGCCTGCGTTCGCTGCGCCAGGGCGAGGTACTCGTCCGCCTTCTGCGCCCGGCTGGTGAGCTCCTGCAGGTCCTGCTGCACCTGACGACCCTCATCGTCCTCGGGAGCGGCGTCCGGTCCAGCGGCCTCGGCCGTGGCAGCGGCGCCGGCGGCCTCGCGCCCCGCGGCCGCCTCGGCCGCGTCGGGGACATCCTCCGCACCGGCCGGCGCCGGCCGCTGCGGCGCCGCGCTCTGGGCGGCGGCGTAGGCGGCCGCGCCCGCCCGCTGATCCTGACCGGCACGCCGATCCTGGCCGGAGCGGCGCTCGGCCTCGAGGCGCTCCTCCTCCGAGAGCGTCGTCTCGCCCCCCGAGGAGGCGCCGTTCGGCGCCTCCTCGGGCTGGGCGGGCCCGGGGTCCGCCGTCTCCGGCGTCGGCCGATCCGACACCTCGACGGTCTCCTCGGGAGAGTGCTCAGCGGCCATCGTCACTTGCCCTCGTCGACGACTTCGGCATCCACGACGTCCTCGTCCTCGGCGGCGGAGGCACCGTTCGCGGAGGCCTCGCCGTCGAAGTTCGGCGCGCCGGCCTGCTCCTGGGCCCGCTGGTACATCGCCTCGGACACCTTGTGGAACGAGGCGTTCAGCGCGTCCCGGCGGCTGCGGATCTCCGCCGGGTCCTCCCCGGTGAGCGCCTCGCGCACCGCCTTGATCGCCTCCTCGATCTCGCTCCGTGAGCCATCGTCCACCTGGTCGCCCAGCTCCTTGAGCTGGCGCTCGGCCTGGTAGGCGGCGTGCTCGGCCTCGTTGCGGGCCTCGGCGAGCTCGCGCTGGCGCTTGTCGTCGTCGGCGTGCGCCTCGGCGTCGGTCACCATCCGCTTGATCTCCTCGTCGGAGAGCCCGGACCCGGAGCGGATCTCGATCTTCTGCTCCTTGCCGGTGCCGAGGTCCTTCGCCGACACGTTGAGGATGCCGTTGGCGTCGATGTCGAAGGCGACCTCGATCTGCGGCACGCCGCGCGGCGCCGGCGGGATGCCCGTCAGCTGGAACTTGCCGAGCGACTTGTTGTAGTTCGCCATCTCGCGCTCGCCCTGCAGGACGTGGATCTCGACGCTCGGCTGGTTGTCCTCGGCCGTCGAGAACACCTCGGACTTGCGGGTCGGGATCGTCGTGTTGCGCTCGATCAGCTTCGTCATCACGCCGCCCTTGGTCTCGATGCCGAGGGTCAGCGGGGTCACGTCGAGGAGCAGGACGTCCTTGACGTCGCCGGCGAGCACGCCGGCCTGGATCGCCGCGCCGACGGCCACGACCTCATCCGGGTTGACGCCGCGGTGCGGCTCCTTGCCGGTGAGCTCCTTGACCTTCTCCTGGACGGCGGGCATGCGCGTCATGCCGCCGACCATCACGACGTGGTCGATCTCGCCCGCGCCCTTGTCCTTGGCGTCGTTGAGCGCCTGGCGCACGGGCGCCACGGTGCGCTCGATCAGCGTCGCGGTGAGCTCGTTGAGCTTGGCGCGGGTGAGGCGCATGTCGAGGTGCTTGGGGCCGCTCGCGTCCGCCGTGATGAAGGGCAGGTTGATCTGCGACTCCTGGGTGGTCGACAGCTCGATCTTGGCGCGCTCGGCCGCCTCGTAGAGCCGCTGCAGGGCCATCGGGTCCGCGGCCAGGTCGATCGCCTGCGAGCGCTTGAACTCGGCCACCAGCCAGTCGACGATCGCCTTGTCGAAGTTGTCGCCGCCGAGATGGTTGTCGCCGGCCGTCGACTTCACCTCAAAGACGCCGTCGCCGATCTCGAGCACCGACACGTCGAAGGTGCCGCCACCGAGGTCGAAGACGAGGATCGTCTGGTCGGTCTCCTTGTCGAGGCCGTAGGCGAGCGAGGCCGCGGTCGGCTCGTTGATGATCCGCTTGACCTCGAGCCCGGCGATCGTTCCGGCGTCCTTGGTCGCCTGGCGCTGGTCGTCGTTGAAGTAGGCGGGCACGGTGATGACCGCGCTGTCCACCGTCTCCCCGAGGTACGCCTCGGCGTCGGCCTTCAGCTTGGCGAGGATCATCGCGCTGATCTCCGGCGGGGAGTACTGCTTGCCCTCGACGTCGACGCGGACGTCGCCACCCGGGCCGGAGACGACCTTGTAGGGGACGATCGCCTCCTCGTCATGGACCTCGGCCTCCTTGCGGCCCATGAAGCGCTTGATCGAGAAGATCGTGTTCTGCGGGTTCGTGACCCCCTGGCGCTTGGCGACGGTGCCGACGAGGCGCTCTCCGCCCTGCGTGAACGCCACGACGGACGGGGTGGTGCGGCCGCCCTCGGCGTTCTCGATCACCGTCGGGTCGCCGCCCTCCAACACCGCCATGCAGCTGTTGGTCGTACCGAGGTCGATTCCGATTGTCTTGCCCATCGTGTCGTTCTGCTCCTCTTCGCTCGCAAAAATCTGAGCCAGAACATAGCAGATTTGATCGGACCCGAGGCGGCGCCCCAGCGGCCGGACGGGCCTCCTCGGGCACGGGCGCGACCCCGTCGGGCGCCCTCATCGCTCACAATGAACGGGTGCAGCGACCCGATGCGGTCCTCTTCGACCTCGACGGCACGATCATCGACTCGCGGGTCCCGTTCGTGACCTCGATGAACCATGCGCTCACCGCCCATGGGCAGCGACCGCGCGACCCCGAGGAGCTCGTGCCCTACCTGGGACCGCCGACCCGGGTCGCGCTCGGCGAGCTCATCGGCGAGGACGAGCCCACGATCGAGGCGGTGCTCGCGAGCTACCGCGAGCACTACGCGCGCACGAGCACCGAGACGACGGTCGTCTACGACGGGATCCCGGAGCTGCTGCGCTCGCTGCACGGGCGGGTGCGGCTGGCCGTCGCCACCTCCAAGCTCGCCGCCAGCGCGCGGATGCTGCTCGAGCACTTCGGCCTGGCCGACCTCTTCGACGTGATCAGCGGGCCGCTTCCCTCCGCGCTCGCCGAGCCGAAGTCCGTCACGGTCGCCCAGGCGCTCGCGGCGCTCGATGGTGGCGCCGGGGTGCGACGGGCGGTGATGATCGGCGACCGCCGCTACGACGTCGACGGCGCCCGAGCGAACGACCTGCCGACGATCGGCGTGCTCTGGGGCGCCGGCAGCGAGCGGGAGCTCCGCGACGCCGGCGCCTGGCGGATCGTCGGCGCGCCCGCCGAGATCCCCGCGCTGCTCGACCTCGAGCCGCGGCCGCCCGGGACCTAACCAATTCTTCTTGGACGCCCCATGACGGCTGCGTTAGCCTGGCCCCATCGCACCCACCGGGGCGGGTGGAGATTCGATCTTCCCACCGACGTGCGCCAAAGCTATGTTGCGTGACTCAAGTCGCCTAAGGAGGAGCTTGTGAAGGTATTCGTTCGTATGTCCGCGGTCGCCGCGCTCGTGGTGGCGCTCGCCGTGGGCGTGTTCGGCGCCGCGAGCGGCGCCGCCAAGACGCGCGCGCACGCGGCGTCATCGTTCAAGCTGGCCGTCGTCACCGACATCGGCGGCCTGAACGACCATGGCTTCAACCACCTCGCCTACCAGGGACTGCTCGAGGCCAAGAAGCAGCTGCACATCGGCGGAGAGGTCATCCCGACCAGCTCGGCCAGTGATTACGTGGCCAACCTGACAAAGGCCGCCCAGGACGGCAACAACCTCGTCGTCGCCGTCGGCTTCGACTTCGCCAACCCGCTCCAGACGGTCGCTCAGGCGTTCCCGAACACGAAGTTCGCGATCATCGACTACGACGCGCGGACGATCATCGACCCGAAGACGAAGAAGCCGTTCAAGAACATCGAGGGCCTCGAGTTCCTCTCCCAGCAGTCGGGCTACCTCGTCGGCTACCTGGCCGGCCTGGTCTCGAAGGCCAAGGGCTACAAGGTCGTCTCGACCGTCGGCGGTCAGAAGATCCCGTCCGTGGACAGCTACATCGCCGGCTTCCAGGCGGGTGGCAAGAAGGCCGACCCGAAGCTGAAGTTCCTCAACAACTACTCGGATGACTTCGCCGACCAGGCGAAGTGCGAGACGATCGCCAACAACCAGATCTCGCAG
>DAIDJO010000041.1 GCA_027451345.1 Solirubrobacterales bacterium
CCGAGGGCTGGTCCCGGGGCGGGAGCTGCCAGCCGCGGGGCGGGGTCTCGCGGGGCGGGGTCTCGCGGGGCGGGGTCTCGCGGGGCGGCCGCGCCCCGGACCGCGGGCGCTTCCCCGGCGCCGGGTCGTTCTGGTCACTCACCACGGCTGAAGGACACCTCCAGGACGCCGTCGGCGTACGTCGCCGTCGTCGGTTGATACGCCGCGAGCGTCGGGGGCAGCATGATCGTTCGCCGCCGGGTGCCGGCGGTGACGATCAGCTCGAGCCCGACCTGCTTGAGCCCGATCTCCTGCTTGCGCGCGAACGGGATGGTGAGCCGCAGGGTCGCGCCCGACTCGTCGCTCTCGATCGTTTGCGTGATCGTGTCGTGCAGGATCGCGCTCGCCCCGGACCGCCCCGCCGCGGCCGCGCCGAACAGTTCCTCGCCGACCCGCGCGAGCATCTCGGCGCCGATCACCTCGCGATCGAAGTAGGGCACCTCGAGCACCGGCACCGGCTCGAAGGCCGAGCGGACGAGCCCGAGCTGCTCCTGCTGGTGCTCCCGCCAGGCGGCGAAGTACTCGCCGACGCCGCGCGGGAAGACCTTGTTGACCACCACGGCGTCGGTCAGGTACCCGTACAGGTTCAGATACGTGAAGGTCCGCATCGCCTCCCCGATCACCATGCGGTCGGGTGCCATCACGAGCCGGATCGTGCTGTGGGCGGTGTCGCGCAGGATGGCGTCCATCGCGATCAGGTTCGCCGAGAGTCGCTGGAGGTCCTGGAAGACCGCCCCGGTGGGCAGTGGGATGTCGAGCACGGTGCGGGCGAACGGGGCGGCCGTGGCGAGGATCGCCCGCTCGAGCGGAACGATCTTCTCCAGCCACCAGCGGGCCGCCTCGGGGAAGGAGAGCAGCCGCATCGTCTCGCCGGTCGGCGCGCAGTCGAGCACGATCACGTCCCACTCGCCGGAGGCGTGGTGCTCCTGCAGGCGCAGTAGCGAGAAGAGCTCGTCGACCCCCGGGGGCACCGTGAGCTCCTCGGCCGAGATGCGGTCGAGTCCGCGCTGCATCAGCATCTCCCCGAACCAGTCCTGCACGCCCTTCCAGTGCCGTGTGAGCTCGTGCTGGGCGTCGATCTCCGCCGCCTGGAGGTTCCGGCCCACCTCGGTCGGCTGGGCGCCGAGCTCGGTCTGCAGGGAGTCCGACAGGCTGTGCGCGGGGTCGGTCGAGAGGATCAGCGTGCGCTGCCCCTCCTCGGCGCAGCGCACCGCCGTGGCCGCCGCGACGGAGGTCTTGCCGACGCCGCCCTTGCCGGTGTAGAGGATCGTGCGCGGGGTGCTCAAGCTTCGAACGCTACTAGCCCTCGGAGAGAGGGCCGACGGCGCGCCTCCAGCCCGCCGTCAGAAGCCGGCGCCACCGCTCGGCGGCGGCCCGGTGGTCGGCGTGGGGGTGGTCGATGTTCCGGTCGGCGTCGTCGTGGTTGGCATGGGGGTGGTCGTCGTGGTCGTCGTCGTGGTCGTCGTCGTGGTGGGGCTCACCGGTGTCGGCGTGGTGCTCGGAGGCGGGAGCGGTACGGTGACCGTCGGGACGGCACCCGTCGTCGGCGGCGCCACGGCGTAGGGCGGGGGTGGGCAGCCCCGGCGACAGACCTGCAGGCTCGTGCGCAGCGAGGCGTAGTGGCCGACCGGATCGGTCACGGACATCGCCAGGCTGTAGGTCCCGGGCCTGAGCTTCGGGGTGCTGAAGCCAGCCGTCCCGGCGAGGAAGTCCCGCTTGGTGTAGAGGTAGTCGTGGCCGGCGCGGGCCAGCGCGACCCCGACCGCGGCGTACTTCGTGAGACGGAAGCGGAGGTTGAAGCGTTGGCCGGCGGTGGCGGTCGTGGTCAGCAGGGTCAGCTGCGGCCGGGTCAGCAGATCCGCGGCGAACTCCTGATAGGTGGCGCAGTACACCGGTGTCTGCGTCTTGGAGCAGAGGAGCCGCAGGAACCCCGTGACGAGCTCGTGATAGCCGACCGGATCGGGTTCTCCGGGCTGGTAGAGGGACCATCCCGGCACGACGAACGAGCTGAGCTCCGCCTCGGCCTGCCGGTTGCCCGCGTTGTACAGGTCGCTGGCCAACGGGTCCTGGGACACCTGCTGGTAGTCGTAGAGGCCGAGCAGGGTCTGCAGGAACGCGTTGATGATGTCGGTCTGCGGGGTGAACGAGTACTGCAGGTAGCGGGTGCCGAGCGGGGTGGCCACCGCGACGCCGGTCGGGGGGTGGGCCTCGAGCAGCGGGAGCGCCCGGTGCGCGATCGCGAGGTACTGCGCGTCGTCGGTGGCCAGGTACGCGTCGGTCAGCGCCTCGAGTCCGGTGGCCTGCGCCATCGCGCTCACCCAGGGGGGCTGGCCACCCTCCCAGTTGAAGTAGTACTCCCAGGCGAGCCCGCCGGCGCGTGGCACCGCCAGCGGCACCATCTCGCTCATCAGCGTCACGAGCTTCGGATAGTCGGCCGGGCCGGCCTCGTAGTAGCCGTCGCCCTCGCCGAAGGTGTGCAGCACCTGGAGCTGGATGCCCGAGCCGGCGTAGTACTCCCAGACCAGCTCCGATCCCTGGAACTGCACCGGGGCCCCGTTGGCGAGCGGGGGGCCGCTGCGCCAGTAGCTGGCGTTGTTGGCGAGCGTCAGCAGCAGGACGGGGAGGCGGGGGGCCGTCACCCGCCGGGCCGCGGCCATCTCCTGAAGCGTGCTGATCACGTCGCCGAGTTGCGTGGCCCGCCAGCCGCCGAGTCGATGCTCCTCGCGGATCGCGCGCCGCCACGTGCCGAGCGCGGTGCCGTACGCCGCCGGGGTCAGCGCGCCGCGGCGCTCGAGCGTCAGCAGCGCGCGAGGGAACGTGATCGGCACGATCCTGCGCGGCCTCGGTTTCCGCTTCCGTGCCGGCGTGCGGGAGGCATGGGCGAGCGGGGCGCGGGCGAGCGGGGCGCGGGTCAGCGGGGCGCGGGCGAGCGGGGCGCGGGCGAGCGGGGCGCGGGCGAGCGGGGCCCCCGCCTCCGGCACCAGGCGCAGCACGGGCAGGGTCGGCACGAGGCTCGTCCCCGGCGCCGGCATCGCGGGCCGGTTCGGGTTCGCGGCATCGCCGGTGAGGAACCGGTTGTTGACGACGTGCGTGCGTCCGTCGTGGTCAAAGACGGTAACCATGGCCGCCTGCGCACTGCCGGCGGACACCCCCAGGACCGATAGGACGCCCGCCCACGTCGCCAATGCACCCCAGCGGGGCATTCGCGGCATGCGCCTGGGCATCGATGCCGATGATATGTTCGCCCCGTGCGATTTCTGCAGGGTTCCGTGCGTCCCCCGGGGCAGGCGGGGATCCGTCCGGCGCGGGCGCTCCTCGGCGGCGCCCTCCTCGTCGCCTCGGTGTCCGGATGCAGCGCGGTCGCCTCGACCGCCGCGTCGGGTCCCCCCGTGACGTCGGCGGCGCAGCGGATCCTCGTGCAGGCCTTCACGCCGCACCGGGCGATCCGCAGCGGCGTGATCGGCCTCGACCTGCGGGTCGTCCCACGCGGATCCGCGACGGTCGCCGGACCACTCGAGCTCTCGTTCGGCGGCCCCGTTCAGCTCCGTGGGCCGGGCCGCGTTCCGGCAGCCGATTTCACCGTCGGGTTCGAGGATCGGGGACGGCGGGGCTCCCTGGCGCTCATCTCAGCCGGCGGTCACGCCTACGTGTCGATCGGCGGGCGGAGCTTCCGCCTGCCGGCGTCGAGCGACCGCCGCCTGGCGTCGAGCCTCGGGTCGATCGGGTCGCCCGCCCTCGGCCCGGGGGGCGCCCCGGGCGCGCTGATGCTGCTCGGGATCGACCCGCTCCGCTGGCTGAGGCACACGCGGATCGTCGGACACCCCCGGCTCGACGGCACGCCCACCACCCACGTCACGGCCCGCATTGACGCCACGGCACTGCTCACGGGCCTCGGCCGCGCGCTGCGCCAGGCCGGGTCCTTCGGCGTCTCGGGTGTGAGCACGTTGGCGAAGGGGCTCTCGGCCGTCCTGCCGCGGCGCCTGGCGCGGATGCTCGGAGAACCCCGTCTCGACGTCTGGGTCGGCGGCGCCGACGGGATGCTCCGGCGTGTGCGCCTGTCGGCTGTGATGCCGGTCGCCGGATCGATGCGCGCCGGTCTCGGTGGAGCACGTTCCGCCGAGGTGACGGTGAGCCTCCGCTACCGCCACCTCAACCAGCCCCAGACGATCACCCCACCGGCTCGACCGCAGGCCTACAGCGCACTCCGCGTCGAGGCGCTCCTCCTGCTCCAGCAGCTCGAGGCCGGCCTGACTCCGGGCTCCTCTGGGACGCGCACCACCGGCGGCTGAGCTCGCGACCCGGCCGACGTCACACCCGGGTGGCGGCGCGCATTACGGGGATATACGGGTGGCGAACGTCCCCTGGGGCTTCGACACTGTGGTCTGCAAGCGGACGACCGCGACCGACGACGACACGATGCTTAGCTTGACGCGCGGGCGGGGGCCCGCCGGATGACCGACATCGAGATGCGTGCAGCGAGCTCAGGACGAGACGAGGATGGCGCCCGCCTGCCGTACCGGCCGGGCCTCGACGGACTGCGCGCGCTGGCGGTGACCGGCGTCTTCCTCTACCACGCCGGGGTCGCCTGGATGCCGGGGGGCTTTCTCGGCGTCGACCTGTTCTTCGTCCTCAGCGGCTATCTGATCACCTCGCTGCTCCTGCGCGAGTTCTCCGTGCACGGCACGATCGACCTGCTCTCCTTCTGGGGGCGGCGCGCCCGCCGGCTCTTCCCGGCGGTGGCGGTCGTGATCGTCTTCGCCATGCTGGCGGCGCTCATCGTCGCGCGGGATGACCTGGGCCGCACCCGCGCCGACGCCCTCAGCGCGATCGTCTACCTCACCAACTGGCATGAGGTCGCGGCCAGCCACTCGTATTTCAACGCCTTTGGCCGTCCGTCGCTGCTGCAGCACCTCTGGTCGCTCGCCGTGGAGGAACAGTTCTACCTCCTCTGGCCGCTGCTGCTGCTCGCCGGCCTGCGGCGTCTGCACCCGCGCACGGTGCTCGCGCTCACCGGGGCGCTGGCCGCGGGCTCGTGCCTGCTGATGTGGGGGCTGTTCGACCCGTCCGGGGATCCCTCGCGGGTGTATTACGGCACCGACACCCGGGCGTTCACGCTGCTCATCGGGGCGATGCTCGCCTTCCTCTGGCCCGGGGCGCAACGCGCGCTGCGCGCCCGCACCCCCGTCCGCGCCACGGCCCTCATCGACGGCGCCGGTCTGGCCGCGCTGGCCGGGGTGCTCGTCCTCTTCGCCACCCTCGCCGACTACCGGCCCTGGCTCTACCGCGGCGGGTTCCTGCTGATGGCGCTGCTCGGCGCCGTTGTGGTGGCGGCCGCCTCCCACGAGGAGGGGTGGCTGGGCCGCGCGCTCGGCTGGGCGCCGCTGCGCTGGCTCGGCGTCCGCAGCTACGGCATCTATCTCTGGCACTGGCCGATCATGGAGCTGACCCGACCGGGCGTCGACGTGCCGCTGCACGGACCGGCGCTCGTTCTGCTGCAGGCCGCGCTGACCACGGGCGCCGCGGCCCTCTCCCTCCGCTACGTCGAGATGCCGGTCCGCACGGGCGTGGCACAGCGTCGCCTCCGCGCCTTCCTGGACCGCCACACCCCCCAGCAGCGCCTCGCCTGGGTGCTCGGTTCCGCCGCGGCGCTGCTCAGCTTCGCCGGGGTCGGCTTCGGCCTGCCCGCTCCGATCGCCGCGCAGGCCTTCCCGTCCACCGCGACCCCGGCCGCGTTGCAGTCGCTGGGCGGACCCGCCGCGTCCACCGTGCCCGCGCTCGCCTTCGGCGTGCCGACCCGGGGTCGGGTCGGCGCTGCCCTGGCCGGCTTCACGCTGCCGTCGGCGGTCCGGCCGCGCACGATGGCGGTCCCCGGCGCCCCCTCGACCCCCGGGTCGACCTCGAAGCCGGGGACAACGCCGCCGGGCGGGACCGGGCCCCCGGGGGGCACCCACCGCCGCGCCCGCGCCACCGGCGAGGTGCTCGCGCTCGGCGACTCGGTGATGCTCGGCTGCGCCCCGAACCTCGAGCAGCTGATCGGTCACCGCCTGCGGGTCGACGCGGTCGTCGGTCGGCAGGCCGAGGCGACGATCGCCCGGCTCGCGCAGTACCGGGCGGCGGGCCGGCTGCCCTCGGCGGTGATCGTGCAGATCGGCGACAACGGCCCGGTCTGGTACGCGGACATGCAGCGGCTGCGCCGGGTGCTCCGGGGCGTGCCGATCGTCGTTGTCGTGAACGTCCGGCTCGCCCGCAGCTGGCAGGACGAGGTCAACCGCGAGCTCAGCCAGTACGTGCGGACCTGGCCGCAGGCGGTCCTCGCCGACTGGTTCGACCACAGCTCGCAGGCGATGCTGAGTGATGGCGTGCACCCGCAGTACGCCGACCGTGGCGTCTACGCGCGCGTCGTCTTCGACGCGCTCCGCGAGGCTGAGCGCCGCGCGGCCCGAGCCGCGGCGGGCGCCCCGCTCCTCGGGCGCCTGCCGAGCGGTTACTCCCGCCCGGCCTCCTGATCGTCGGTCTCGAGCTCGTCGTCCTCGTCGAGGTCGTCGTCGTTGACCTCGGAGACGCCGCCGGCGTGCAGGCGCACCTGGAAACGCTCGAGCAGTTCGTCGCGGCGGTCCTCGTCGACCGGCACCTCGTCGGAGATGCGGACCCAATCGGCCCCCTCGTACTCCTCCATGTTGAAGATCTCGGCGTCCAACTCCGGCGAGTCGTCGACGACGATCAGGACCTCCGTCTGTGGGTTGAAGTAGGTCCCGGGACGGTTCACGAGCTCATCGAGCTCGACGCGATTCGAATCAGCCATGCGTTGGAGCCT
The DNA here is from genome assembly GCA_027451345.1 of Solirubrobacterales bacterium. Taxonomy (GTDB): domain Bacteria; phylum Actinomycetota; class Thermoleophilia; order Solirubrobacterales; family Solirubrobacteraceae; genus Palsa-465. Next base: position 6,854 of record DAIDJO010000041.1, read on the forward strand.
ACCCGTTTCCCTCGCGTGCCACCAACCGGCCGTGCGATACCCTTGGCCGGGTGTTGACTGACTAGTCAATCGCCTGGCTGTCCCCGGCTCGGCGGCGCGCGACGCCCGGTCCCCGGCCGCGCGCATCACCGGGGTGTGAACCGTAAGGAGAGACCCGCACGTGATCGATTTCACCCTCACCGACGAGCAGCTGGCCATGCGCGAGATGGCGCATGACTTCGCTGAGAAGGAGATGCGGCCCGTCGCCTGGGAGTACGACCGCGACGCCACCTGGCCGCAGCAGATCATCGACAAGGCGTGGGAGCTCGGGCTGATGAACACCCACCTGCCGGAGGAGTACGGGGGACCGGGCCTCTCCTACCTCGACGGCTGCATCATCGAGGAGGAGATCGCCTGGGGCTGCTCGGGCATCGGCACGACGCTCTCCTGCAACGGTTTGGCCATCGCCCCGATCGCCATCGGCGCCTCCGAGGAGCTGAAGCGGGAGTACCTCGGGCGCCTCGCCGAGGCGCCGCTGCTCGCCTCCTTCTGCCTCACCGAGCCCGACGCCGGCTCCGACGTCTCCGGCATGAAGACGACCGCCACCCGCCGTGGCGACAAATGGGTCATCAACGGCTCGAAGTGCTTCATCACCAACGGCGAGTACGCCAACTGGTACACCGTCTTCGCCAAGACCGACAAGGACGCGGGGCACCGCGGCATCTCCTGCTTCATCGTCCCGCGCGACGCCGGCGTCATCGTCGACAAGCACGAGGACAAGATGGGGCAGCGGGCGTCGAACACCGCCACGATCACCTTCCCCGACGTCGAGATCCCGCTCGACCACCTGGTCGGCGAGGAGAACAAGGGCTTCAAGCTCTCGATGATGACGCTCGACCGCACCCGCCCCGGCGTCGCGGCGATGGCCACCGGGGTCGCCCGCGCAGCCTGGGAGATGGCGATGGACTACGCCAAGCAGCGCGTCCAGTTCGGTGTCCCGATCGCGATGCACCAGGGCATTCAGTTCCTCCTGGCCGACATGGCCACGAAGGTCCATCTCAGCCGCCTGGCGACCTACAACGCGGCGACGCTGCTCGACCAGGGCAAGCGCAACACGCTCGAGTCCTCGCACGCGAAGCGCTTCGCGGCCGACTCGGCGATGGAGGTCGCCACCGACGCCGTCCAGGTCTTCGGTGGCTACGGCTTCATCAAGGAGTACAAGGTCGAGAAGCTGATGCGCGACGCGAAGATCCTGCAGCTCTACGAGGGCACCGCCCAGATCCAGCGGCTCGTCATCGCCCGGGAGACGCTCCTGCCGCGTCAGTGAGGCGGGCTTGATCGGGGGCCGGCCTGCGGGGCCGGCCCCTGTGATGACCGTCCCGGCGACTACGCGCGCGGCTGCTTGACGATCAGCAGCGCGACGTCGTCGCGCGGGCGGCGGGGCTCGGGTCCGAGCGTGGCCGCCTCGAGCTCGCTCAGCAGGTCGGCCGCGGTCTCGGACCGCAGTTCGGCGGCCACGCGGATGAGCGCCTCCTCGGAGACCACGAGCGAGTTGCGCTCGATCAGTCCGTCGGTGTAGAGCAGCAGCGCGTCGCCCGGCTCGAGCGTCACGTCGATCACCGGAAAGCTCGGTGACTCCATCACCCCGAGCAGCGGTCCGTGTTCGCGCAGCACGGACACGGTGCCGTCGGCCCGCCGCAGCAGCGGGGGCGGGTGCCCGCCGCTGGCCAGGCACAGGCGGGTTCGTGGGCCGTCGCGTTCGATGCGGCCGTACACGGCGGTGCAGAAGCGTCCGTGCCCGCGCACCGAGAGCGCCTCGCTCACGTGGCAGAGCACCTGGCTCGGGTCCGCGTGCATGCGCGCGTGGCTCCACACGCTGTGCCGGGCGAGCGCCGTCACCGCGGCCGCCTGCGCGCCATGGCCGCAGACGTCCCCGACGACGAGGCCCCAGGTGCCGTCGTCGAGGGCGAAGAGGTCGTAGAAGTCGCCGCCGACCTCAAGCGAGCGGTCGCCGGAGTGGAAGGCCGCGGCCGCCTCGATGTCCGGCACCGTGGGCAGCACCGGTGGCAGCAGGCTCGTCTGCAGCTCGCTCAGCTGCCGTTCGCGCAGCGCCAGGTCGCGCGAGCGCTCGATCGCCACCGCCGCGGTCTGGGCGAGCAGCGCGACGACCCCCTTGGCCTTCTCGGACGGCGAGCTCGGCCTGCGGTGATAGATCTCGAACGTGCCGACGAGCTGGCCGCCGCTGGCGAGGATCGGCGTCGACCAGCAGGAGCGCAGCCCGTGGGCGGCGGCCAGCTCGCGGTAGTCGGTCCAGAGCGGGTCCGTGAGGATGTCGGTGACGACCACCGGCTCGCGGCGATGGGCCGCGGTGCCGCAGGATCCGACGCCCTCAGCGATCGGGATGCCGTCGATCGCCGCGACGTAGGCCGCGGGCAGGCTCGGCGCGCTCCCTTCGAGCAGGCGCTCACGATCCGGGCTGGCGAGCATGATCGAGGCGAGCGCGCCGCGCTGGGAGATCTCCTCGACCACCTCCGTCAGCTTCGTCAGCATCGCCTCGAGCGGCTCGCCGCGGGCGATCATCGACATCACGTCGCGCTGCCCGGCGATCAGCTGCTCGTTGACGACCCGGTCGCTGATGTCCTCGAGCACGATGACGCTGGCGACGATCTCGCCGCCCGCCCCGAGCACGGGCGCGCCACTGGCCAGGAGGGTGCGCCAGTGGCCGTCGTCGCGCAGGTAGCCGAGCTCGAGGTTCTCGTAGACGGCGCCGTCGACCATCGCCCGCGTGAGGAGTCCGGGCTCCCCGATCAGGGTCCGCCGATCCGCCTGGTGCATCCGTTCGTAGATGAGCGGCCGGACCTCCTCGGGTCGCAGCCCCGGGCGCCCGAAGATCACGCCGATCTGCTCGTTGGCGAGGATCACCCGGTCCGCCGGGGCCTCGGCGAGCAGGACGCCCACCGGCAGCTGCTGGAGCGTCTGCTCGAGCAGGGCCCGCTCGGTGCGCAGGGCCTCGGAGGCGAGGTTGCGGGCGAGCGAAAGCTCGAGGTGCGCGCGGATACGGGCCACGAGCTCACGGCCGGAGAAGGGCTTCGGCAGGTAGTCGTCGGCACCGGCGTCGAGCCCCTCGATCGAGGCCTCCTCGCCGGCCCGGGCGGAGAGCATGACGACCGGCAGGTCCTGGGTCTCCGGCGCGCTGCGCAGCTCGCGGAGCAGGCCGAAGCCGTCGAGCCTCGGCATCATCACGTCGGTGACGAGCAGGTCCGGCGGCTGCCGGCGGACCTGCTCGAGCGCCTCCATCCCGTCGGCGGCGGTCTCGACGGTCCAGTGGGGGGAGAGCAGCCGGGTCAGGTATCGCCGGAGGTCCGGGTTGTCGTCGACGACCAGCACCCGCGCGCCGGTCGGCGTGCCGGCGGCCTTGCGGGCCGGGGCGGCCCGGTCGCGCTCGTCCTCGGGCAGCCAGCTGAGCGCCTCCTCGACGAACAGTCCCGCGACCCCCACCGCGACCGGTGGCGGCTCATCGCTCACGTGCTCGGCCGGCAGGTGCGTCCGGCCGAGGGGCACCCGGATCAGGAACTCCGAGCCCTCGCCGACGACGCTGTGCAGCTCGATCGTGCCGCCGTGCAGGTCGACAATCTCCCGCACGAGGGAGAGGCCGATGCCGGTGCCCTCGTGGCTGCGCGCCTGCAGCTCCCGCACGCGATGGAACCGCTCGAAGATCCGCGCCTGCTCCTCGGTCGGGATGCCCGGGCCGGTGTCGGCCACCGTCAGCACCAGCTCGTCGGCGGTGGCGTGCAGACGCACCCGGATGCCGCCGCGCACGGTGACCTTGAAGGCGTTGGAGAGCAGGTTGAGCACGACCCGCTCCCACAGGTCCGGGTCGAGGTAGACGTCGGCGGGCAGCGGCTCGGTGTCGATGTCGAGCCGCAGACCGGCCCGCTCGCACACCTCGCGGAACGTGCCGGCCAGCTCGGCGGTGAGCGCGGCGGCGTCGACCGGCACGAACTGCGCCCGCAGCCGCCCCGCCTCGAGCTTCGAGAAGTCGAGCAGCGTGTTGACGAGCTTCAGCAGCCGCAGCCCGTTGCGGTGCACGAGGTCGACCTGCTCGACCTCGAGCGCCGACTCGCTGTGCAGCGCGTCCTCGAGCGGGGCGAGCATCAGCGTCAGCGGCGTGCGGAACTCGTGGCTGACGTTGGAGAAGAAGGCGGTCTTGGCCCGGTCGAGCTCGGTGAGCTGCTCGGCGCGCTCGCGCTCGGCCGCGTAGCTGCGGGCGTTCGTGACGCCGGCGCCGAGGCGCTGGGCGATCGTGCCGATGAAACCGCGGTACACGTCGTCGATCGGGCGGTAGCGGTTGACGCCGGCCACCATGAAGCCGACCGGCCGGCCGTCGGTCGCACCCGGCAGCGGGATCGCCACCGCCTGCGCGGGCGGCTCCGGCCAGGGGCCTGACGGTACGGTGGCGAAGCGGTGGCGCAGGTCGTCGACGAGCACCCAGTCCCGCGCTCCGCGCGCGAGCTCACCGGCCGGCCACGGCGGCGCCTCGTCCTGCGGCCCGATCGTCTCCGGGGCGACCGGCTCGCCGGCGGTGACCCCGGCGGTGGCCTTGAGCCGGGCCCGCCCGTCGGCCTCGAAGGTGTAGATGCAGACGAACGGCAGCGAGTGCGGGTTGTGCGCCATCTGCGCCGCGGAGTCCTCGAGGAACGCCTGCTCGTCGGTGGCGGCCGTCGAGACGCTGTTGAGGTCGCGCAGCGTGGCGATGCGTCGCTCGCCGATGACGCGCTCGGTCTCCTCGGCCACGACGCAGAGCATCCCGACGATGCCTCCGTCATCGTCGTAGAGCGGGCTGTAGGAGAACGTGTGGTAGCTCTCCTCCTCGTACCCGGAGCGTTCGAGGAAGAGCCGCAGCATCTCGTCCCAGGTCGCCTCCCCGGTGCGCAGCACGTGCTCGATGCGCGGCCCGATCTCCGGCCAGATCTCCGCCCACACCTCGCGGGCCGGGCGGCCGAGCGCCCACGGGTACTTCGCGGCGAGCGTGTCGCGCCGGTAGGCGTCGTTGCAGAAGAAGGTGAGCTCGGGTCCCCACGCCATCCACATCGAGAATCGGGAGGCGAGCATCACGCGGACCATCGTGCGCAGGCTGCCCGACCACGTCGCCGGGGAGCCGAGCGGGGTCCGTTCCCAGTCGACGCGCAGCAGGTCCTCCCCGACCACGCCCGCCGCCCGCAGCGCGCCGGTCAGATCACTATCGCTCGTTGCCTGAGTCACTCCGCCCTCGACTCGAAGGTGACAGACGGAACCCCGTTCGAGCGAAAACTACACCCGTTCGTCAACCGCCGCTGACCGAGCTCTCACTCGTCCTGGAAGCGGCCCCCGGCGTAGATCACGCGTTCGCCGCCGTCGCGCATGATCGCCGTGACGGTCCGGTCGGTGGTGGAGACGATGTCGTTGTGGACGGCGGCCTTCAGGTTGAAGCCGAGCTCCTCCCACTCCTCGTCGGTGACGGCGGTGGGGTCGCCGTCGTAGGCGTCGCTGAGCGACATTCCCACCGCCATGTGGGTGTTGCCGTACGGGCCGCCGACGTTCTCGTCGTAGAGGGTGGAGGCCATGAAGCGGTCGATCCGGGAGAGGCGCGCATCGGTCAGCGAGAACTCGCCGAGCCGGTTGCCGCCGGGAGCGGAGACGATCTGCTGGATCAGCTCGGCGTTCTCGTCGGCCGTGGCCTGTGTCACCAGGCCGTCACGGAACTCGAGCCGCACCCCGCGGACGATCTTGCCGTGGCTGTAGAGGGGCTCGGAGAACGTCACGTGGCCGTTGGTGCCACGCCAGTCGGGGCTCGTGAACACCTCGAAGCTCGGGATGTTGCGCCCGCTGCCGCCGACCCAGCGGCGCCGCTCCCCGAGGGTCAGCCACAGGTCGATGCCCTCGGCCTCGACGTGGAGACGGTCGATCGGCAGCGAGTTGAGCCAGTCGCGGTAGTGATGGATCGCGGCGATCGTCTCGCGCCAGCGCGCGACCGGGTCCGCATCGTCCAGGAAGCAGGCGCGGATGATCTGCTCCCAGTACTGCTCCACGGTGAGGCCGGCCTCGGCGGCCATCGCCGCGGTTCCGTACATCCCGATCGTCCAGTGCAGTCGTCCGGCCGCCTCCTTCTCCTGCTCCCACTGGATGAGCGGCAGGTACGAGGCCTGGTGGCGCAGGATCTTCTGCGGGTCGACGTCGCGCATCGCCTGGGGATGGTCGTCGCCCTCCAGGTAGATGGCGTGGTCGGTCTCGTCGAGCAGGCCGCGGCGGTACTTCGCGGCGAAGAAGTCGAGCTGCTCGTCCCCGGCGAGCTCGTAGAAGTCGCGCTCGAGGTTGCAGCGCTCGTCCTGGCTGGGGAGCAGCTGCTGGATGACGTTGCCGCCCGCGCGCCACACCGCGCGGCACACCTCGGCGAACAGCGGCTTGGTCTCCTCGCGGCCGACGACATGGACCGTCTGCCCTGGGTGGATGCCCTCGCCCTCGCCCAGCGCGAAGTTCACGAGCAGCCGGGCGTAGCGCTCGAGGATCTCCTGATTCGGTTCGTAGCTCACCCGGCCAGCGTAACCGGAGCGAGGAGAGGGTGGCTCGACCCCGCCGGGTCGAGCCACCCTCTCGAGCCGATCAGTTGAGGGAGACCGGCGTTCCGCCGGGGCTCACCCAGAAGTGGTTCCCGAACAGCAGCGGTGTGTCGGCACCGGTCGACCAGAGTCCGTAGAACTCGTTCCACGCGTGGTTGCCGGCCACGACCGTATCGATGTTGCGCGGTGCGGCCGCACCGGGCGGCACCTGAGCTGCTGGATTCGCGAAGACGATGATCCCAGCCGTACCGGGTGCCTCCTGGTCGCCCCAGTTGTTCCCGGAGACATGGTTGCGGATGACGGCCACGTTCTGGGTGGAGGAGTCAAAGGTCTCGGCGTTGACGATCACCCCGCCCTCGAAGGAGTTCGTCACCTGGTTGGCGACGACGGCCACATCGGTGACCGTCGACTTCGGCGGGTCGGCTGCCACGACGATGCCCCCCACGTCAGCGCCGCTGGCGCCGATCTGCGCAACGCCCGTCTGGGTGCCGGTGATCCGGTTGCGGGCGATCAGCAGATGCGAGAGGCTGCCGGCGAAGTTCTGGGTCGCCGCGACGACGCCGCAACCGTTGAAGTTCGCCCATTCGCGGTTGCCGATCACCGTGTCGTAGCTCGAGGCGACGAGCGGCGCGGTCCCGTCCTGCGTCAGGGCGCCGGGGTCGTTGGGACCGTTGTCCATGATCCCGATGCCACCGCGGCCGTTGTTGTACACCGTGTTGTCCGCGACCGTCGAGTGCGACACGCCGAAGAGGCTGATCGCGAACGCCTGGCTGACGTCGGAGTGCACGCCGCTGGGCAGCAGCGGCCCGTTGGGATCGATGGTGTTGAACGCGTTGTTCGTCACGGTCGAGTGCTCGATCGTCACGCCCCAGGTCTTTTCGGCGAGGATGCCCTGGAAGTTCGCGTTCTCGACGGTCACCGCGTCGATCGTCACGTCGCTGGCGCCGGCGCCGACGTAGATGCCGATGTCACAGCCTGTGGCGTCGATCGTCCGGTTCGCGATCCGCTGCCCCGGCTCGGCCACGACAGCGGCGCTCAACCCGGTATTGCCGACGTTCGGCGTGCAGGCCGGGGTGTTCGCGGCGGCCACGCCGGTCCCGACGGTGCCGAAGGCGGCCGCCGCCAGGCCCGCGGCGGCCGTGGCCAGGACGGGCCGTGCGCCTCGAGTCCTGCTGAATGTGCTGATCACGGATGTGACTCCATTCCTCTGGTGCGATTTCTGGGGCAGGGACCAGCGGGACCGCGGGGCTCCGGGTGGCACCAGGCAGGCGCGGAGCAACGTCCGACTGCGATCCTACTGGCTGCGGACCGACGCGACGCGGCTCCCGACGCCATGTGGCAGGCGGACTACGCCTCGATGTCGTCGAGCTGGAAGCGGCCGCCGGCGTAGATCACGCGCTCCTCGCCGCCGCGCAGCGTCGCGGTGACGGTCCGGTCGGTCGTGGAGACGATGTCGGTGTGGATGGCCGACTCGTTGAACCCGAGTCGCGCCCAGTCCTCAGGGGTGAGTGACGCCGGATCGCCGACGTAGGTGTCCTGATAGCAGTTGCCGAGGGCCAGGTGGGTGTTGCCGTAGGGCCCGCCGACGTTCTCGTCGTAGAGCGTGTCGGCCATGAACCGGTCGATCGGTGAGAGCCGTGCGTCGGTGAGCGAGAACTCACCGACGCGGTCGGCGTTCTCGGTGGCGAGGATCTCGTGCAACAGCGGCTCGTTCTCGGCGGCGATCGCCTTGACGACGCGGCCGCCCTCGAACTCGAGCTCGACCCCCGTGATCAGCGAGCCGAACGCGTAGAGCGGCTCGCTGAAGCGGATCCAGCCCTGCGTGCCACGCCAATCCGGGGAGGTGAACAGCTCGAAGCTCGGCATGTTCGCGCCGACGCCGTCCTGCCACTTCCGGTGCTCGTCCACGCCGATCCACAGGTCCGCATCGGGCCCCTCGACGTGGAGCCGCTCGATCGGCAGCGCGTTCAGCCGTCGCCGCGTCGTGTCGATCGTGGCGCGCACCTCCCGCCAGGTGCGCACCGGGTCGGCGTGATCCAGGAAGCAGGCCTTGATGATCTGGGTCCAGTACTCCTCGAGCGTCATCTCGGCCTCGGCCGCCATCCCGGGGGTGCCGTAGGAGGCGATCGACCAGCTGTACTCCCCGCGGTTCTCCTTCTCCTGCTCCCAGTCCCGCAGCGGCTTGCGCGCCTGCTCGTGCGTCATCTGGCGCGCCGGATCGATCCCGTGCAGCGACCGCGGGATCGTCGGGGAGTAGATGACCAGGTCGTGGTCGACCTGGTCGACGAGCCCGCGCGCGTACACCTCGGGAAGAAAGCGAAGCTGCTCGTCGCTGGCCATCTCGTAGAACGCCCGACGGACGTCGTCGAACTCATCCTCGGAGGGACGGTAGGCGTGGATCACGTGCCCGCCCGCGCGCCACACCGCCTTGCAGGCCTCGACATAGAGCGGCTTGCAGGCGTCCGTGCCGTTCACCTGCACGACGTCCCCGGGCGCGATGCCACCGCCATGGCCGAGCGCGAACTCCACGAGCAGCCGGGCGTAGCGCTCCAGTACCCCGCGTTCAGGCACGTAGGTCATCCGCGCGGGAAGGATAAAGACGCCCCCGGCAGCTTGGCGCCGACCCGCTCGGCGGCGTCAGCCCACCGTGGCGCCGCGCCACCTCCGTCCATGACGGCGGGTGGTCACTCGGTCGACGAGAACTCCCAGATGGCGACCCCGAGCAGCCCGAGGCCGAGCACCAGGATGACGCCCGCCTCGAGCAGCGCGGGCATCCGCCAGCCCCACCAGGAGAGGCCCGGATCGAGCACGTGGCGGGCGAGCGGTGAGATGTTCAGCTTGGAGAAGACGAGCCGGCGCATCGGGTCGACCGCGTAGGCGAGGGGATCGATCCGGTTGAGCACCGTCAGCCACGTCGGCAGCCCGGAGGCGGGGAACATCGCGCCCGAGATGAAGTACATCGGCATCACGATCATCTGCATGACGCCCATGAACGACTGCATCTGCTTGATGCGGATCGCCACGCTGAGGCCAAAGGCGGTGATGGCAAAGGCGAGCAGGAGTTGCAGCCCGAGCGCCCCGAGGATCAGACCCGCGTCGTAGGGCACGTGCACCAGTCCGGCGATGGCGAGCACGATCACGCCCTGGAAGACGGCGACCGTCGCGCCGCCCAGGCACTTGCCGATCACGATCGAGCTGCGGCGAACCGGGGCGACCATCATCTCGCGCAGGAAGCCGAACTCGCGGTCCCAGACGATCGACGCGGCGCTGAACATGGCCGTGAACATGACCGTCATGCACAGGATCCCCGGGTAGATGAACGTCTTCAGGTTGACGCCGTGCGTGCCGGCGCTCGCGAGGCGCTGAAGACCGCCGCCAAGCACGAACAGGAACAGGA
>DAIDJO010000042.1 GCA_027451345.1 Solirubrobacterales bacterium
TACCGACAAGCTTGATCGACGCCTTTTCGCCGATCTGCCGCCCGATGCTTACGTCGCCTCGGGTCAGGATCACATACCATCAACTACAGAAAGCCAAAGCCAACCGCCGGAGCCCCACCGATGTGGACTAATTCGCTCCCCGATCTGTGGCTTTGACTCGGACACACCTCAAGGTCGGCGAACATCTCATCGGGGAACAGCTCGAAGCACTCACGGTGCAACAGCCCATAGATCGAGTCGGCCGCGACCCGCTGCTCACAGAAGCTGGTGGTCGTTGCGAACATGCCGGGCTGACGGGGCGATATCCCAAGACTCATACCCTCAAGTATTACTTGAGGGTCGGACGGATCATGCCGAGCGCCGTTCAACCACGCGCAGCAAAAGGCCGCGTCAGCGGCCGGTCTTCGTCAGAGACAAACACCAGCGGGAGAGCACCGCTCTCCCGCCCCTCCCAAGCCGAAAAACACCAACCTCCTAGGGAGTCCGACCGACCACCGTCTGGGCTCCCCTGCCGTCGTGGGCCGGTAGGGTGATCCGGGTGAGAGCGCTCATCACCGGAGGCGGCAGGGGTATCGGAGCCGGCATCGCGCGCGCCCTTGCGGCCGATGGATGGGAGGTCGTCGTCGGCGCCCGCACCCGCGCGCAGGTGACGGTGGTCGCCGAGGAGATCGGCGGCCGGTGGGTCGAGCTCGACGTGACCGACCGGGCGTCGGTGCGGCGGGCGGTGGTCGCGGCGGGGCCGGTTGACCTGCTCGTCGCCAACGCGGGGATCAGTGAGGGCCACGACGCCCCGCGATCCTGGGAGATCGACCCGGACGAGTGGTGGCGGGTCTATGAGGTGAACGTGCTCGGCGTGCACCTGTGCTGCCGCGCCGTGATCCCGGGGATGCTCGAGCGCGGTGGCGGACGAATCGTCATCCTGGGCAGCGGCGCCGCCTATCTGCCGGGCGGTGACAGCACCGCCTACGCCCCGAGCAAGGCCGCCGCGGGCCGCTATGCGGAGATGCTCGCCAACGAGCTGGCGGGGCGTCTGCCCGTCTTCCTGATCAGCCCCGGCCTCGTCCGCACGGAACTCACCGCCGCGCGGTTCCCCGACGACGCGCCGTGGACCCGGCCGGAGCTCGCTCCCGAGCTCGTCCGCCGGCTGGCCACGGGGCGCTACGACGGATTGGCCGGCCGGTATCTCCACGCCGAGCACGACGACCTCGACGGACTGCTCGAGCGCCTCGACGAGGTCCGCGCCGACGACCTGAACGCGATCCGCCTGCGGCGGTGAGCGCCACCGCGGCCGGTCGACCGATCGGACGGGCTCGCTGGGGCACCGCGACCGTGTTCGCGGTGCACGGCGCCGTGACGGGCAGCTTCGCCGCTCGGCTCCCGTGGGTCGCCGCCCACGTCGGCGTCGGCGCGGGGCGGCTCGGCGTCGCGCTGCTGATGCCCGGCGTGGGCGCGATGCTCGCGATGCCGTTCTCCGGTCGCCTCGCCCACCGGTACTCGTTCCGACCGCTCGTGGCCGTCACGATCGCCGCCTGGTGCGCGAGCCTGATCCTGCCCGCCCTCGCCACCTCGCTGGTCCTGCTCTGTGGCGCCCTGCTCGTCTACGGGGCCGCGGCGGGACTCGCCGACATGGCGATGAACGCCCACGGCGCGCTCGTCGAGCGGCGGATCGGTCGGTCGGTGATGTCGAGCTTCCACGGTCTGTGGAGCGTCGGAGTGCTCCTCGGCTCGGCCGTGTCCGCGCTCGCCGCTCGCGTCGGGCTCGACGCGAGGCTCGAGTTCCTCGCCGTCGCCGGCGCCCTGATCGCGATCGGCGTGGCGGCATCGCGCGCGCTCGTCGACGATCCGGCTCCGGAGGACGGCGCGGAGCCGCCGCACTTCGCGCTCCCGACGCGCCCGGTCGTCGTGATCGGCCTGATCGGGCTCTGCGCCGTCTTCGGCGAGCTGGCCGGCATGGACTGGTCGGCGTTCTTCCTCCGGCACGAGCTCCGGGCCTCGGCGAGCACCGCGGCGCTCGCCGTCACCGTCGTCTCGGCGACGATGGCGACCGCCCGCCTGGTCGGCGATCGCGTGATCCGGGTGCTCGGCGCCACTCGAACCGTCCGGCTCTCCGCGGCATGCGCGGCGTCCGGGACCGGCGTCGTCCTGTGGGCGCCGACGCTCGGCGCCGCCCTGGGCGGATTCGCGCTGCTCGGCATCGGCGTGGCCGTCGTCGTCCCGCTCGTCTTCGCCGCCGCGGGGCGCATCGGACCGCATCCGGCGCGGAGCATCGCCGGCGTCGCCGGAATCGCCTACGGCAGCGGACTGCTCGCTCCGGGCACGATCGGCGCTGTCGCCTCCGTGTCGTCGCTGCGGGTCTCGTTCGGCGTCGTCGGAGGTCTGCTCGTGGCGATGGGGCTCGCCGCCGGCGCGCTGCGCGGGCACTCCCCATTGCCGGACGTCGCACCGCTGGCCTCCGGCCCGGTATAAACCCACGAGATGGACGAGGGGACGGACAGGATCCCAAGCTCATTCCGGTCGCAGGTCGCGTACGTGAGCCTGGTCCTGGTGCTGATCGTGACCGCGCTGATCGTGGCGTTCTGGAGTGCGACCGCCGTGGCCGCCGTCGTCGGTGGGCTCGGCGCGATCTGGACCGCGCTCGCCCTGCGGTCGGGCATCGACGTGACCGAGCACGGGCTGCGCATCCGGGGCCTGCTGAGCAGCCGCCACCTGGCGTGGACGGAGATCGACACCTGCGTCGTGACCGGCATCTCCGGCGCTCCGCGCGTGCGGCTGGAGGTCGGCCTGGACTATGTCGCGTCGGGCACGGCGACCGTCGCGTCGGGCACGGCGACCGGCGGCGGCGCGGGGGTGGCCGTCTCGGGCGAGGCGGTGGCCGCGGTCCCGCCGCTCCTGAGCGTCGTCGCCGTGGTCCCCCGGAGCGGGCGCCTGCTGCGCGTCTACGGGACCGCGTCGACGCCGCTGGATCCCGAGTTTCCGGCGCAGGCTGCGGCCGAGCTGAACCGTGCGCTCGAGCGCCACACGGGCGCCGCGTCCGCCTGACCCGGGGCGGTGTCGGACCGGCCCGACGGCCGGCGGCGCGCCCTTCTACATTCCCCGTTCGTGGAGCTCGTGACCGACATGCACCGGCGCGATGAGATGACGCCCGCGACGGCCGGCGGCCGGATCTTCCGGATCGACCGCCGCCCGCTCCTCGCCGATTGCGCGCCCTCGGGGCGGGCCCGCCTCGATGCGCTGGCCCGCTGGATGCAGGACGTCGCCTACGCGGACGTGGAGGACGCGGGGCTCGAGCGCGTCGCGGTCTGGGTGCTGCGCCGGCACCGCATCCAGGTCACCCGCTTCCCGCGCTTCGGTGAGCGCTGCGTCGTGTCGACGTTCTGCAGCGGCATCGGCCGCATGTGGGCGCAGCGCCGCACGACCGTCTCGCTCGCCGAGCCCGACCCCGAGACCGCCGGGCCGCTCGTCGAGGCCACCGCGTTGTGGGTGCACCTCGACCCCGAGCGCCGGTTGCCGAGTCCGGTGACCGACGCCGAGCGCGTGGTCTACGCCTCCTCCGCCGGGAACCGGCAGGTGACGGCGCGCCTGCGTCACCCGCGGCCCGAGCGCGTCACCGGGGAGTGGCGGTGGCGCTTCCACCACACCGATGCCGACATCGCCGACCATGTCAACAACGCGGCCTACTGGGAACCGTTCGAGGACGAGCTGCTCGGCGCCTCCCGCGAGCTCGTCGAGGTCGACGCGGAGCTCGAGTTCCGTTCGCCGGCGCAACCGGGCCCGGTGCGGGTCCTCGTCGGCGGGGGCCGACGTTGGATCGCCGCGCCCGAGGGCGAGGACGTGTACGCGTCGCTCGTGGTTCTCCACGCACGGGAGCAGGATGGATGAACGGTGCCTGCCGATCGTTGGACGCGTGGCCAACGCGTCACGGGGCGAGGTCCGATTCCATCCGGAGAAACGTGGGGCGACCAACGGGGAGGCTGGGATGAATCCAGAGCGCGCGCACGCCTACCGGCGGGTGATCCATATGGTGTCCGAACTCGGGCCCGCGAAGCTGCAGCCCACCGAGCGGGAGCGGATCCGCTACACGGCCGACAGCCTCGTCCTCTGCGCCGACCTGTCCGCGGATGACGCGGTGCGCGACAGCCTGGAGGACACCGAGCTGCTGTGCGAGGTGCTCGTGCAGAGCGGCCGGTGGGAGCGGGTCACCGCCGACCGGCTGATCGGGGACCTTCGCGCCTGCGGCCCCGAGCTGCCCCTCGATCTCTCCGCTCCGCTCTCCCGGGCCGCCTGACGTGGTGGCGCAGGCCCGCTGGCCTGCGCCCACCCGGCCCCCGCCGTCCTAGTCGAGCAGCGCCCAGAGCTCGCGCGACTGCGCCTCGTCTGGTCTCCAGCGGGCGGCCGAGGCGTTGGCGTCGATCTGGGAGGCTCCGGTGGCCCCGGCGATGACGCTCGCCACCGCCGGCCGGGTGAGCAGCGCGCCGATCGCCACGTCGGTGAGCGGCACGCCGTGCCGCTCCGCGTAGTCCGCGAGGGCCTCGACGATCCTCCACTGCTCGTCGGTGGCGATCTGCTCGCGACCGGACAGTCGGGCTCCCTCGGGCGCGGCCTGCCCGCGGCGGTACTTCCCCGTCAGGAGGCCGGAGGCGAGCGGGTAATACGGGATGAAGGCGAGGTCGAGCTGCTCGCAGAGGGCCAGCACGTCCCGTTCCGGCTCGCGGTGCAGCAGGCTGTATTCGTTCTGGATCGCGCTGAACGGGGTGAGACCGTGCTCGCGAGCCGCCCGCTCGGCCTCGCGGATCTGGTCGGCGCCGAAGTTCGATGCGCCGATCGCGCGCACCTTGCCGGCCTTGACGAGCTCGTCGAGGCCCTCCAGGGTCTCGGCGATCGGCGTGACGCCGTCCGGACGGTGGTACCAGTACAGGTCGATGACATCGGTCCGCAGTCGTCGGAGCGAGTTCTCGCAGGCGCGGTGGATGTAGTCCGGCGCGCCGCGCGGGCCGGTCCAGCCATCGCCGAGGTCGAGGCCGAACTTCGTGGCGATGACCACCTCATCCCGGCGTCCCCTCAGCACCTCGCCGATGAATTCCTCGCTCCTGGTCTCGCCGTAGCGATCGGCGGTGTCGAGGAAGGTGATCCCCGCGGTGATCGCTCGGTCGATCACCGCTCGGGTGCCCTCGAGGTCGAGGCGGTTCCCGAACTGGTTGCAGCCGAGGCCGACGACGGATACCTGGATGCCGCTGTGCCCGAGCGGACGGGTCTCGATGTTCGTCATATCCGCATCGTCGCACGCGAGCGGCCGAGCGTCGCCGCTTACACGGATCTGACGCGGGCCGGATTAGCCTCGGGACGGGCGTGCATCGCCTCAAGATGAGCTTAAGCGATGGCTACAATCACTCCGGTGGCAGGTCGGACCAGCGCATCCTCCTCGGGCGCTGGCGGGATGCGCCGTAGCACGACCGGCGGCGATTCGTTTAGCGTTCGCTGAAGTTCGGTAGGGCTCGCCCGGGCCCTACCACCCCACAGCTTCGTCAACACGACTCTCGATCCAGTGATTCCCACCCTCTCCCAGCCATCGATGGAGCGCCTCGCGGAATTCATTCGCCGGCATCCGTGGTGGCAGTGGCTGACGCGCACGCCGTTCTCGGCGAAGATGACCAAGTACGCGCTCAGCTCGGTGATCGCCTTCGGGTTGTCGAACCTGACGTTCGCCTTCTGCTATTGGCTCGGCTGGGGGACGACCGTGCCCTCGATCATCGCGTTCTTCGCCGCCGCGATTCCGAACTGGATCATGAACCGCCGGTGGGCCTGGCAGCAGACGGGCCGTGCCCCGAAGAAGCAGATCGTCTCCTACGCGGCCGTCTCGGCGATGGTGCTGCTCATCACCACGTTCGCCACCGGTCGGGTCAACCACTGGGTCAAGTACGGCATCCACGTGGAGAACCATGATGGGCTGCGTCTGCTGATCGTGACGGCGGCCTTCGTGCTGCTCAACGTGATCCTCTTCTTCACGAAGTTCGCCATCTACGAGTACGTGATCTTCGCGCAGGAGCGCGGCCACCGGCGTCCGCGGCCGCAGCGTTCGGCCCCTCCGCCTCCGCCTGCGGTCGAGGCGATCGAGACACCGTCGCGCGACCGCGAACCGGTGTTCTCTCCCGGCTCGGCCAGCTGACCCCCGCCCGGCCTGCTCGCGGGGCTCCGCGCGCCGGCTCGGGTCGTGTCGGCCGCGTGCCGTGCGTCTCCGCGCTACGCGCCGCGGCGCTTGCGCTGCAGCTCGCGCCAGAACGTCATGAGGATCGCCCGCGCGAACCGCATCCCGTAGAGGAGGTTCGGGCCCTTCTTCGTCAGCGTGGCGCCCTCGGGCCGGTCGCGCATCGTGGTGGCGACCTCGACGATCCGGAAGCCGTTCATCGCGGTGGCGATCAGCAGCTCGGAGGTCTGGTACTGCGTCTGCTCCAGCTTCACCGTCCGGGGAATGACCGTCCGGAAGGCGCGGATGCCCGACGCCGGATCGGTGATCCGCTGACGGAGCAGCACGCTGATCAGGGTCCCGAAGAAGATCACGCCGGCGTGGCGCACCGGGTCGGTCGTCAGCTCGGTGCCGAGCCGTCGCGATCCGTTGACGAAGTCCGCGCGGCCGGTGAGGATCGGCTCGAGCACGCGGTCAAACTCCGTCTCGTCGTATTGGCCGTCGGCGTCCGTGGTGGCGATCACCTCGGACCCGCGCTTGTAGGCGAGCCAGTAGCCGAGCATGAAGATCAGGCCCTGGCCGCGATTGACCGGCACGTCGCAGACGAGCGCACCGGCGGAGCGAGCCTCCTCGGCGGTGCGGTCGTCGGAGCCGTCGACCACGACGATCACCTCGACGGCCTTGCCGTGGATCTCACGCGGAATGCCGCGCACGACGCTGGCCACCGTGGGCTCCTCGTTGTAGGCCGGGATGACGACGGCGATCGGAGCGCCCTGACCGGCCGGATGGGCGGCGAAGAAGGCGCGTACGGGCTCACGCTCCTCGACGGGGCGGGTCAGGATCTCCTGCTCGAGGGTCATCGCGCCATCGGCTGCTGTGGTCACCGAAGCTCACCCCGGTCGGCCTGGTGCTGCGTGCGGTCCATCAAGTCTCCTTTTGCGGCGGAGCGATCGGCCGCGGCAGCACCGCACCGTCCGTCCACCGCGCCTTCCGTTGAAGCTCCGATACGTCTGCGGTCTGTCGCGTGGCGGTTCACCGGCTCGGCGGCGCGCCCCCGCCGACGCAGAAGCCGCATGGTAGCGGGGAGACGCCGCGTCTGCTGCCGTTCGTCCGGGTGGGCCGGGCGTTCGACGGGCGAGGCGGCTGCATGCAGATCAAAATCGATGCATGCAATGTAGTCCGGGGATGGGTAAGCTGCCGGGCGAGAGGCACAACCGGAGAGGACAGGGATGGCAACGTTGCGAGAGAAGCTGAGTGCGTCCGGCGCGTTTGTGATTGGCGCTGAGCTCGTTACGACGCGTGGCGTTGTCGAGCAGCATTCGGGTGAGGCGTTGTTGGCGCTCGCGCAGGAGTTGGCGGAGAACCCGCGGGTTGATTTCGTGTCGCTGACGGACAACCCGGGTGGTAACCCGATGATCGCGCCGGACATGTTGGCGAACCGGATGCGCGGG
>DAIDJO010000043.1 GCA_027451345.1 Solirubrobacterales bacterium
AACAGATCCAAGATCTTCAACCCACGCTCGAGCGCGGTCACATTGCTCATGACGCGGATGTCTATCACGCAACAATCCCGAGGTCAATGTTGCGTCTTACGCATCCCCCCCAAAGAACCCCTCAAACACGCAACAAGCCCCGCCAAAACAGCGACAAAGGTCCCGCTAGCCGGATGCCTCGGGAGCCCTGTAGGGCAGTCGCGGATCGGGCACGTCCTCGCTCCAGCGGGCGCGGATCCAGGCCTGACGGGGATCGTCGGTGAACAGCCAGGCGCGCCCGGGCCCGGCTCCGGCCATCACGTTCAGGTAGTACAGGTCGTACTCAGGCGCCGCGGCGGCCGGTCCGTGGTACCCGTGGGGCACCAGCGCGATGTCCCCACTCCGCACGATGGCGCGGGTCTCGATCTCCCCGGCGCGCGAGGAATAGGTCGCAAAGCTGGCAAATGCGTCGGCGTCGGCCGGCGCCCCGCTCCCGCGCGTGGGGGCCACCTCGAAGTAATAGATCTCCTCGAGCTGGGTCTCCTCCCCGGGCAGTGACTCATCGTGCTTGTGGGCGGGGTGCGAGGACCAGTTCCCGGCGGGCGTGATCACCTCGCACACCAGCAGTGCAGCGGTGTCGAGCGCGCCCGGCCAGCCGAGGTTGTGGATCTGCCGGGTGTCCCTGCCGGTGCCCCGCAGCTCGATCTGAACGTCATCCCCGCTCAGGTACCGGCTCGGCTTCCTCACGCTGGTCGGCGCCTGCGCCACCGCCACCCGGCCGGTTCCGGCGATCCCCAGGTCGCGGCCGGCTCCCACGTACAGCACATCGGTCGGACCGTCAAAGACGCTGCTTCGGCCGCCGAGCGGAGTCGAGCGCCCGTCGTGCTCGACGGTGAAGGTGCCCGACAGCGGCACGACGAGCCGCTCCACGTCCGCGGCCGGAAGCTCGAGGCGCCCCCCGGAGAGCTGCGCGACATGGATGCCCGTGCGCGCCCACCCGGCGAGGCGCTGATCCACCACCGACTCCCAGCCGTCCCGAGCGAGAGAGCCGCGGGGGAAGAACCATTCGTTGAGATCCGCCATGATGCTCAGCTCCTCGTCAGCTTCCGTGCACGAGCGACGCGGCGATGCCGACCGCCTGGGCGACGTCGCCGTCGTCCGGATACAGGAGGCTGCGCCCCACGACCAGCCCCTGGACGCCCGGCAGCGCCAGCGCGGCTTCCCAGGACGCATACAGGTGGTCGGGATCACCGCCGCTGTCGCCGCCCAGCAGCAGCGTGGGCAGCGTCGTGGCCTCCATCACACGCTCCATCTCGTCGACGACGGGAAGCTTCAGCCACGAGTACGCGGAGCTGCTCCCGAGTCCAGCGGCGACGGCGATCGCGTTGATGACCGCGTCGGGGGAGAGATCGTTGACGACCTTCCCACCGACTCGGCTGCACATGAAGGGCTCGAGCATGATCGGCAGATGGGCCCTCGCGGCCTGGCTCACGGCGTCGGCGGTGCGTTCCAGGGTCCGGACCGTGAGCGGGTCCTGGAGGTCGATCCTCACCAGGACCTTCGCCGCATCCAGGTGCGCCGCGAGGGCCGACGGGACGTCGTAGCCGGTGAAGCGGTCGTCCATCTCAAACACCGAACCCCGCAGTCCGCCACGATTCATCGACCCGACCGCGAGCTTGTTCTCCAGGACACCGAGGAAGGCCAGATCATCGATCACATCCGGGGTGCCGAGAACCCCGTCGACACCGGGATGGGAGAGGGCGAGGGCGAGTCGCTGCAGCAGCTCGTACCGATCGGCCATGGCCAGGGGATTCTCGCGTACGGCAAGCGATGCTCGGGCGGGGTGATCGGCGGCGACGATGAAGAGCCGGCCGTCGCCGTGGGCCAGCGAACGGCGGCTCCGACGCGCGAGGGCGGCGGAGATCGATGACGGTTCCTGCCTGCGTGCACGACGCAGCCCTTCGAACGCCTCGGCGCCGACCGGGATGTCGATGCACTCACTGGTCTTCCACATGGACGCGTTTGCTCTCTTTCGTCAGCCGGGCACTTTGTCCTAACAACATGACATATTTCGCGGATGCCCGGCGGATCGACCACGACGGACACTCCGACGACTGAGCCGGTTCGGCTGCCGCTCGAGCTGTTCTCGGAGGTGGACCGCTCGAGCCCCGTCCCGCTCTACTTTCAACTGGCCAGTCGCATCGAGCAGGCGATCGTCGTTGGACAGCTGCCGCCGGGTGCCCGCCTGGAGAACGAGACGAGCCTGGGGGAACGCCTGAACGTCTCGCGTCCCACCGTTCGCCGTGCGCTCCAGGAACTGGTCGACAGGGGTCTGCTCGTGCGCCGGCGTGGAGTGGGCACGCAGGTCGTGCGCAGGCCCGTCCACCGCAGGGTCGAGCTGACGAGCCTCTACGACGACCTCGCCCAGGCCGGGCGCCAGCCGAGCACCGTGGTGCTGGCGCACGAGCTCCTCTCCGCAGACCAGGCTCTGGCCGAGCGACTCGGCGTGGCGGAGGGCACGCCCGTGCTCCACATCCGGCGTCTGCGACTCACGGGTGGGGTGCCGCTGGCCGTGATGGAGAATTTCCTCGGGGCCGAGCTCGCCGACCTGTCCGCCGAGCAGATCCGATCCCACGGCCTCTACCAGCTGATGCGCGCGCGTGGGGTGCAGATCCGCGTGGCCGCGCAGCACATCGGCGCCCGGCTCGCAACCGCGCAGGAGGCACGGCTGCTCGAGATCAGGCGACACGGCCCGGTGCTCACCATGGAACGCACCGCGTATGCGAGCTCAGGCCGAGCGGTGGAGTTCGGGCACCACTGCTACCGCCCGGACCTCTACTCGTTCGAGCTGACGCTCGTCCAGAGTTGAGCCTCGTCAGTCGGCCCGGCCGCCGGGCTCACCCGGACCGCGCCGCTCCCAGTAGCGCTGGAGCCCCGCGTACGCCTGGTCGACCGGCACGGCGGCCATGAAGGCGTCGAGCTCCTCGGCGCTCACCGCCGAGCGCACATCGGCGCGCACCGCCTCGATCCACGCCTCGCGGTCGAGCCCGCGCGCGGACTGCGCCCAGCGGTCGAGCCGCTCACCGAGCTCGTCGAGCTGCCGGTCCACGTCGTCGTAGGCGCCGAAGTGCGTGATCGCCAGCCGGTCGGGCCGCCACTGGCGGATCCGGTCGATCGAGCGGTGCCAGGCCTCGACGTCGATGTCGGGCGGCGGAGTCGGCGGCAGCGTCGGCGTGTCGGCGTCGATCCGCACCCCGCCCACGTCCCCGACGAACGCGGTGCCCTCGTGCAGGTAGGCGACGTGATGGCTCGCATGCCCGGGCGTGCCGGCGACCTCGAACGTCGCTCCGCCGATGCGCAGGCGCTCCCCGCCGGTCAGCGCGTGCACCCGGTCCTCGGGCACGGCGAGGAACTCGCCCCACATCGAGAGCATGTTCTCCTCGCCGTACAACCGCGCGGCGCTCGCCCACAGGCGCTCGGGATTGATCAGATGCGGCGCGCCCCGGGCGTGCACGTAGACGTCGAGGTTCGGCCATCGGCGCAGCAGCGACCCCGTCGCACCCGCGTGGTCGAAGTGGATGTGCGTGAGCAGGATGGCCTGCGGCTCCCAGTCTCCGAGCTCGGCGAGCACCTGCTCGAGCGACCCCGTCGGTCCGGGGTCGATGAGGACCGGACCGACCTGCCAGCAGCAGATCCAGCGACGCCGCCCCAGATGAAGCGTGTCAATGGCTCGCATTCAGCTGGCCGGCGCCCGGCGGCGGATCGGCGTCCTGCGGGAACCGCTCGGCGGCGAGGTCGGCCAGCTGGTTGAGCTGCCGGGCCAGATCGCGGGCGTCGGCCACGATCCGCTCCCGTTCGCCCCAGATGCGATCGGTGTCGAGGTCGAGGTCGTGCAGCCGCTGCTCGGCCACCGCCACGACGTGCGCGGTCTCGCGCTCGGCCTGATCGCGGTGCTCCCGGGCCTCGCGCTCCGCGCCCGCGACGATCTCCTCCGCCGTGTCGTGCGCCTGCCTGAGCACGTCGGCCTCCTCCTCGCCGACGCGCGCGAGCGCGTCGCGGACGGCGGCATCGGGCGTCTGCTGCTGTGCCTGGAGCTCACGAACCTGGCGCTGCAACTGGCTCACGTAGGCGTCGACCTCGTCGCGGTCGTACCCGCGCCGGGAGAGCCGGAACAGCCCCTCTCCGCTCCTCGTCAGCTCCTCACTCATCGCGCGAAGGCTATCCGCTGCGCCCGCGGAATGGAACGGCCGGCCCGGCGCCCCCGTTGGGCCGTCGGCCGCCTGCGGATCCGTCCATAGAATCCTGGGTAGGTGATCATGGTGTCCGAACCCCTGACCGACGGCCATGGACGCCGCATCGCGGACCTGCGCGTGTCCGTCACGGACCGGTGCAACTTCCGCTGCCAGTACTGCATGCCGGCCGAGGGGTTGCCCTGGCTCGAGCGTGACGAGGTGCTGCGCTTCGAGGAGATCACGCGCCTCGTCGCCCTGTTCGCCCGTCTGGGCGTGCACGACGTGCGCCTGACGGGCGGCGAGCCGCTCGTGCGGCGGGACTTCCCGCGTCTGGTGGGGATGCTCGCCGCCCTCGACGGCATCGAGGACCTCGCCATCACCACCAACGGCTTCCTGCTCGAGCGCGATGCCGGCGCGCTCGTCGCGGCCTGCGAGACCAGAGAGCGCCGGGCGCGAGGGATCCGCTTCAACGTCTCGATCGACTCGCTGCAGCGCGACCGGTTCTACGCGCTGACCCGGCGCGACGCGCTCGATCAGGTCCTGCGCGGCCTCGCCCGACTCGCGGAATATCCGCAGGCGCACCCGATCAAGGTCAACGCCGTCGCCCTGCGCGGGGTCACCGAGGACGAGGTGCCGGCCTTTGTCGAACTCGCCCGCCACAGCGCCTACGAGGTTCGCTTCATCGAGTTCATGCCCCTCGACGCCGATCGCGCGTGGAGCTCCGACCAGGTGCTGACGGGCGCCGAGCTCCACGCGATGATCGACGCCCTGCACCCGCTCGAGCCGACCGAGCGCGAGCCGGGCGCCACCGCCCGGGTGTATCGGTTCGCCGACGGCCACGGCCGGATCGGCTTCATCAACCCGGTGTCCGAGCCCTTCTGCGGTGACTGCAACCGGATCCGCCTGACCGCCGACGGGCGCCTGCGCACCTGCCTGTTCTCCCTGCGGGAGACGGACCTCCGAGGGCCGCTGCGGGACGGCGCCGACGACGACCAGCTCGCGCAGCTCATTCGCGACGCCGTCTGGCGCAAGGAGCTCAAGCACCGGATCGGCGAGCCCGGCTTCGTGCAGCCGGCCCGGACGATGTCCGCCATCGGCGGCTGACGCGGATCAGACGCGCACCGACCGCCGCTGAGCCTCGAGCAGCCCGGCGGCCAGCAGCAGGTCGTCGGGAGTGTCGACGTCGAAGAGCTCGGGCTCATCCTCGCCGTCGACCTCGAGGAGCCGCGGTTCGAGCAGGTCGACGGCCGGCTCGAGCGCCAACCCCCGCTCCACAGCCTCGGCGAGCCGCGGTGCGGCGGCGGGCAGGTACCGTCCGAGCAGGGGCCGCAAGCGGCCGCGACAGGTGGCGAGCACGGCCGGACGGCCCTCGCTGTCGGCCCCCGCGAGGGCGCCGAGGAGCCGCGGCGTGACGAACGGCAGGTCGAGCGGGCAGACGAGGATCGGGCGGCCCCCGGCGAGCGCCAGGGCCTCCCCCACCCCCAGCAGCGGGTGGGCCGGCTCCTCCGGCTCGACCCACACCATGGCGCCCTCGAGCCGTGGCAGCAGCGTCTGCGGTTTGACGATGATCGCCACGTCGTGCAGCACCTGCCGGATCGCTCGCAGGCTGTGATGGAGCAGTGGCTCGCCGAGCAGCGCGACGCTCGCCTTGTTGCCGCCGATGCGCCGGCCGGGACCGCCGGCGAGGATCACGCCGACAGCCGTTTCACCGCTCGAGTGTGTCGGTCGCATGTCTAGAATCGAGTCAATGGAGGGCTCAACCGAGGTCCGGAGCTGGCTTCGCTGCTACCGCTGCTGGTCCCAGAACCTCGAGGTCCAGCTCCACTACGAGGGCATCCACCGCATCGATCCGGAGACGGGTGAGCGCACGGATGTCGTCGACGAGATGCAGGAGGCCGTCGTGCAGTGCCTGGAGTCCATGCACGACCAGCCGCACCTCGGCTTCCACAACGGGCGGGTCGAGCCGATCGAGGACCGCTGGGAGCGCATGATCACCGGGACCCCGTGGATCGCGTCCTGCACGGTGACGGTCGAGGCCGACGAGGTCGAGACCTGCTCGGGCCCGGACGCCGGCGACGCGCTCTCCTACGCCGCCTTTGGCGACCACGGCACGCGCGAGTTCTTCACCCACGTCCGCTTCCACAAGCACGACGAGGACCGGATCGTCGTGCACCTGCTCGTCGAGCTGTACGCGCGGACGGCCGAGGAGGCCACCGAGGTGCTCGAGGAGGCGGCGCGCGGGACGCTCGCCATCACCTCGCTGGCGGAGGAGTCGCGTCCCCCCGCCTCGACGGGGCGCAGCACGCACTGACCCCGCGGTCTCCCCTGATCCGGCCACGGCGTAACCCTACCTCCACGAGCAAGAGCGCGAGGGCGACCGGCACCGTCGCCGGCAGCTCACCGGTGACGAGGAAGAGCAGATCGAACAGCGCAGCGGCCGCGAGCGTGATGACCGCCGCCGCCCGCTGCACCCGCTCGCGCGACGCCCAGACGGAGCCGAGCAGCGCGGCGACGAACAGATCGCCGTACCCCATCGAGACGCTGCCGAACTGCTCGCTCTGCAGCTGAGGCAGCCCGCCCCCGGGTCGCGCCGCGACCAGGACGGCGTTCGGGGCCTGGAGCTGGCCGGCGACGATCAGCCACACGTCGGCGGCCGCCATCGCGATGATGCCGAGCTTCAGCCAGCGGCTCGGTGTCACCGCCGCCATCAGGACGCCGAGCGTGACGCAGCTGAGGGCGGACAGGAGGGCGGCGGCGGCCTGCCCGCCGAGGCTGCCGGGCGCTCGCCAGGCCGCCAC
This sequence comes from Solirubrobacterales bacterium, assembly GCA_027451345.1. GTDB lineage: Bacteria > Actinomycetota > Thermoleophilia > Solirubrobacterales > Solirubrobacteraceae > Palsa-465. The sequence continues at coordinate 7,010 of DAIDJO010000043.1, forward strand.
GAACAGGCCGGCCGCGAGCGGTGCCAGCCACGGGCGGGCGCCGCGGGCGGCCCATCCGAGCGCCATGGCGGCGAGGATCGGAACGGCGACCACGGCGAGGTAGGTGAGCCAGTCGGCCGTCGCCGCCGCGTAGCGAATGGCGAGGATCACCCCGACGATCGACGCCACCGGGATGAGCGCCCAGCCGCGACCGCGCAGGCCGCGCAGGCGCGCGAGCCAGCGTGCGTCGGGCCACCGGGGGGCCGCGACGACGCCGGCCTGCAGCGCGAGCAGGACGGCGTCGGACGGGACGAGCGGAAGCGTCAGCTCAGGCGCTGCTCGAGCTGGTGCAGCTGGTCCTCGAGCTGGTGCGGAAGCGTGGGGCCGAACTTCGCGAAGTGGGCCCGGATCTGTGGGATCTGGTGGCGCCACCCCTCGGCGTCGACGCTCAGCAGCTCGTGCAGGTCAGCCTCGGACACGTCGAGGTCGGTGGTGTTGAGCCCACCCTCGCCGACCGGCGGCAGCAGCCCGATCTCGGTCTCGACGGCTTCGGCCGTTCCCTCGCAGCGGCGGAAGATCCACTCGAGCACGCGGGAATTCTCCCCATACCCCGGCCACAGGAAGCGGCCCTCCGCGTTCTTGCGGAACCAGTTGACGTAGAAGACCCGCGGGAGCCTCGCGCCCTCACGTGCTCCGAGGCTCAGCCAGTGGCTCCAGTAGTCGCCCATGTTGTAGCCACAGAACGGGAGCATCGCCATCGGGTCGAACCGCAGCGTCCCGACCGCGCCGGCCGCGGCCGCGGTCGTCTCCGAGGACATGATCGAGCCGAGGAACACGCCGTGGTCCCAGTCGCGCGCCTCGTGCACGAGCGGCACGACCGTCGCACGGCGTCCGCCGAACAGGAAGGCGTCGATCGGGACCCCGGCGGGGTCCTCCCATTCGGGAGCGATCGACGGGCACTGCGCGGCGGGCGTCGTGAAGCGAGCGTTCGGGTGAGCCGCCGGCGTCTCCGAGGCCGGGGTCCAGTCGTTGCGCTTCCAGTCGATCGCGTGCGCCGGGGGCTCGCCGGTCAGTCCCTCCCACCAGACGTCCCCGTCGTCGGTGAGGGCGCAGTTGGTGAAGATGGTGTTGCGGCCGATCGTGTCGATGGCGTTCGGGTTCGTGAGCGCCCCGGTGCCGGGAGCGACGCCGAAGAACCCGTTCTCCGGATTGACCGCCCGCAGCCGACCGTCGGCGTCGAACTTCATCCACGCGATGTCGTCGCCGATCGTCTCGACCTTCCAGCCGGGGAGCGTCGGGATCAGCATCGCCAGGTTCGTCTTGCCGCAGGCGCTCGGAAAGGCCGCCGCGACGTACTTGACGGTGTCCTGCGGCGAGGTGAGCTTGAGGATCAGCATGTGCTCGGCCAGCCAACCCTCGTCTCGAGCCATGACCGACGCGATCCGCAGCGCGAAGCACTTCTTGCCGAGCAGGGCGTTGCCGCCGTACCCGGAGCCGTAGGACCAGATCTCGCGGGTCTCGGGGAAGTGCACGATGTACTTGTTCTCGGCGTTGCACGGCCACGGGACGTCCGGCCCGCCGTCCAGCAGCGGCGCCCCGACCGAGTGCACGCAGGGCACGAACTCACCGTCGTCGCCGAGCGCGTCGAGCGCCTCCTGACCCATGCGGGTCATGATCCGCTGCGAGACCGCGACGTAGGCGGAATCCGTGAGCTCGACGCCGATGTAGGAGATCGGAGAGCCGATCGGCCCCATGCTGAACGGCACGACATACATCGTGCGGCCGCGCATCGAGCCCTCGAACAGCCCGTTGAGGGTGGCGCGCATCTCCACCGGATCGGCCCAGTTGTTCGTCGGGCCGGCGTCCGCCTCCCGCTGCGAGCAGATGAAGGTGCGGTCCTCGACGCGCGCGACGTCACCGGGATCCGAGAGCGCCAGGTACGAGTTCGGGCGCTTGGTGTCGGAGAGCCTGCGGAAGGTGCCGGAGTCGATCAGCGCCTGCGCCAAACGGTCGTATTCCTCCTCGGAGCCGTCGCACCAGTGGATCTCGTCGGGCTGGGTGAGCGCGGCGATCCGCTCGACCCAGGCGCGAAGTCCGGCGTGGTTGGTCCGGGCGGTCTGCTTGGTCACGGTGTGCGACATGTCCAGATACGGCTCCTTCCTAGAACTGCTCGTGAGTCAGATCGACTGAAGGCACGTTCGACACGACTCGGGAGAGTTCGCGTGTGCTCATGCATGCAGCGGGCGGGCCCGCGTGGGCTCTGGCTGGCGCCATAGGGCATCGTAACCCAGCCAATACCCGTAAACAAAGCGTGAACAGCGCCGCACGATACGTTTGCGTGATAAGAGTTATCCGCTGGAGGCGCGCGGGCCCGCAGGACGCGCTCTCCCCGTCAGAAGCCGGGGGTCATTTGCCGGTGGCACACGTAATACTCCCGCACTCATGAGGATTTCCGCCAAAGCCGATTACGCGGTGCGCGCGATGGTCGAGCTCGCCGCCAACGCCGGGGAGAAGCCGGTGAAGGCGGAGCGGCTGGCCACGGCGCAGGGCATCCCGCTCAACTTCCTGGAGAACATCCTCGGCGAGCTCCGCCACGCGGGGCTGGTGCGCTCCCACCGGGGTGCCGAGGGCGGGTTCCGTCTCGCCCGAGACCCGGCGTTGATCAGCGTGGCCGACGTGATCCGCGCCGTCGAGGGACCGCTCGCGAGCGTGCGCGGCGCCCCGCCCGAGGAGTCGCAGTACGACGGCGCGTCCGAGGCGCTGCTTCGAGTCTGGATCGCCGTGCGCGCGAACCTGCGCAGCGTGGTCGAGCACGTGACGGTGGCGGACGTCGCGGGCGGCAAGCTCCCGGCGGAGATCGACCGGCTCGCCGACGACCCCGACGTCTGGGTCACACGCTGAGCGCGTGATGCTCGAGCGCGAGCGGGAGACGGTCGAGCTGGAGCTGCGCGAGCGGGTCGCGTGGATCACGCTGAACCGCCCCGACGCGCTGAACGCGGTCAACCCGCGCATGGGGCGAGAACTGCTCGCGGCGGTCGAGCGCGTCGCGGGCGACCCCACCGTGCGCGCCCTGGTGCTGACGGGCGCGGGCCGCGGCTTCTGCTCCGGGGCCGACCTGCGAGCGGTGGCGGGGCGCGGACCGGACGGGACGGCGGAGCTGCTCGCCTGCCTCGACGAGGTGCTGCACCCGTTGATCCTGCGCCTGCGAACGATCGAGCAGCCGGTGATCGCCGCGGTCAACGGCCCCGCCGTCGGCTTCGGCTGCTCGCTCGCCCTCGCGGCCGACCTCGTGCTCGCCGCGCGCAGCGCCTACTTCCTGCTCGCCTTCACCAACGTGGGCCTCACCCTCGACGGTGGCGCGTCGGCGCTGCTCGTCGCGCGGGCGGGCCACGGCCGCGCCTGCGAGATGGCGCTGCTCGCGGAGCCGATCGACGCCGACCGGGCGCTCGACTGGGGGCTGGTCAACCGCGTGCTGGGTGACGACGAACTGCTCCCCGCGGCCGCCGCGATGGCCGGCCGCCTCGCCGTCGGGCCGCCCGCGGCGCATGCGGCGATCAAACACGCGCTCAACCGGGCCGCCCATCCGCAGCTGTCCGAGCAGCTCGCGCTCGAGGCCGCGCAGCAGCGCGAGCGGGCGGTCTCGGCCGACTTCAGCGAGGGCGTGCGGGCGTTCCTGGAGCAGCGCCCGGCGCAGTTCACCGGCAATTGAGACCCGGCAATTGAGACACGGTCCGAGGAGAGGCAGCAGATGAACCTGGCGCAGATACTGAGTGACGCCGCCGCCCGCGAGCCCGAGCGGGTCGCCGTGGCGCTCGACGACTTCACCCTCGGCTACGGCCTGCTCGAGCAGGCCGCGATGCGCGTCGCCACGCTCCTCACCGAGCGCGGCGTGGGCCCCGGGGAGCGGGTCGCGCTGATGCTGCCGAACGTGCCCCACTTCGTCCTCGCCTACTACGGGATCCTGCGCGCCGGAGCCGTCGTGGTCCCGCTCAACGTGCTCAACAAGCGCCGCGAGGTGGAGTACTACCTGCGGGACTCGGGCGCCCGGCTGATCTTCGTCTGGAGCGACTTCATGGGCGAAGCGCAGCCGGCCGCACAGTCCTCCGGGTGCGAGTGCGTCGCGATCGCCCCGGGCGAGTTCGAGCAGACCCTGTTTCAGACGGCGCCGACCGAGACGCTCGTCGAGCGCCGGGCGGAGGAGACCGCGGTGCTGCTCTACACCTCCGGGACGACGGGCACCCCGAAGGGAGCGGAGCTGACCCACGACAACCTGCTGCGCAACTGCCAGGCGTCCCGTGATCTGTTCGATCTCGGCGACGGGACCGTCGTGCTCGGCGCCCTGCCGCTCTTCCACTCCTTCGGCCAGACGTGCGCGATGAACACCTGCGTGCTCGCCGGTGGCACGCTCACGCTGCTGCCGCGCTTTGACCCGGTCAAGGCGCTGCAGATCATCGAGCGGGACCGCGTCGAGGTGTTCGAGGGCGTGCCGAGCATGTACGGAGCGATGCTGCACGTGCCCGACCACGGTCGCTACGACACCTCGACCCTGCGCTGCTGCGCCTCCGGCGGCGCCGCGATGCCGGTCGAGCTGATGCGAAGCTTCGAGCGGGAGTTCGGCTGTCAGATCCTCGAGGGCTACGGGCTCTCGGAGACCTCGCCCGTGGCCTCCTTCAACCATCCCGACCGCGAGCGGAAGCCGGGCTCGATCGGGACCCCGATCGCCGGGGTGCAGATGCGGGTCGTCGACGACGCCGACCACGAGGTGGCGCCCGGGGAGGTGGGTGAGATCGTCGTGCGCGGCCACAACGTGATGAAGGGGTACTGGGGGCGCCCGGAGGCGACCGCCGAGGCGCTCCGCGGCGGGTGGTTCCACACCGGCGACCTCGCGCGGGTCGACGCCGACGGATACTTCTTCATCGTCGACCGCAAGAAGGACATGATCATCCGCAACGGCCTGAACGTGTACCCCCGCGAGGTGGAGGAGGTGCTCTACGAGCATCCGGCGGTGCGCGAGGCGGCCGTCATCGGGATGCCGCACGACGAGTACGGCGAGGAGGTCGGAGCCGCCGTCTCGCTCAAGGAGGGCGCCACCGCGACGCCGGAGGAGATCCGCGACTTCGTCAAGGACCAGATCGCCGCCTTCAAGTACCCGCGGCGGGTGTGGATCGTCGACGAACTGCCCAAGGGCCCCACGGGGAAGATCCTCAAGCGCGAGATCCACCCGCCGGAGGGTCGGTGAGCACGCCGACGGTCAGCGTCCGCCCGGCTCGGGAGGACGACGTCGAGCTGATCTACTCGCTGATCGTCGCGCTGGCCGAGTACGAGCGGGCGCCCGATGAGGTCGTGGGCACGCCCGAACTGCTGCACCGCTGGCTGTTCGGCGCCGAGCCGGCCGCCGAGGCGCTGATCGGCGAGGTCGACGGCGCCCCGGTCGGGTTCGCGCTCTTCCACGGCACGTTCTCGACGTGGGAGTGCCGGCCCGGGCTGTGGCTGGAGGACCTCTTCGTCCTGCCCGAGTACCGGCGCTTCGGCGTCGGCGGCCGACTGCTCGGCAACGTCGCCCGCGTGGCGGTCGAACGGGGGTACACGCGCGTCAGCTGGACCGCGCTGGACTGGAACGCGATGGCGCTCAGCTTCTACCGCAAGATCGGCGCGACGGTGCTCGACGAATGGACCAACCATCGCCTGAGCGGGGCCACCCTGCAGGCGGTCGCCGCGACCGCGGACTCAAGCGCTGCGCCCGCGGCGCCCCAGGAAGGATGAAGGGAGCCCCGTTGCCGGGGCTCCCTCCGTAGCAGGCCTGTAAGCCGGATCCTGTCGAGAGCAGTCATCCATCTGAGCGGCCTACCCGAACCTCGGCGGGCAACCTGCAAACGGTTCTGCTCGGCCTTGCATCAGGTGGGGTTTACCTGGCCGCCGCGTCACCGCGACGCCGGTGCGCTCTTACCGCACCATTTCACCCTTACCGGTCCGGGACGCTGCAGCGGTCCCAGACGTAGGCGGTGTCTTTTCTGTGGCACTTTCCCGCGGGTTTCCCCGGGTCGGCGTTACCGACCACCTTGCCCTGTGATGTCCGGACTTTCCTCGAAGGCATGACACCTCCGCGACTGCTCAGCCTGCACGGCGAGCATAGCGACGCCCGCCCGCCGCACAAGCCATGCACGGCTACATGCTGCGCATCAGCCCGACCACGCGGCCGAGCACGCTCACGTCGCGCACCCGGATCGGCTCCATCTCGTCGTTCTCGGGCTGCAACCGCACGTGATCGCCCTCGCGGAAGAAGCGCTTGACCGTCGCCTCCTCCCCGACCAGCGCCACGACGATCTCGCCGTCGCGCGCCGTCTCCTGCGGTCGCACCACGACCAGGTCGCCGTCGAGGATCCCCACGTTCTTCATCGACTCGCCGCGGACCCTGAGGAGATACTCGCCGCTGTCCCCGCCGCACGCAGCCGGCGTCTCGATGTACTCCTCGACGTTCTCCTCAGCCAGGATCGGCTGCCCGGCGGCCACCTGGCCGAGCAGGGGCAGGCCGGGCCGCACCGCCTCCCGCACCGCGGCGCCCGCCCGGTCGAGCAGCTCCATGGCACGCGGCTTGGTGGGATCCCGCCGGAGCAGTCCGAGCTTCTCGAGGTTGGCCAGGTGCGCGTGCACGGTCGAGGAGGAGGCCAGGCCGACCGCCGCTCCGATGTCCCGCACGGTGGGCGGATAGCCGTTGCGCTCCGAGTACCGCTTGATGAAGTCGACGATCTCCTGCTGACGCTTGGTCAGGTCCATCCCTTGGCTCCTTGCTCGGATTCACCGCCGGATCCGGCGAACATGTGTTCGGAACATACCGGGGGCCGAGGACGGACACCAGCGCGCGTGTCTATACTCCGCGCCCCAGGCGCCTGTGGCGGAATTGGTAGACGCGCAAGGTTGAGGGCCTTGTGAGCGCTTAGCTCGTGGAGGTTCGAGTCCTCTCGGGCGCACTGGACCCCAGTCGACCCACGTACGGAGCACCGTGGCAGCAGAGTCCGAGGTACGGCCCAGCTCGGCGATCCGCGCCGTCCTGGACGTCGCCCAGAGCGTTGTGGCCGAGCTCGACGTGGAGGTCGTGCTCGCCCGCGTGCTCGAGGCGGCGCGCCAGCTCACCTCGGCGCGGTACGCCGCCGTCGGCGTCCTGGACGAGAGCCGCCGCGAGCTCGAGCGCTTCCTCACCGCGGGGCTCGACGAGAGCACCCGGCGCCGGATCGGGCCCCTGCCCCGGGGGCGCGGCGTCCTCGGTGAGCTGATCAACGACCCGAAGCCGCTGCGCCTGGCCGACGTCACCGCGCACCCCGACTCGTATGGGTTCCCGCCGGGACACCCGCCGATGCGCTCGTTCCTGGGCGTGCCGCTCCAGGCGGACGGGGAGCCCTTCGGCAACATCTACCTGGCCGACAAGGCCGACGGCGAGCCGTTCACCGCCGACGACGAGGCCGCGCTCACGGCGCTGGCGAAGTTCGCCGGGATCGCGATCGACCACGCCCGCCGCTACGCCATGGTCGAGGCGCAGCGGGCCGAGCTCGAGCGCGTCGTCGCCTCGCTCGACGCCACGGTTCAGATCGCCCGGGCCGTGGGCGGCGAGACGAACCTGGACACGGTGCTCGAGCTCGTCGCCGACCGGGCCCTCGCGCTCGTCGCCGCCCGCACGCTCGTGATCGAGCGCGAGATCGACGGTGACATGGTGGTCGTCGCCGCCGCCGGCGAGCTGCCGGCGGGCGTGATCGGCCGCGTGCTCGATCGGGAGGGCAGCGTCGCCAGCAGCGCCCTGCGCGAGCAGCGGACCCTGCGGCTCGAGGACACGCTCAACCGCGCCCGCTTCGAGAGCCACGGCGCCGGGCGCTTCGGCCTCGCGGCGGAGGCCGGCCTCGTCGTGCCGATGCTCTTCCGCGGCCGGGGATACGGCGTGCTGATCGCCCTGGACCGAACGGTCGACGGCCCCGACTTCAGCCCCGAGGACGAGCGGCTGCTCGAGGCGTTCGCCACGAGCGCGGCGACGGCCATCGCCACGGCGGTGTCCGTCCAGGCGGAGCGCGCCGCCCAGCGGCTCACCGCCGCCGAGAGCGAGCGGGCCCGTTGGGCCCGCGAGCTCCACGACGAGACGCTGCAGAACCTCGCCGCCCTGCAGATCGCCATCGCCGGGCAGCTGCGCTCGGGCAACCCGGACACGATGGCGAAGGTGCTGGGCGACGTGGCCGAGCAGCTCGGCGCCGAGATCCAGAACCTCCGGACGCTCATCTCGGAGCTGCGCCCGGCGGCGCTGGACGACCTCGGCCTCGGTCCGGCCGTGCAGGCCCTGGCCGACCGCATGCGCCAGCAGGGACTCGACGTCCGCCTCAGCACCGAGCTCCTGTTCGAGGACGGGGCGGTGGCCGACCGGCTCTCCCTCGGGGTCGAGACCGCGATCTACCGCATCACCCAGGAGGCGCTCACCAACGCGCGCAAGCACGGGGACGCCTCGCGGGTGATCGTCGACCTGTGGGAGGACGCCAGCCACGTGCACCTCACCGTCCGCGATGACGGCCGAGGCTTCGACCCGGCGGCGAAGACCCGCGGGTTCGGGCTCACCGGCATCCGCGAACGGGTCGAGCTGCTCCACGGCGAGCTCGAGCTCGAGTCGACCTCCGGCAAGGGCACGACCCTCACGGTGACGGTGCCGAGCGGACGCGTCGCCGAGCGGACCCGGCCCGCGCCCGAGCCGTCCTGAGCGGACGCGATATAGTTGATGGCGCAACCATCTCTCGACCCCTCTCCGCCTCGACAGGAGCCCGACCATGCAGCTCGACGGCCTGCACCACATCACGATGATCACCGGCGACGCCCAGCGCAACGTCGACTTCTACGCGGGGTTGCTCGGCCTGCGCCTGGTCAAGAAGACGGTCAACTTCGACGCCCCCGAGGCCTACCACCTCTACTTCGGGGATGAGCACGGCTCGCCGGGCTCGCTGCTCACCTGGTTCGAGTTCGCCGGAGCGACGCCCGGACGGGCCGGCGCCGGGATGATCCACCGGATCCAGCTCGGCGTGCCCAGCGAGGCGTCGCTGGACTTCTGGGAGCAGCGCCTGGGCGAGCGGGGCTACTCGAGCGAACGCTCGCAGGACACACTCGCCTTCGCTGATGACGACGGCCTCGGGCTCGAGCTCGTCGTGGCCGACCCGACCAACCCACCGCTCCGGGCCGCGCACGGCCCGATCCCGCCCGAGCACGCGCTCACGGGCGTCGAAGGAGCACGCGCCTACGTCGGGCGCGACCTCCACGCCGACCGCGCACTGCTCCTCGACACCCTCGGCTTCAGCGCTCGCTCGACCCCTGGGGCCTATCGGCTGCAGGGCCCGACCCGTGGCGTCAACTGGACCTACGAGCCATCGGACCGCCACGGCATCCAGGGGGCCGGCACCGTCCACCACATCGCCTGGCACTCCGCCGACGCCGATCACGTCGCCTGGCAGCAGCGCGCCGCCGCCGCCGGGATGCGCGTGACGCCGGTGATCGACCGCGACTACTTCCGCGCCATCTATTTCCGCCAGCCACAGGGGATCCTGTTCGAGATCGCCACCACCTCCCCGGGCTTCGCGACCGACGAGGACCCGGCCCACCTCGGCGAGGAGCTGCGCCTCCCGACCCAGCACGAGCACCTGCGCCCCCAGCTCGAGCGAACGCTGCGACCGCTCACCAACCCGCGGTCGGCCCACGCGCAGGCCACGCGATGAGCCCGCTCGTCCACCGGCAACGGCCCGCCGACGGGCGGGCCGACGGCCTGCTCATCCTGCATCACGGGCGCGGCGCCGACGAGCACGACCTCCTCGGCCTGGCCGACGTGCTCGATCCCGAGCGCCGGCTCCACGTCATCACGCCGGGGGCTCCGCTGATCGCGCCGGGATCGCCCGGGCGCCACTGGTACGTCGTGCCGCGCGTCGGGCATCCGGATCCTGAGACCTTCGCCGCGGCGTACGCGGCGCTCGGACGGTTTCACGACGAGCTCTGGGAACGCACCGGGATCGGCCCGGACCGGACGGTCCTCGGCGGATTCTCGATGGGGACGGTGATGAGCTACGCGACCGGACTGGGTCCGGAGCGGCCCGCCGTGGCCGGCATCCTCGCGCTGAGCGGCTTCATCCCGACCGTCGCGGGCTGGGCGCCCGACACCGAGCGGCACGCCGCCACGCGGGTGTTCATCGCCCACGGGCGGAGAGATCCGGTGATCGAGGTCGGGTTCGGCCGGCGCGCGCACGAGCGGCTGACGGCGGCCGGGCTCGACGTCGAATACCACGAGTCCGACGCGGGGCATCAGATCGACCCGGCGCACGTGCCGGCGGCGGTCAGCTGGTTGCGCGCGACGCTCGCGCCTCAGACGCCGGGCAGGTGATAGATGAACAGCTCCCCGGAGCTGCGGTGGTCGTTGTCGTCGCCGACCGGGAGGATGATGCGGCCGCCGACGACGATCGGGCTGTTCCAGTGCCCGGGCGCCGCGGGCAGCGCCCGATCGAGGTGCCCGTCCCGAGGGTTGAAGACGTTCAGGTCGCCCTGCTGCTCGTCGAAGACATAGAGCAGCCCGCCGGCGACGACGGGACTCGTCCCCGCATCGCCGCTGCGCCACGCGACGCGCAACCGGCGCCCGGCGAGGGTGTAGGCGGCCGTGCCGGCACCGTCGGCGACGAACACGTAGACGCGGCCGCCCGGCGCCCGCCACACGGCCGGCTGACTGAACACCTGGGCGGCGCCCGGCGCGTCGATCCGCTGCAGCTCCCCGCCGGTACGCGGCCCGGCGGGCCCGCTGGTGCCGTCGAGCCGCCTGAGGTCGAGCAGGCTGAGCACGCCCGACTTCCCGCCCTGTACGGCGAGGCCGGTGCCCCCGGGTAGGAGGGCCGGCTCGGTGCTTCCGAGGTCCGTGTCCTGCGCGTTCAGCTGCTGGGCGTCGGTCGGCGTCCAGTTGTGGAGGAGCCGCAGCGAGGGCGAGAGCTCGAGCACGCTGTCACCCCAGTCGTTGCGGCCGTTGAACGGCCCGTTGCCGGTCGTGACAAGGATGTTCCCGCTGCCCGGCTCGATGATGCTGCCCGGCCGGCCCCAGATGGCCGAGTCGCTCGCGTGACAGCGCGAGGGCGGATCGATCAGCGTCCGGATGTTCGAGCAGAGCGTGTTGAACACGTGCGTGATCCGGCCGCTGGCCGGATCGATCGTGACGACGTGCCCCTGGTAGGACGGGGCATCGCCGTCGTAGCCGTCGGTGACGACGATCAGTTCGCCGTCGGCGACGTTCAGCCCGCCGGCGATCTTCTCGCGCGTCGGGTCGTGGGTGACGCTCGTGCTCCACACCTGGCGACCGGAGGCGACCGACAGCTTGTGGATCCGGCCGTCCGGGCTCGACACGTACACGAAGCGCCGATCCGGGTCGACGGCGGGTGAGGCGGTGGTGACCTGCGGGCCACCCTCGAGGCGTCGCACGCTCGGTGGCGAGAACTCCCAGAGGATCCGGCCGGTGGCGGCGTCGAGAGCGAGCGTGCGCCCGTAGGAGGTGGTCATGATCGCCACGTCGCGGCGGACGCCGCGCACGCGGACGTTCGCCAGCTCGACGGCGGCGGAGTCGACCGTGCCGGGCAGACGCACGACGATCCGCCGGAGCCGGCCGAGGTTCCCGGCCACGATGCCGGTGTCGGACGGTCCGACGCCCGAGCGCTGCACCCCGTCGTCAAAGGTGAGCCAGTCGCCGCTCGGCACACGGGCCGCACCGGTGGCCCCGAGGACGGCCGGCGCGGCGGCCAGGCAGCCGACAACCCCGACGAGCAGGCGGATCCATCGCAGCGTGCGCACCGGGTGGGCAGGGTACAAGCCGGGCGCGATCAGCTGCGCGCAACCGGCGGCAGCACCCGGACCGGCACCGCCTCAACGGTCACGACTCCGCGCCGCGCGGTGACCTCCTCGACGACGCCGATGACCTGCGCGATCCGCTCGTGCGTGTCGACGGCGACGGTCATCACCGGGGAGTGCCGCCGAGCCTGCCAGAGGCGCTCGCCCCGCGGCGGGCGGTCGTCCTGGAAGCCGTGGATACCGCGCAGCGACGTCGCCCCGGCGATCAGCTCGCCGCGCAGCCGCCGCACGAGCACGCGGTGCAGCGGGTGGCCGTCGACCCGATCATCCTCGCTCGAGTGGACCGTGAGCTTCTGCGCCCAGGCGTCGTCGTGCGCCCGGACGGGCGGGAGCGGGGCGAGCGACGTCACCCGCCGCCCGTCGCGCCGAAGCACCTGCACCCGCTCGATGACCATCACCGGATCGGCCAGGACGGAGGTCAGGGCGGCCGCGGCAGCGGCGATCGCCTCCCCCGGCCCGACGCCGATCACGAGCATCGGTACGGCCGGGCTGCGGCCGACCAGGCGCGCCCGGGTGCGCACGCCCGAGCGGGTGCCGTCCACCCCCAGAAGGGCCGTCGCGCCGTGCGCGCCGTGCTCGTGCAGCAGCGCGCAGGTGGCGACGGAGGCGGGGCGGCCGCCGACGCGCTCACCGCGTCCGAGAAAGACCGTCAGCTTCGCCTGGTCGCGGACGTCGTCGGGCAGGAGCGGCCCCGAGCCGCCCTGGAGCGGGCCGCCGAGCGGGCGAGCCCGCTCCAGCGTCACCAGCCCACGCCGCTTGAGGGCGAGCACCTGGGGGAACAGGGCCTCGATCCGATCGTCCGTGTCGACGGCGACCGAGACAACGGGCAGGTCCTCCGAGAGCGTCAGCAACCGCTCGGTGTGGGTGACGTGATGGTGCCCGAACCCCTCGATCCCGCGCAGCATCGCGCTCAGCCGAACGCGCTCGCGGCCGTAGAGGGCGAACAGCTCGTCGGCCAGGAGGCCGCCCGCGGCGCGGTCGCGCTCGCCGAAGTACGTCGTCAGCTTCGTCAGCTCCGCGCTCACAGCCGCGTCCCGAGCAGGTGTCCGAGCACGACCGCGGCGAAGCCGACCACCAGGCTCGCGCCGACGTTGAGGGCGGCCGCCGTGAACTCGCCGTCCTCGGCCAACCGCTGGGTCTCGAACATCCAGGTGGAGAACGTCGTGTACGCCCCGATCGTCGCGGTCCCGGCGACCGCCATCGCGTCACCGTTCAGGGCGAGGCCGTCGAGCAGACCGAGGAGGAAGGCGCCGCTGATGTTCACGGCGAAGGTGCCGAGCGGCAGCCCCCGCCCGAAGCGGGCCGCCACCCAGCCGTCGAGCAGGAAGCGCGCGCAGGCGCCCGCGCCACCCGCCACCGCCACGCCGATCCATGCCCACGCGCTCACCTTGCCCGCAACGCTATCGACGTACACCCCGTGACCGTGCCGAAACCGAGGTTGCTGATCGTCGTCGCCAGCACCCGACCCGGGCGGGTGGGCCGCCCGGTGGGCGATTGGTTCGAGCGAGTCGCCGCCGAGCACGGGGGGTTCGAGGTCGACGCCGTCGACCTGGCTGACCTCGCGCTGCCGATGCTCGACGAGCCCAACCATCCGCGCCTCGGCCAGTACACGCAGGAGCACACCCGGGCGTGGAGCGCGCGGGTGGCCGCCGCCGACGCGTTCGTGTTCGTGACGCCCGAGTACAACCACTCGTTTCCGGCCACCCTCAAGAACGCCGTCGACTACCTCCACGTCGAGTGGCTCCACAAGCCGCTCGGCTTCGTCTCCTACGGCGGGATCGCCGGCGGCACGCGCGCCGTGCAGGCGTTCAAGTCGGTGGCCGCCGCGCTGATGATGTACGTCGCGAACAACCTGGTGAACATCACGTTCGTCGCCACGCGGATCAAGGACGGGGTCTTCATCGAGGACGCGGACGTGCGTGCCGCGGCCGAGGCGATGCTCGACGAGCTGCTGACGCTCGAGGCCGCCCTGCGGTCGCTGCGGTAGAGGTTTCGTAAGAACCTCGTGAGGCCGCTGGACGGACGAACGGCGGTCGGTACCCTCGTGGAGGCATGGCCTACGCCGAGCAGACCACCAGATTGCGCGGTCCGATCAACGAGCACGCGACCGCGCTCGCGCACGAATGGCGTCGCCTGACGCGCGCCGCGACGTTCGTGGCGCTGCTCACCGCGCCCGCCTTCTTCCTCATCCTGCACTCGTCCAACCACCTCAGCCTGGTCGCGTCGATCCTCATCACCGCGCTGGCCGTGGTGATGTTCCGCGGGCTCGTGGAGGTCATCGTCCGCCACTTCCTGCCGTGGCCGAGCCTGTTCGGCACCGGGGAATCGCTGCGCGAGGAGGACATCGTCGCGCGCCGCCGGCACTGGTTCTGGCTCTCGAAGTACCGCCGCCTGCCGTACTGGGTGCTCGCCATCCTCATCCTGCTCGCCCTGTTCCAGGCGCTGTTCGCCTTCTCCGGCGTGCACTCGAGCTTCTTCAACCCCTTCCCGGCGCTGCGGGTCCTGTTCCCACCGCAGCAGGCCGCGCAGTACGCGTCGCTCGCCTTCCAGGTCCCGCTGCTGCTGTTCATCAACATCCTCATCTTCATGGGCCCGTTCGTCTTCATGGCGATCCGCGGGATCCGAAGCTACGAGCCCGGGGATGCGAGCTGGGGCGTGCGGATCGACGACGTGCGGGGCCAGGCCGAGGCGAAGGAGGAGATCACCCGGGTCATCACGCTCTGGCAGTCGGGCGAGGAGTTCGAGAAGGCCGGCGGCAAGCGCGAGCGCGGCCTGCTCTTCCTCGGCGCCCCCGGCACCGGCAAGACGATGATCTCCAAGGCGATCGCGACGAACTTCAACTGCCCGTTCGTGACGATCCCCGGCTCCGGCTTCGCCCAGATGTTCATGGGCATGGACGCGCTGACGGTCCAGATGCTCGCCCACCGCGCACGCAAGCTCGCCCGCAAATGGGGCGGGCAGTGCATCGTGTTCATCGACGAGATCGATGCGGTCGGGCTGCGCCGGCAGGCGCTCGGAACGTCGATGACCGCCGGCACGTCCGCGACCCCCAGCTCGGTCCATGACTTCCTGTTCTTCGGGCCGAACGGCTCGCTCACCCCCAGCGGCGACCTCGTGATCGAGACGCGCCAGTGGCGGGACCAGCTGTTCGCCGCGCGCGCCGCCGCCGAGACGGCTCCCGGCTCCGCCCCCCTGCTGCAGCGGGTGGCCGCCCGGGTGAACGCGATCTTCCCCGGCGGCATGGGGATGGGCTACCAGGGCCAGGCGCTCAACCAGCTGCTCGTGGTGATGGACGGCATGGGCGAGCCGCCGGTCTTCCGCAAGTTCGTGGTCAACCGGGTCAACACGTTCCTGGACGCGATGTTCGTGCTCCCGCAGCGCATCGGCCGTGTCTCGCTGCGCCTCGCGCCGCCGAAGCCGCGCAAGGAGGAGATCTACTTCATCGGGGCCTGCAACGTCCCGATCGAGGCGCTCGACCCCGCCCTGACGCGCCCCGGCCGCATGGGCCGCCACATCTGGTTCCGCACCCCGACCAAGGACGACCGCAAGGACATCTTCGACCTGTACATGGCGAAGGTGGCGCACGAGCCGGACCTCGACACGGATCGCCGGCGGGACGAGCTCGCGCGCATCACCGCGGGGTACTCGCCGTCCATGATCGAGCAGGCGTGCTCGATGGCCCTCACCATCGCCCACTCGGAGGGGCGCCACTCCTTCGCCTGGCGGGACATCGTCGAGGCGATGACGACCGTCGAGTCGGGCACGGCGCAGAACATCGAATACGTCGAAGAGGAGACCCGCGCGGTCGCCATCCACGAGGCGGGCCACGCGGCGGCCGGGCACGTGTACCTCGGCAACGACGTGCTCTCCACGCGCCTCTCGATCCGAAAGCGCGGCGGCTCGCTCGGCCATTACCAGTCGATGGAGAAGGATGAGCGGTTCAGCCACTTCCGGGCCCGTGTGATGGGTGGGCTCGTGATGACGCTCGGCGCGATGGCCGCCGAGCACGTCTTCTACGGCGAGAACTCGCAGGGCGTCAGTGGTGACCTGTACAGCGCGACCGCCACGGCGAGCGCGATGGTCGGCATGTGGGGCATGGGACCGGAGGAGGTGCCGATCTCGCTGCGGCCGAGCCGGCGGCTGGGCCCCGGTGAGCAGCCCGACGCCGCGGACCTGGTGAAGGCGCGGCTGCGGGAGATCGGCGATCAGATCATGAACCGGGCGTCGGTGGGGTCGGCGCTGATGAGCGACCCGATCGGCAGCGTGCTCTCCAGCCCGGGCAAGCGGGAGGCGGTGGCCCAGCTCCTCGGCCAGGCGTACGTGATGGCGTACTCCCTGATGGCGACCAACCGCGCGGCGATCGAACGGATCGCGGACGCGCTGATGGAACGCAAGGAGATGCACGGGGACGAGGTCGGCGCGCTGCTCGACAGCGTCGGACTCGTGCGGCCCGAGGTCAACCTGCTCGACGATCGCACCTGGCCGGCGGTATGACGACCGACAACCCCGCATCGAACGAGCACCACCCGCCGATCGGCGGTGCCCCCGCCCTGGGCGCGGGCACCCGAGACCTGCCGCGCCTGCGCTCGCCGCACGCCACGAAGTTCCGCGTCGTCATCGCCGTGCTCGTCGGGATCGCCGCGGGCGCACTCGCGGTGGCCGTCGTCGTGGCCGCCCGCCAGAGCGGCCCGACGAGGCTCGTGGCCGGGGCGTGGTCGAGCTGGCGCCCGACGGCCGCCGGCTCCACCGGCGTGCTCGAGATCGCCCAGCACATCGCGCCGTACTACCGGCAGAACGCCACCCAGCAGCTCGATGTGATCACCCCGATCGGCCTGTCGCAGCCGAACGCCGCGGGGACGACGACGGGGAACGGGCTGACGGTCGCGGTGAACGAGAGCACCTCGAGCAAGAACCAGTCGCTCGGGCTGCTCAGCGGGCGCACGATCGCCTACAACGTGTGCGGGCTCGGTTCACGGGACTGCACCCTCGCCGGGACACCGTCGGTCGCCCGCATGCTGCTGCTGCGCCGGGAGGCGCTCGAGCTGGCCCTCTACACGTTCCGCTACATCGGTGACAGCCAGAACGTCGTGGTCGTGCTGCCGCCGGGCCACACCGTCACCGCGACGGGCGCCGGGACGCAGGGGGTGACCGTTGCGCTGCTCTTCCTGCGCAGCGAGCTGCAACCCTGGCTGAACGTGCCGCTGTCCCGGACGCTCCAGCAGTACCCGCCGGACCTGACCCAGCTCGGCGTCTGGAGCAGGAGCCAGGAGGCCGCCTTCGTCGATCAGGTCACGGCGCACGGGCTCTTCTCCTCGCAGGTCGAGGCGCTGCAGGTGGGAGGAAGCGCGCTCGTGCTGACTCCGCTGCCCGCCCAGTGAGCGCCGGGTACCTGCCGCCGTCGCTCTGCCACACCTGCGCGCATCAGCAGCTCGTGCGCAACTCCCGAGGATCGGTCTTCTCGCTGTGCCGCCGCTCCCGCGCGGAACCGGAGCGCTTCGCTCGCTATCCCCCGCTGCCCGTGCTGCAATGTCCGGGTCATGAGCATCGCGGTGACCGCCCTCCACATCACACCGGTCAAGGGCACCCGCGTCCGTAGCGTCGAGCGCGTCGAGCTCGAGTCGAGCGGCGCGGCGGGCGACCGTGTCTTCTTCGTGATCGACGGGCGCGACCGGATGCGCAACGGCAAGCAGCTCGGGAGCCTGCAGGCCGTCGTGGCGACGCTGCAGGACGAGTGCCTGCGGCTCGAGCTGCCCGACGGCTCGGTGGCCGAGGGCCCCGTCGAGCTTGGGGACGAGCTCACCGCGACCTTCTACTCGCGGCCGGTGACCGTCCGTGCCGTGCTCGGGCCGTGGTCCCAGGCGCTCTCGGAACAGTGCGGCCAGCCGCTGCGTCTGGTGCACTGCCCCGGCGCCGTCGACCGCGGGCCGGCGGGCGCCGTGAGCCTCATCTCGCGCGGCTCGCTGCGGCGCCTGGGCGAGGAGGCGGACGCGGCGGACACGGCGGACGCGGCGGGCGCGGCGGACGCGGCGGACGGCGAGATCGACCCGCGGCGGTTCCGGATGCTGATCGAGGTCGACGGTGCGGCGCCCCATGCCGAGGACGACTGGGTGGGCCATCGGTTCCGCCTCGGCACGGCCGAGGTGAGCTTCACCGGGCACGTGGGCCGCTGCCTGGTCACGAGCCGCGATCCGGTGACCGGGACGGTGACGCTGCCCACCCTCGACCTGCTGCGCGGCTACCGGTCGCGGCTGCCGACCAGCGAGCCCCTCCCCTTCGGGGTCCACGGCGCCGTGCTCCGTCCGGGCACGGTCCGCGTCGGTGACCTCCTGGAGCCCGTGGAGGACGCGGAGGCAGCGGGGTGAGCGGCCTGAGCGAGGGCGGGCCCGCCGCGCGGGGAGACCGGGTCGCGGTGACGGTCGACGGGCATGTGGCGTTCGTCGCGCTCACCCGGCCGGACCGGCACAACGCGCTCGACCCGCCGATGCTCGACGCGATCATCGCCGCGGCCGAGGGCCTGCGGACGCGGAGTGGTGTCCGCGCCGTGGTGCTGCACGGCACCGGCCGCAGCTTCTGCTCGGGCCTCGACTTCCCCGCCGTCGCCGCCGCCGGTGGGCTCGAAGCGTTCGGTGCCGTGCTCGACGAACCCCCGCCCAACCGGTTCCAGCGCGTCGCGTACGACTGGATCGAGCTGCCCGTCCCGGTGATCGCCGCGGTGCACGGCCACTGCCTCGGCGGCGGCCTGCAGCTCGCGCTCGCCGCCGACATCAGGATCGCCGCCCCGGATGCGCGCCTCTCGGTGATGGAGGGCCGCTGGGGGCTGATCCCGGACATGGCGATCACCCGCACGCTCCCGCGACTCGTTGGGATCGACGTGGCGAAGGAACTCGCCTTCACGGCACGCACGGTGAGCGGCGAGCAGGCGCACCGGCTCGGCCTCGTCACCCACCTCGCCGAGGACCCGCTCGCCGCGGCGAGCGCCCTCGCCGCGGAGATCGCGACACGCTCACCCGACGCGGTCCACCGGGCCAAGCGACTGTTCGACGCGGGCTGGACCGGCTCAGCCGGGGAGACGCTGGCGCTCGAGGCGGACCTGCAGCGCGAACTGATCGGCACGCCGAATCAGCTCGCGGCGATGCGGGCGGCGGCCGGCGGCGATGCGGCCGCGTTCGACCGCTGACCCGCGGGAAGCCGGTTCAGAGCGGCCGGGCGACGGTGGTGATGATGCTCGTCACCGGACCGCTGATCAGCGTCAGTGCGAGCACCGCCACGAGCGCGACCAGGGCGAGGACGAGCGCGTACTCCATCAGCGCCTGGCCCTCCTCCCCGGCGCCGAGGGCGGCGAGCCGAGCGAACGTCGATGTCAGCAGGTCACGCATGGTTGACTCCATCGGCAGACGCGACACTCCGCTTTAGCGACGATCGTGCGCGTGCGCTGCCGGGGCCTCAGCCGGTGGACCGGCCGAGGAACAGCGCCACGGCGAGCCCGAGGCCGGCGAACGCGATCAGGACGCGCAGCGGAAGGTCCGGGACGACGCGGACCACCGCCGGCCCGCAGCGGCTTCCGAGCAGCACGCCGAGGGCGACCGCGGCGGCCGCCACCCAGTGGACGGGGCTGACGAAGGCGAAGATCACGGCCGCCACCAGGTTCGCCGTCGTCATCACGACGTTCTTGATCGCGTTGGTGACCGGCAGCGGCTCGAGGGTCTCCAACGACAGGACCGCGAGCATGATGATGCCCGCCCCCGCGCCGAAGTAGCCGCCGTACACCCCGATCAGGAGGACCGGCAGACGGCGTCCCCACGACGGCCGGCCGCGTGCCGCGTCCGGCGACTCGACCAGCCGCCGGCGCTCGAGCGCGGAGCGCAGGGGGTCGCGCACCAGGAGCAGCAGTGACCCGAACGCGATCAACCACGGCACCACCCGCTGAAAGGTGCCGGCGCTGCCCCAGAGCAGCAGCCCCGCGCCGATCGCGCCCCCCACCCCCGCCCAGAGCGAGAGGGTCCCGACCCGTCGACCGTGTCCGCGCAACTCGTCGCGGGCTCCGGCGGCGCTGCCCGGACCGTTGCTGAGCAGGCCGACCGTGTTGGTGACGTTCGCCGCCAGCGGGCTCAGGCCGAGGCCGAGCAGCGCCGGATAGCTCACGAGCGAGGCCAGCCCCGCCACCGATCCGGTCAGGCCGGCGCCGATTCCGGCCAGCACCAGCAGTAGTACGTGAACGGGGCTCATGCCACGAGAAAGCCCCGTGTGCACGGGGCCTCAGAGAAGCTGCGGGACAAGGACTCGAACCTTGAATACCAGGGCCAGAACCTGGCGTGTTGCCAATTACACCATCCCGCAATTTGGCTCGGGCGAGTATAGCCGCGGCTCTGTGATCCGGATTCGAGGGCACTGCGTAGAGGCTGAGTGAGCGACCCGAGTTGCTCAGGCCAACCCGGTCAACCGGGCAACACCCCACGAAGGAGCAATCGCATGACCGAAGCTGCTGCCGGACTCAGTCGCGGCCAGTTCATTCGCAACGCCGCCAAGGGAAGCCTCGTGCTGGTCGGAACCGGTGGCGTTCTGGCCTCAATGGACGGAATCGCGTTCGCCAAGTCATCGGGCCTGACGAAGAGCGACATCACGGTGCTGCAGACCGGCTACATCGCCGAGACCCTCGCCGTCACGGTCTATGAGGCGATCGTCAACACCTACTTCACGAAGCTCAAGCTGGACCCCGGAAACCTGAACTACTTCCGGGCCGCCCTGAAGGACGAGCGCGAGCACCTCGCCGCGTGGAAGAAGGCGCTCGGCCCCAAGAACACGCCGACCGGGTTCAACCTCACCGTGCCCGGGAAGTACGTCGCGAGCAAGCTCGCCCTGGCGCGCACCGGGGCGGCGCTCGAGGAGGCGTTCGTCTCGACCTACCTGGGGGCGATCGACGAGTTCTCCTCCCCGGAGCTGAAGACCGCGGCGGGTGGCGTGGCCGCCAACGAGGCGACCCACTACTCGTTCTTCGACGCGATCCTGCCGAACGGCTCCGCCGTGCTGCCCCCGTTCGGCCCGAAGCCGATCACCGCAGGCGCAGCCGCCGCCACGCTGAAGAAGCTCGGATTCCTCGCCTGACGCGATCCGCTCACCCCGGTTCGGCTCGCCGCACGAGCCGAACCGGGGTTGCGGTACGGTCGCGCCATGACCGCTCTGCTCTGGCTCAGACGCGACCTGCGCCTGCACGACAACCCGGCGCTCGCGGCCGCGCTCGAGGAGCACGACACCGTCGTGCCCGTATTCTGTCTCGACGAGCGCCTGCTGAGCGGGCGCCATCGCTCGGCTCCCCGTGCCGCGTTCCTGAGCGCGTGCCTGGCCGAGCTCGACCGCGACCTTCGGGCGCGCGGCTCGCGACTGGTGATCCGCACCGGTCGGCCCGAGGCCGAGCTGCCCCGCCTCGCCGAGGCAGTGGACGCCGCCGAGGTGTACGCCGCCGCGGACGTGAGCCCCTTCGCCCGCCGCCGCGATCACGCCACCGCGCGGGCGCTGCAGCCGCTCGGAGCCCGGCTGCGCCTGAGGCCCGGATGCTTCGTGGTTGATGATCCCACCCCGATCCTGAGCGGCGCCGGAACGCCGTACACGGTCTTCACACCCTTCCACCGACGCTGGCTGGCGGAGCCGCGCCGCGTCGTGCTCGGAGCGCCGGCGGAGCTCCCGAGCGTCCCGCGGGAGATCGGCTCCGACGCGCTGCCGGCGCTCGGCGAACTGCCACCCCGACCCGCCGTCGCCCCAGGGGAGGCGGCCGGCCGCGCACGGCTGCTCGAGTTCACGTCGGCGGGCGCGGCGGGGTACGGCCGGGCGCACGACGCGCTCTCCGAGGCCGGCACCTCGCGCCTGTCGCCGTACCTGCACTTCGGCTGCATCTCGGCCCGGGAGCTCGAGAGCCGACTGCCGGAGGGCGTCGGGGGTGACCAGGCGCGCCGCCAGCTGTGCTGGCGCGACTTCTACGCGCACGTGCTGCGCCACCACCCCGGCAACGTCGAGGCTGAACAACAGGGGGCGCTGCGCCGGCGCATCCGCTGGTCGCGCTCACAGACCGCCTTCGACGCGTGGCGCGAGGGCCGCACCGGTTACCCGCTGGTCGACGCCGGGATGCGGGAGCTCGCCCTCACCGGCTACATGCACAACCGCGCGCGGCTCGTGGTCGGCTCGTTTCTCGTCAAGGACATGGGTATCGACTGGCGCTGGGGCGAGCGCTGGTTCATGCGGTCGCTGCTCGACGGCGACGAGGCCAACAACAACGGCAACTGGCAGTGGATCGCCTCCGTGGGCGTCGATCCCCAGCCCCCGTCGCGCCGGATGTTCAACCCCACGCGGCAGATGGAGCGCTTCGACCCGGACGGCGCGTACGTGCGCCGGCACGTGCCCGAGCTGCGCCCCGTGCCCGACGAGTACCTCCGCGAGCCGTGGACGATGCCCGAGGAGCTCCAGCGCCGGGTGGGGTGCGTGATCGGACGGGACTATCCGGCGCCGATCCTCGACCACGCGCAGGCCCGCCGCGAGGCGATCGCCCGCTACGCACAGGCGCGCGCCGCGGCCGATTCCGCGCGGGCTCCGGGCGACGACGCCTGAGCGCGCGGAGGTCGGGCGCGGCCGGGCCGCCGTCATCCGGCGATCATCACCGCCTCGTGCGACGACCTCGCGATCCGGAACTCCGGCTTGCCGAGCAGGATCTGCACGTCCCCGATCCGCCGCTCGGCGAACCCGCCCTCGCAGTACGCGAGGTACAGGCTCCAGATCCGGCGGAACCGCTCGTCGTAGCCGAGCTCCTGCAGCAGCGCGGTGTTGGCGAGGAGGTTGACGCGCCAGCGCCGCAGCGTCTCGACGTAGTGCTGGGTCAGGTCCTCCAGGTTGAGCACCTGCAGGTCGGTGCGTCGCGCGAGCGCCCGCGTGATGACCGCCAGCGAGGGCAGCGCACCGCCCGGGAAGATGTACTCCTTGATGAACGATCGGGTCGCCTTCTCGACCGCGTAGGCCCGGTCGTCGATCGTGATCGCCTGCAGGAGCATCGCGCCGTCGGGTTCGAGCAGCGCCGAACAATGCTCGAGGAACGGACCGAACCCGCGCCAGCCGACGGCCTCGATCATCTCGATCGAGACGAGCTTGTCGTAGCGCCCGCGCAGATCTCGGAAATCCTTGTCGAGCACGGTGATCAGGTCCGACAGCCCGGCCGCGGCGACCCGTTCGGTCACGTAGCGGTGCTGCTCGCGGGAGATCGTCGTCGTCGTCACGTGGCAGCCGCGCGTCGTGGCGGCATGCAGCGCGAACGACCCCCACCCGGAGCCGATCTCGAGCACCCGATCGTCCCGCCCCAGGCTCAGCTTCTCGCAGACGAGCTCGAGCTTGGCGAGCTGGGCGTCCTCGAGCGACATCTCCGGATCCCCGAAGAGCGCGCAGGAGTAGGTCATCGTCGGGTCGAGCATCTGTGAGAACAGCTCGTTGCCGAGGTCGTAATGGGCGGCGATGTCCCGGCGACGCTGATCCCGCCCGCCGGGGCGCACCGCGGCGCGAGCCAGCTCGACCGGTCGCAGAACGGGAGCCGCGACCTGCCGCAGGCGATCGAGCGCCGGCATCGCCCGCGCGGCGAGCCGGACGAGCGCCACCAGGTCGGGCGAGTCCCAGAGACCATCGGCGTAGGCATCGGCCAGGGCGAGGCTGCCTCCGAGAAACGCCGTCCAGACCTGCTCGGACCGAAGCTCCATCGTCGCCGCCAGCGAGCCGGACCCGTAGCGGCGCGCGGACCCGTCCGGCGCGATGATCGTCAGCGTTCCTCGCCCGAGACGCCGAAGCGATTGCTCCAGCAGCCAGCCGACCACTGCCTCATTCATACCGTGCCTCCCTGCGGATGTGGGTAGGAGCGCACGCCGGCCAGGCGCAGGGCCAGCGCGTGCCCGTAGATGAAGCCGAGAGTGCGCAGCGCGACGAGCGGATAGCGCACGAGCATGCGACGAACGGCCGCCGGGGTGAGCTCCACCCGCTCCATGGCGAATGAGGCGACGAACTCCCGCTCGCCCGCGCGATGGTTCTCGATCGCCACCCACACCCGATCGGCGGGCGCGGCCGCGGTGAACTCGTACACCTGGTCCATGGGCATGAACGGCGAGACGTGCAGGCGCTTGTCGAGCCGACCGGTGCCACCCGGCATCGCATAGGCGTGGCGATCGCCCCACGGCGTGTTGGTGACCTCGGCGAGGACCGCCAGCAGCTGCTCGCCGCCGTCGTCGAAGCAGTAGTAGAAGCTCACGGGGTTGAAGCAGATCCCGAAGGACCGCAGGGTGGTGAGGAGGCGGATCGGCCCTCCCGGCCGCACGCCGAGCTGCCGCTCGACCGTATCGCGGACCGCGGTGGCCAGGTCGAGCCCGGGGTCCCCGTGGTAATCCGAGCGGCGGAACCGAAGCGCTCCCGGCGTGCGGCGGAGGAGCCGCCCACCGAGCAGTCCGGGGAGCTCGTCCAGATCGATGTAGGTCATCGCGACACGGTGGTGAAACTGGCGGCTCGGCCTGAGCCGACGGTGCACGAGCATGCCCTCATACAGGCAGCTCGCCTCGCGGGCGCCGGGCTGGCGGTGCAGCCCGCTCACAACCGCACTCCGAAGGTGTCACCGACCCGCAGCGCGCTCTGCACCCCGTCCTCGTGGAAGCCCCACGACCAGTACGCCCCGCAGTAATGCGTCCGGCTCTCGAGGCCGGAGATCTCCTCGTAGCGACGTTGGGCCCGCACGCCGGCGGGGGTGTAGACCGGGTGCGCGTAGGCGATGCGCTTGATCACGCGGTCCGGGTCGATGCGCTCGCCCAGGTTGAGCGTCACGCAGAAGTCGTGCTGACTGCTGAGCTGCTGCAGGCGGTTCAGGTGGTAGGTCACGGTCGTGCGCCCCGTCGGACGGTCGAGCAGGTGGTAGTTCCAGCTGGCCCAGGCCGCCCGCTGGTCGGGGAGGATCGAGGTGTCGGTGTGGAGGATGGCCTCATTCTCCTGGTAGGGGATCGCGCCGAGAATCTCGCGCTCCCGCCAGGTCGCGTCAGCGAGCATGTCGAGCGCCTGATCGGAGTGGGCGGCGATCACGACCTGGTCGAAGGTCAGGGGCTCGGCGCCGTCGACGCGCACGGTCACGGCGTGCGTCCCGCGGGTGATCGAGCGGACGGGGGTGGCGAGGCGGACACGGTCGCGAAACCCCGCGCTCAGGGCCTCGACGTAGCGCTCCGAGCCGCCGACGACGGTCCGCCAGCGGGGCCGGCCGGTGAGGCTGAGCATGCCGTGGTTATCGAAGAAGCGAGCGAGGAACAGGGCCGGGAAGCTCCACATCTGACGCGGGTCGGCGGACCAGACGGCCGCCGCCTGGGGCACGAGCAGACGCTCGACGAAGAAGCGGGAGAAGCCGTGCCCCTGCAGCCAGGCGCGCAGCGACACCTGCTCGTCCCCGCTCTCCAGCAGCCGCCGGGCGGCGCGCTGGAAGCGCGGGACCTCCGAGAGCATCCGTACGAACGACGGGTTGAGCGCGGTGCTGCGCGCGGCGAACACCCCGCGCAGCGAGTGGCTCGCGTAGGCGAAGGAGCGGCCGTCGCTCACCCCGAAGCTCATGTCGGAGGGCTGCGAGCGCACCTCGAGCCGCGCAAGCAGACGCTCGAACCCGGGATAGTTGCGATCGTTGAACACGATGAACCCGGTGTCGAGGTGCTGGGTCTCCTGCGCCGAGTCGAACCGCACGGTGTGGGAGTGCCCGCCGAGGCGGGGCTCGGCCTCAAAGACGGTGATCTCGTGCTGACGGTGCAGCAGATAGGCGGCGGTCAGGCCGGAGACACCGGCGCCGACGATGGCGATCCTCATCGCTGACTCCTACGCGGGCCGGGCAGCCGTGGATCAGGACAGGGTCGCCAGCACACGATTCATCACCGCCGTGGTCAGTCTCGCCTGCTCCGTCGCCGGCGCGGCGGCGTGGATGGCCAACTGCTGCTCGGTCCTGTCGGCGAGTTCCGGAAGGGCATGACGCACGAGCACGGTACACGTGCCGGCCAACGCGCGGGTCGCCTCAGGATCGACCGTCCAGATCAGTTCGAAGCTGCGCGAGCGGGCGGCCGCATGCACGTTCGACGACGCCTGCTCGCGCGCCACCATGCTGATCGACGAGCGGCCCCCGTAGATGACGAGCGCCCACTCGCGGGCGAGCGGCTGGCGCCGGCTGATCGGGACCTCCGCGGGGCCGTCCGCCTCCTCTCCCGATTCACCGCCGTGCGGGTCGCCGCCTCCGTGCGCCCGGACCCGATCGAAGTCCGCGAACACGGCCGCGACACGAGCCCCCGCCGCGAGCTCGCGCCAGCGGGCCTCGGAGCTGCGGTAGAACCCCTCGCGCTGAAAGCAGGCGAACATCACCCGCGCCTCCGCCCGGGCGAGCATCTCGTCCTCGATCGCACGGCTGAGCGCGACCAGAACCGGCTTGCGCACGACCCGGGACTGCAGATCGGGGCGCAGGTCGCTCAGGGAGGAGAACAGCGACACCTCCTCGGGGTCGGGCGGCGTCTGCGCCCGCGCGATCGCCGCCGGCAGCGAGAGTCCCACCTGACGCAGCATCAGCACCCGTTCGACGAGCCCGGCCTGCTCCGCCGAGTACCGGCGGTGGCCGTTCTCCGTGCGCTGCGGCTCGGGAAAGCCGTAGCGCCGTTCCCACATCCGGAGGGTCGGTTCGGCGACGCCGGTGCGAGCCACGACATCGCCGATCGTGAGGTCAAACCTGGACAAGGTGTATAAGCTTACCTGTACATGGCGAAAATCGTGATCACGGGAGCGACCGGAACGATCGGCAGCGCCGTCTGCCGCGCGCTGCTGGCGCGCGGCGACCAGCCGGTCGCGCTGTCCCGCAACCCCAGCGCGTCGACCGCCCGGCTGCCGGAGGGCGTCGAATGGCACACCTGGGCCGACCCGCTCACCACCCCTCCGCCCACCGAGGCGCTCTCGGGCGCCGACGGGGTCATCCACCTCCTCGGCGAGCCGGTGTCGGAGCGCTGGACCCCGGAGGCGAAGCGGCGGATCCGCGACTCGCGCGTCCTCTCCACCCGGAACCTCGCCGCCGCCCTGCGCGACCTCGCCGGCGAGCACCGCCCGCGGGTGCTCGTCTCGCAGTCCGCGACCGGGTACTACGGACCGCGTGGGTCAGAGGAGCTCGACGAGCGGGCGCCCGCCGGAGACGACTTCCTCGCCGGCGTCGTCGCCGCCTGGGAACAGGAGGCGCTCGCCGCCGCGGCCGACACACGGGTCGTCGTGACCCGAACGGGCGTCGTGCTGTCCCCCAGCGGCGGCGCGCTCGCCAAGATGCTGCCGTTCTTCCGCGCCGGCATCGGCGGCCCCGTGGCGGGCGGACGGCAGTTCGTCCCCTGGATCCACATCGACGACGTCGTCTCCGCGCTCCTGCACTGCGTGGATCGGCCGGACGCCACCGGCCCGGTCAACCTCACCGCACCCCACCCCGTGAACAACGCCGAACTCTCGCGGGCCCTCGGCCGCGCGCTCCACCGACCCGCGGTGCTCCCGGTGCCGGGCTTCGCCCTGCGCCTCCTGTACGGGGAGATGTCGGTGATCGTCACCACCGGCCAGCGCGTGGTCCCCCGCCGGCTCGAGGAGCTCGGCTTCCGCTTCAACCACCCGGAGATCGAGCCGGCGCTGCGTGACGTCCTGAGCTAGACGATGAGCCCGCAGACCTTCCACGCCGAACAGCGCATCGCGCGACCGCTCCCGGTCGTCTTCGACTTCTTCTCCCGCGCCTCGAACCTCGAAGCGATCACGCCACCCTGGCTCAGCTTCTCGATCCTCGGCACCGAGCCCGACGAGGTGCGGGTCGGCACCGTGATCCCATACCGGTTGCGCCTGCACGGCATCCCGCTCATCTGGGTGTCCCAGATCGAGGAGTTCGAGCCCGAGCGGGTGTTCGTCGACCGTCAGCTCATCGGGCCCTACAAGCAGTGGCTGCACCGTCACGAGTTCGAGGCCGACGGCGACGGGACCCTAATCCGGGACATCGTGCGCTACGAGCTGCCGCTCGGGCGGCTCGGCGCGCTGGCGGAGCAGCTGTTCGTTCGACGCGACGTGCGCCGGATCTTCGAGCACCGGCGCGCGACGATCGAGCGGCTGCTGGCCTGAGCTCAGGCCAGCCGGGCGACGATCACCGGCGTGTGCGTCGGCCGGGCGGTGCCGCCGAGCGGTTCCGGGGTGACGAGCACCGCGCTGCCGCCACGGACGCGCCCGGGGATCCCGACGTCCGCGTTCCCCGCGGCGTTCACGCCGAACAGCACGCTCGCCGGGATCGGCGCGGCGTGCCCCGACTGCAGCCAGACCTCGTAGACGTGGCCCGCTCCCGGTGGGGTGAGGTGCCGCACGAGCAGCTCAGCTCGGCCGGCGGCGACCCGCAGCTGCGCGCTGCCCGAGATCCCGATGAGGCTCGCCTGGACGACCGTGGCCGCGACGCCGCCGCCGACTCCGACCACGGCCACGGCGCCCCCCGCCGCGGCGGCGAGCCCAACCGCCGCCGCCACGACACGCTCGCGCACCCGCGGCCGACCGAGGAGTTGTCGCCCGTGCGCGCGACCCCTCGGCTCCCGGCGCACATCGCGCATCACCTGGCGGCGAACCCCCCCGGGCAGCTCGTACTGATGGACCGCGAGCGGCAGCGCCTGCACGACGCCGCCGAGCGCCTCGACCTCGTCGCGGCACACCGCGCAACCGCGCATGTGGCGACGAAACGCCTCAGCCTCCTGGGGCTCGAGCGCGCCGAGCGCGTAGGCCGCGGCGTCACCGCCGCACTCTGGGGTTCCTGACATCGACGCTCGCTCCATCATGGTAGGACCCCAGCGTCGGCGAGCGAGATCCGCAGCTTCCCGAGGCCGAGGCGCATGCGCCCCTTCACGGTGCCGGCGGGAAGGGAGAGGAGATCAGCGATCTGCTGATGGGTGAACCCGCCGTAGTAGGCGAGCTCGATCACCTGCCGCTGCTCATCGGGCAGATCATCCAGCGCCGCCCGGACGCGCTCGGCGTCAGCGCGGCGCTCGACCTCGACCTCGGTCAGCTCGGGCGCGGCGAGCCGCTCGGCGGCCGGGCTCTCCTCCAGGGAGCTGGCCCGCCGCACGCTCTCGCGCCGGAACGAGTCGATCGCCCGATTGTGCACCGCGCTGAGCACCCAGGACCGCACGCTGCCGCGCGACTGGTCGTACCGCCCCCCCGCCCGCCAGAGCGACAGAAACGCCTCCTGGACGATGTCCTCGGCGCGAGCCCGCGTCCCGCACATGCGGTAGGCGAGTGAGAAGGCCGGGCCGCCGTGGCGGTCGACGAGAACCTCGAACGCGCGGGCGTCGCCGTCGCGCACGCGCTGCATGAGATCCTCGTCGGCGAGCTCCCTGAGGTTACGCCGCTGGCTGAACATATATCGCTGATACGCAGCCGTGGGGTGACCGGATCACCTGCCGAGGCGGCGCGGAATCAGGCGGAGGCGCCGGCTGCGCTCGACGCGAAGAGCGTCGTGATCTGGTTCTCGAGGCCGGGATCGAGGATCAGGAGCACCTGATCGCCCGCGGCGATCACCGAATCGGGCTTCGGCACGAAGCCCCGCCCGGAGCGGAGGACCGAGATCACCAGTGCACCGTCCGGCAACGCGATCTCCTGCACCTGCTTGCCGACCGCGAGCGATCCCTCGAGCACCTCGAGCTCGATGATCTCCAGGTGCTCCTCCTCGAGCGCGAGCAGCTGGACCAGCCCGTACTCCGGCACCTCGTGCTCGATCAGGCGCAGGATCAGGTCGGTGGCCGACACCGCCGGCTGGATGCCGAGCATCTTGAAATGGGTGAGGTTGCGGGGATTGTTGACCCGGGCCACGATCCGCTGGACGCCGTACTTCTCCTTCGCCACCTGGCTGATGAGGATGTTGTCCTCGTCGTCACCGGTGACCGCGATCACCAGGTCGGCGCGCTGGATGCCCGCGCGCTCGAGCACCCAGAGCTCACTCGCGTCGCCGTACTGCACGGCGTGCTCCAGCTCCTGCTCGACGACTCGGAACCGGTCGTGGTTGGACTCGATCAGCGTGACCTCACGGTCCTTGGCGATCAGCTCCCGCGCGAGGTTCCAGCCGACCTTGCCGGCCCCCGCGATGATGACGTACATGTCGCTCTCGGATCCCATCGCGCTCACAGCGTCAGCAGCATCTGCTCGGCCTGCTCGATGGCGACCTGGGTCGGACAGATCGTCCGCAGCCCCTGCTCGGCGTACCACGCGGCGCGGGCCGGGTCGGCGACGCGCACGACCACCTTGGGCACCTGGAAACGCCGCTGCGCGATCTGGGAGATGACGAGGTTCGTGTTGTCTCCGCTCGTGGCGGCCATGAAGACATCCGCCCGCTCGATGCCGGCCGCGATCAGGCCGTCGACCTCGAGCGCGGTCCCGACCGTGAACTGGCCGCCGGCATCCTCCCACGTCGAGGTCTGATCACGGTCGAGTCGCTCGTGCGAGAGCGGATCGATGTCCATCACCGACACCTCGTGGCCGGCGTCAAGCGCGCGCTTGGCCACAGCCGAGCCGACCCGCCCGCATCCGACGATCAGGATGAACATGGCTGCACTGTACCGACGATCACTGTCCCGGCACCCACAGCCGCCCGCTGCGCTGGGCCGGGCCCGGCTCGTCCGACTTCGGACCCTCGCCGGCTGGGCCGGGCGCACCGGCTGCCGTCCCCGCCCCGGGCGCGGGCTCCTGGCTCGCCCCGGGCTCCGGTGCCGGCGGCGGCGTCCCGCCCTGCGCCTGCACGAAGGCGAGCTGGAGCTGCGAGAGCGCATCCCGGATCGGAGCGACCTGCTGCGGGGCGATCTGCTCGATCTGAGGCATCAGCGCCCGGACCGAGTCGATCGCCAGCTGCACCTGGCCGAGATCCCGCTCATCCTCGGTGCCCGACATCAGCCCGGTGCGTCGCATCCCCAGGTTGACCATCGTCACGACGTTCTCGAGCACCACGTGCTCCACCCGGACGCGCTTGATCTCCTGCTCGTAGGCCGCCCGCAGCTGCTCCTCCGAGAGCTGTCCGGGATCAGGAATGTCTCCCGCCATCAGTTCACCTCCACGGTGCGTTGGGCACTTGCAGCATACGTCGACCGGGTCGCCTCGACGGTCGAGGCATACGCCTCGGCGAGGCTCATCCCCTCGGTGAGCAGCGCCCGCTGGCGCTGCGCGCCGTTGGCACTCGGCAGCGAGACGGCGATCCCGAGTTCCTGTCGCATCGGCGCGGTCCATTCGAGCAGCCGATCCGTCGCGGCCCGCGCCGGGTAGGCGCGCCCGCTGTCGAGCTCGAGCAGCTCGCCGTCCAGCCCATACCGAATCGCCCGCCACATGTTCTCCTCGATCAGCCGAGCCGGCAGGTCGACGTGCGGCCGCCCCTCGTCGGCATCGCGGGCCGCCTGCGCCACGCAGGCGACGATCAGTCCGTGGAGCGCGTCGGCCTCGCCGGCCGTCGCCTGCGTATCGCAGATCCGGACCTCGACCGTGCCGAAGCTGAGATGCGGACGCACCGACCACCACACCTGCGTGTACTCGACGATCGAGCGGGTCCGCACGAGGAACTCGATGTACTCGGCGAACGCCCGCCACGTTCCGAACGGATCGGGCACGCCGCACCGCGGGAAGCTCTTGGTGAAGATCTGCGAGCGCATGCTGTGCAACCCCGCATCGCGCCCCTCGAGGAACGGCGAGTTCGCCGAGATCGCGAGCAGCAGAGGCAGCACGGGCCGCAGCCGGTCGCACACCTCGATCGCGCGGTCCGCGCCACGGATCCCGACGTGCACGTGCACCGAGAACGTGTTGTTGCGCCACGCGACGTACTTCAGGCCCTCCTCGACACGGTGGTAATGCTCGGTGTCGATGATCCGCTGCTCGCGGTAATCCGCCCACGGGTGGGTTCCGGTCGCCCCGAGCAGCACGCCCTGCGTGTCGGCCAGCGCGAAGAGCCGGCGACGGGCCTCGTGCTGCTTCGCCTGCGCGATGGCGAGCGTCTCGCCCCGGCCGGAGCGAATCTCGATCTCCGAGGAGATCAGCTCCCCGGCGATCGCCCCCGCCAGCACGGCGTCGGGCTGGGCGGCGTCCCGCAGCGCCTCGAACCGCTGCGTGAGGTCGAGGTCGGCCGGATCGAGGATGGCGAACTCCTCCTCGAGGCCGACCGTGAAGTCGGTCGCCTGCTCGAAGCGAGCGCGGCCGCTGACGAGATCGATTTCGCTCAAGCCAGGTAGAAGTAGAGCGCGTACAGCAGGTCAACGGCCGGGCTCGAAGCGTGCACCGTCACCTCCGGAGGCGTGTGCAGGAGCGCCTCCGTGTAGTTGAAGAGCACCTTCACGCCAACCTCGACGAGGTCGTCCGCGACGCCCTGCGCGACCGCGGAGGGCAGCGCCAGCACCGCGACGACGACCTCCTCGTCGCGGATCACGTCGCGCATCTCGTCGTAGTGGCGGACGACGAGGTTGCCGACGCGGGTCCCGACCTTCGCCGGATCGGTGTCGAACAGCGCGACCACGCTGAAGCCATGGTCGGCGAAGATGTCGGAGCCGGCGATCGCCGTGCCGAGGTTGCCCGCCCCGAACAGCGCGATGTTGTGCTGGCCCGAGGTGCGCAGGATCTGACGGATCTCGCCGATCAACGCGTCGACGTTGTATCCCACGCCCCGCTTGCCGAACTTGCCGAAGCCGGACAGGTCACGCCGGATCTGCGTCGAGTTGACGTGCGTATAGTCCGCCAGCTCCTGCGAGCTGATCGTCTCCTTGCCCATCTTGCGAGCCTGGGTGAGCACCATCAGGTAGCGCGAGAGCCGCGCCGCCACGCCCAGCCCGAGCTTCTCGCCGGACCCCTCGAGTTCCTGGCCCTCGGTCGTCATGAGGTTCTCACTCTACTGACGCGAGCCCCGTCATTTCGGTTCGGTGAGCAGCCGCTCGAGGCGGTGCGGGTCGACGAACAGCTCGAACACGACCACGCCGTCGAGCTCCACCACCGGAATCCGCTCGAGGTACTGTGCGAACCACGCGTCGTCGGACTCGATGTCGCGCTGTTCGAGCTCGAACGGGACGCGCTCGCGCACCGCCTCGATCGCGCCGATGGCGTCCTCGCATAGGTGACACCCGGGCCGCCCGTAGACGATGAGGGTGCGTCCGGGGGGTGGTCCAGCGGGACCACCCCCGGTCACCGGCGCTCCCCCGTCGCGTAGACGTCGAGCTCCAGGTACTCGGGGAAGGCGAGGATCGGCGAATAGCGGGCCGCGCTGGCCACCATCGCCGCGTTGTCGGTGCAGAGCGACCGCGGCGGGATGTCGAGCTCGACGCCGAGTCCGCCGAGCGCCTCCCGCAGGGGCCCGTTCGCGGCCACGCCACCGCCCACGGCCAGCCGCCGCGCCCCGGTCTGCTGCAGCGCTCGCCTGACCCGGAGCAGCAGCGCCTCGACGATCGCGCGCTGGTAGGCGGCGGCGAGGTCGGCTCGGCGCCGCTCCGTCTCGCGCTCGCCGAGGTCGCGCACCTTGTAGAGCAGCGCCGTCTTCAACCCGGCGAAGGAGAAGTCGAGCCCGGGCATGCGTGCGGCGGCGGGGAAGTCGAAGGCGCCGGGATCGCCCTCGGCGGCGAGCCGCTCGAGCGCGGCCCCGCCCGGGTAGCCGAGCCCGAGCAGGCGCGCCCCCTTGTCGAACGCCTCGCCGGCGGCGTCGTCGAGCGTCTGGCCGATGATGCGCAACGCGCGGTGGTCACTCACCTCGGCGAGGAGCGTGTGCCCCCCGCTGGCGATCAGCGCCAGGAACGGCGGCTCGAACTCGGAGGGCTTCAGGAAGCTCGCGGCGATGTGGGCGTGGAGGTGGTCGACGGCCGAGAAGGGCAGCTCGCGCGCCGCGGCGAGCGCCTTGCCGGCGCAGAAGCCGACGAGCAGCGCGGCGACGAGGCCGGGGCCGCGCGTGGCCGCGATCAGGCCAACGTCGTCGAGGGTCGTCCCCGCGGTGCGCAGCGCCTCGTCGATGACCGGGGGAAGCAGGGTCAGGTGCTGGCGGGAGGCGATCTCGGGCACGACCCCGCCGAAGCGGTCGTGCACACCCTGCGAGGAGATGATGTTCGAGCGGATCGCACCGTCCGGCGTGATCACGGCGGCGCACGTGTCGTCGCAGCTCGTCTCGAGCGCGAGAATGAGGCCGTCGCCGCTCATCACAGCTCCCACGGGGTCCCGATGGCCCGCCACATGATGATCGCGTCCTCCCCGTTGTCGGCGTAGTACCGCGGCCGGCGTCCGGCGGCGTGAAAGCCGTAGCGCTCGTAGAGCGCGATCGCCGGCGCATTCGAGACGCGCACCTCGAGCGTGTAGTTGGCGTCCTCCCCGGCGCGGGCGATGACGCCGTCGAGCAGGGCGGCGGCCACCCCGCGACGGCGATGGTCGGGGTCGACGGCGATGTCCATCACGTGGTAGGCCTCGTCGTAGCGGGCGCAGATCACGTACCCGACGATCGCGCCCGCGCTGAGCGCGGCCAGGCAGATGCCGGAGGGCTTCGTGAGCTCGAGCACGAACATTCCGAGGGACCAGGGGCTCGTGAACGAGCGGCGTTCGATCGCCACCACCTGCGGCAGGTCGCTGAAGCCGATCGTTCGGACCGTCAGCTCCTCGCCGACGTTCGGCTTGACGCTCATGCGCGCGCCACCTCCGCGTCGGGTCGGCGGAGATACTCCGGCTCCACACGCCCGTCCGGCGAGGGCTCGGCGAGCGCCGCCAGCCGGCAGTGGACACGGGCCGAGACGCGGTGGAGCGGCGAACCGTCCTGCGGCACCTCGACGCCAGCCGCCTCGAGCAGCTCCCGAAACTTGATCGCGCCGTCGCCGACGGCTCGCGTGGCCGTGCCGCTCGACGCGGCGACCCGCGCGAGCTGCTCGGGGGTCAGGACGCGCGGGGCGAGCGCCGGCTCACCCGACAGCGGGTCCGCGCCGCTCGCCCAGCCGGCGACGAACGCCTCACCCCGCCGCGCGTCGATCACCGCCAGCGTGGCCGACGCCGGCGCTCGCTCCTGGGCACCGAGCGCCAGCGACGTCAGCGTCGAGACACCGACGAGCGGCAGCGCCCGCGCGGCCGCGAGGGACTGGGCGCTGGCGATGCCGATGCGCAACCCCGTGAACGTCCCCGGGCCGACGCCCACCGCCAGGCGGTCGATGCTCTCCCAGCCGGTCTCCGTCTGCTGCAGCAGCTCGTCGATCAGCGACAGCAGCCGCTGCGCGTGGCCCGGGCGACCCCCGGCCGGGGGATCGTCCACGGCCGAGAGGTCGAGCTCGCCGAGCATGCACGCGTTGGCACCCGTGTCGATGTCGCGCAGGGCGACGGCTGTGCGGGCGGTGGCGGTGTCGAGGGCGAGGATCCTCATGAGGACGACCGCACCTCGATCGTGCGACGGTCGCCGCCGGCGTGCACGAGCCGCACCCGCTGCGTGACCCGGCCGAGTTCGGCGATCTCCCGCTCCCCGACGTCCGGCCACTCGACGAACGTGATCGTGTCGGGGCCGATGTAGTCGGCGAGCAGGTCGGGATCCTCGTCGCGCAGGGACGCGAGCCGGTACAGATCGACGTGTGAGACATAGGCGACCGGCGGTCGCGCCCGGTAGCGCTGGCCGATGGTGAACGTCGGGCTCGTCACCGGGTCGGTCACGCCGAGGCGGCGCGCGGCTCCGCGCACGAGGGTCGTCTTCCCGGCGCCGAGCTCCCCGTCGATCAGCACCACGTCACCGGGAGCGAGACGACCGGCCAGCTCCGCGCCGAGCCGCTCGGTCTCGTCCGCCGATCGGGTCTCTCGTCTGTCGGGCTCGGGCGCCATCGTGCCCGAGTCTAGGCAGCTGTGGCGCGACAGAGCAGGCGGCAGCTGTTCCCCCGACGGGGGCGGGCAATCGCTACCCTGCAGGCCCGAATGACCGCGCGCTCCTCCGTGCTGCTCGGGCGCCTGCGCGGCTCGGACACGGGCCGTGCCGCGGGGTTGGCCGGGGCCATGATCGCCGGCAACGTCATCGCCCTCGTCCTCTCGGTCGTCTTCGCTCGTCTGCTCGCCGACTACGGCGCCCTGGCGGCACTGCTCAGCTACCTGCTGATCCTCACGGTCGTCGGCCAGGCGGTGCAGGTGGCGACGGCGCGCGAGGGCGTGCTCGGACACCTCGGCACCGGCGAGCGGCTGCTGGGCACCCTCGAGCACTGGGCCCGCGCACTCGCGGCCTGCACGGCGGTGGCGACCGTCGCCTCGGTCCTCGCCCGCCAGCCGATCGCGGACGTCGTGGGCGTGCCCCACGAGCCCTGGGGTGCGGCGGCGGGCATCCCGACCGGCTGTGTCTACCTCGCCCTCTGCATCCTGCGCGGCGCGCTGCAGGGCATCGGCGAGTACCGGGCCGTCGGGCTCAGCCTGATCGGCGAGCAGCTGAGCCGGCTCGTCGGGGGGGCGATCCTGCTCCTCGCCGGGCTCGGCGTGGCGGGCGCCTTCCTCGGGTCGCTCGTCGCCTACATCACCATGAGCGCCTACTGCCTGCGAGAGCTCTACCGCCGGCTCGCCCCCCCGGGCTACTCGCGTTGGCGCACCACCCGCGCCGCCGACGGGGTCCTCGGCCTCGGTCGCCACGTGTGGGCCTCGGCGGTGCCCATCGCCGCGCTGGCGATCATCCAGCTGTTGCAGAACGTCGACCTGATCACGGCCAAGCACCAGTTCTCGACGCGCGTGGCGAGCTCCTACGCGGTCGCCGCGGTCGCCGGCAAGTTCCTCATCTGGGTGGCGATGGGTGCGAGCTTCTATCTCGTGCCCGAGACCTCGCGGCGGCGGGCGCACGGTGGCGACACCCGGCCCGTCCTGGTGAAGTCGCTCGTGATCGTGATGCTCTGCGCGATCCCCTGCATCCTGATCTTCGCCTTCGCAGCACACCCTCTGCTCGCCGTGGTCTTCGGCCCGAGCAAGGCGATCGCCTCCGCCTCGCTGCTCCCGCTCGGAGCGGCCTTCACCGTCCTGGCCGCGACGTATCTGGCCGTCCAGTACCTGCTCGCGCTCAAGCGGGTGTGGTTCCTGCCCGCGATCGGTCTCGTCGCCGCCGTCGAGCCGCTGCTGCTCCTGCAGGCGCCCAGGCAACCCGCCGCCTTCGCCACCGTGGTGCTCCTCGTCCAGTTGATCGGCGCGGCGTTCGCCTACGGTGCCGCGCTGGCTCGCCGACCGGCGCTGGCTGCGCTGGTCGAGACCGGCTCAGAATAGGCCGAGCTGCTCGGCGTCGGGCGGCTCCGGGGTGCTGGGGGGCGTCGGCTCGGCCGCGGCTGCGCGCTCCGGCTCGGCCACGGGCGCCGGCTCGGGGATCGCGGCCGTCTCCGGCTGGACGGGCGGCCCGAGCGCGAGCAGCTCCGGAATCCGGAGGAAGTCGGTCCGCAGCGTCTCGACCATCGACGGGGTGTAGAGCGCCGCCGCCGGGTGGTAGATCGGGTAGAGCCGGACCGTACGGGGCCCGATCGTGCGCACCTCGGGCTGGCCGTGGATCCTCGAGATCCCCACCGGCTCCCCCCGCAGCAGCTTGGTCGCGAAGTTGCCAAGCGTGCAGATCATCGTCGGTTCGATCAGCTCGAGCTGGCTGTAGAGGAATTGGCGGCAGGCCTCGAGTTCGTGCGGAAACGGGTTGCGGTTCCCAGGGGGCCGGCATTTCAGCGTGTTGCAGATGAACACGTCGCCGCGCTCCATGCCGATCTCGGCGAGGAGCTTCTCGAGCAGCTTGCCCGCCTGCCCGACGAATGGAAGGCCCTGGAGGTCCTCGTTGGCTCCCGGCGCCTCCCCCACGAACATCAGCTCCGCGTCGGCGTTGCCGGATCCGAACACCACGTTCGTGCGCGTCTCGTGGAGCGGACAGGCCACGCATCCGCGCGCCTGCTGGTAGACGGCCTTCAGGAGTTCCCGACGCTCGCTCGCTGTCCTCACCCGAGCGATGCTAACCACGCGGCTGGCGGGGTACCATCGAGCCAGGCCGTCACCTCGACCGAGGGATGGACCAGAGAGAGATGCAACCGATCGAACCCACCCGCGGTGGGGTGCGGATCGCAATCGTCGGCCCCGGACGCCTCGGAGCAGCGGTTGCCGCCACGCTCCGCGGGCACGACGACTTCGAGCTGACCGGCCCGCTCGGCCGTGGCGCAGACGCCGCCGGCAGTGACGTCGTCCTGCTCTGCGTCCCGGACCGCGAGATCGGCCCGGCGGCGGCGGCGATCATGCCGGGCCGGCTCGTCGGCCACTGCTCGGGGGCGACCGGGCTCGAGCCACTGGCGCCACACGAGGCCTTCTCCCTGCATCCGCTGATGACCGTCACCGGATCCGGCACCGAGCTCGCCGGGGCGACCGCGGCGATCGACGGGAGCACCCCTCGCGCCCTCGCCACGGCGGAGGCGCTCGCCCGTGCGCTGCGGATGGCGAGCGTGCGGGTCCACGCCGAGGACCGTGCCGCCTACCACGCCGCCGCGTCCATCGCCTCGAACTTCCTCATCACGCTCGAGGCCGCGGCCGAGCGACTCGCCGCCACCGCGGGGGTGCACCGCACGGCACTGGCTCCGCTCGTCCGCGCCAGCGTCGAGAACTGGGCGGCGCTCGGTCCGGAGCGGGCGCTGACCGGGCCGGTGGCACGGGGCGACGAGCACACGGTCGCCCGCCAGCGCGAGGCCATCGTCGCGCGCGCCCCGGACCTCGTCGACCTCTTCGACGCGCTCACCACGGCCACGCGGACCCTGGCCGCCGATCCGCTGGAGCTCGCATGAGGACCCTTCGGACGGTGGCCGAGCTGCGCGCCGCGCTCGCCCAGCCGCGACGCGAGGGACGGCGCATCGGGCTGATCCCCACGATGGGTGCCTTCCACGACGGTCACCGGTCCCTGATGCGACGCGCCCGCAGCGAATGCGACGAGGTGGTCGTCTCGCTGTTCGTCAACCCGACCCAGTTCACCGAGAGCGCGGACCTCGCCGCCTATCCGCGCGACGAGGGGCGCGACGGCATGGTGGCGGCCGAGGAGTCGGCCGATTTCTTGTTCGTCCCCGCGGTGAGCGAGATCTATCCCGAGGGCTTCGCCACGACCGTGCGGATCGGCGCCGTCACGGAGGTGCTCGAGGGCGTGCACCGCGGCCGTGAACACTTCGACGGCGTCGCCACCGTCGTCTGCAAGCTGTTCAACATCGTGGCGCCGGAGATCGCCTACTTCGGCCAGAAGGACGTGCAGCAGACGCTCGTCATCCGGCGCATGATCCGAGACCTCAACCTCCCGGTCCAGATCGAGATCTGCCCGACCGTGCGGCAGCCGGACGGCCTTGCCCTGTCGAGCCGCAACGCGCGTCTGGCGCCCGCGGAGCGCAAGCGCGCCACCGCCCTCTACCAGGCCCTGGCGACGATCCAGGTCCTGCTGTCGGCGGGCGAGACCGACGCGGCACGGCTTCTCGCCGCCGCTCGTTCGGAGCTCGAGGATCCGCTCATCCGCGTCGAATACCTCCAGATCGTCGACCCCGACACGCTGGCGCCCCTGACGACCGTGGATCGATCCGCGCTCGCGGTGGTCGCCGCCTGGCTGGGCAACGCTCGGCTCATCGACAACCTGCCGCTCGCAACACCACGAACGAGGAGTGCCTGACATGTCGTCGCATCCGTCGCAGATCACCATCCCGAAGGACGCGTCGCGGCTGCCGGTGACGCTCGCGACGATCGGCGAGCGCCACCGGCTCGGCCAACCCCTCGTGATGGTCACCGCCTACGACTTCCCGAGCGCACGAGCCGCGGAGGCGGCCGGCGTCGACCTGGTGCTCGTCGGCGACTCGGGCGCGATGACCGTGCTCGGCTATCCCTCCACCGTCGGTGTGAGCGTCGAGGAGATGCTGATGCTGACGCGCGCCACACGGCGGGGTCTGCGCACCCCGTTCCTCGTCGCCGACCTCCCCTTCGGCTCCTACGAGGAGTCCGACGAACTGGCCGTCCGCACCGCCGTACGGTTCGTCAAGGAGGGCGGGGCGGATGCGGTGAAGCTCGAGCGCGGCAGCGCCACCTCCGTGGCTCGCGCGCGGGCGATCGTGCAGGCGGGAATCCCGGTGATGGGCCACGTCGGCCTCACGCCACAGACCTCGGTGGCGCTCGGCGGCTACCGCGCCCAGGGCCGCAGCGCGCACAGCGCCGTGCGGATCGCGCAGGAGCTGCTGGCGCTGCAGGACGCCGGCTGCTTCACGATCGTGCTCGAGGCGGTTCCCGCCGCCGTGACGGAGGCGCTGATGGACCTCGTCGAGGTGCCCGTCATCGGGATCGGCGCCGGACCGGCCACCGACGGCCAGGTGCTCGTGTTCCACGACCTGCTGGGGATCCGTGAGGGGCGCGGCGCCCGCTTCGTGCAGCGCTACGCGGACCTGCAGCGCGAGATGGACGAGGGCGTCGCGGCGTACGCCGAGGATGTCCGTGCCCGCCGCTACCCCGCGCCGGAGCACTGCTACTCGATCGACACCGATGAACTGAGGGAACTGAGGGCGGAACTGTCCGCTCTGCTCGGCCGCCGCCCGGCGGACGGGTAGGATGAGCAGCGTGCCGCGTATCTCACAGGTCTTCGCGCCGCGAGACCGCGCCTACTTCGAGCTCTTCGAGGAAGCTGGGCGCAACGTGCTGCGAGCGGCCGGATTGCTCGAGGACCTGCTCTCGGACTTCCCGGATGAGCGCGGGCTCGCCCAGGAGATCCGCGATTGCGAGCACGAGGGCGACCGCATCACCCATGAGGTCCTGGATCGGCTCAACCACACGTTCGTGACGCCGATCGACCGCGAGGACATCCTCGCGCTCGCCTCCGCCCTTGACGACATCGCGGACTACGTGGAGGAGGTCGCGGACTACCTCGGGCTCTACAAGATCGAGGCCCCGATGGACCAGGCCATCCGGCTCGCCCAGGTCCTCCACCAGGCCGCCCGGCAGATCGCCGAGGCGATGCCGCAGCTGCGTGGCTTCCACGACATCTCGGCCCACACCGTCGAGATTCACCGCCTCGAGAACGAGGGCGACCGCATCACGCGCGAGGCGATCGCCTCGCTCTTTGACGGGGGCATCGACCCGATGGTCGTGATCCGCTGGAAGGATCTGTTCGAGCGGCTCGAGGACGCGATCGACGCGACCGAGCACGTGGCGAACATCCTCGCCGGCATCGTGATCAAGAACAGCTGAGCCTACGCGTAGCTGATGGTGCGCAGCACGCGCGCCGGAGCCCCGGCGGCGACCGAGAACGGGGGGATATCCTCCGTCACCACCGATCCGGCGCCGATCACGCAGCGCTCGCCGACCGTCACGC
Source organism: Solirubrobacterales bacterium (assembly GCA_027451345.1). Lineage (GTDB taxonomy): Bacteria > Actinomycetota > Thermoleophilia > Solirubrobacterales > Solirubrobacteraceae > Palsa-465. The sequence continues at coordinate 48,207 of DAIDJO010000043.1, forward strand.
CGCTCGTGATGACCGTGTGGGCGCCGCACCAGACGTTGTCTCCCACACGCGTCGGCCCCTTGCTGACGAATCCCTGCCACGGCACCGGGCGCTCGGGGTCATCGAAGCGGTGGTCGGCGTCGGTGATGACGCAGCCGTTGGCGAACATGCAGTGTTGCCCGATCTCCACCAGATCGAGCGCGGCCACCATCACCCCAAGGTTGAGGAAGCTGCCGCCGCCGATCCGCACCCGGGCGGGCGCCGGCATCGTGATCCAGACCCCCGGCTCGAACAGGACCTGCGGTCCCACCTCGAGCCGCCCCTCTCGCAGCGCCTCGAGCACCTCACCGTGCAGTGGCCAACGCGCGAACGCCTCTCGGCGCGCGAGCTCATAGTGGATCCTCGCGCGGTTCCAGGGCCGTCCATTGCGGTGGTACCACCGCCACTTCTGCCACCAGAGCCGAGCCTCGGCCGGGGTCACGCCTGCGCCATCGCCTTGGGCCGCCGGCCCGACCGCGACCGCGGACGGCTCTCCAACAGCGGCACGAGGAACCGGCCGGTGTAGGAGCCGGATGCCTCCGCTCCCTTCGCAACCTGCTCCGGCGTCCCCACCGCGATCAGCTGTCCCCCCTCGTCGCCGCCCTCGGGCCCGAGGTCGATGAGGTAGTCCGACACCTTGATGACGTCGAGGTTGTGCTCGATCACCACGATCGAGTTGCCGGCGTCGACCAGCCGCTGGAGCACCTCGAGGAGCCGCTGGATATCGGCGAAGTGCAGACCGGTGGTGGGCTCGTCCAGGATGTAGATCGTGCGCCCGGTCGCCACCTTGCACAGCTCCGCCGCGAGCTTCACGCGCTGCGCCTCCCCGCCCGAGAGTGTCGTGGCCGGCTGCCCCAGACGCATGTAGCCGAGACCGACATCATTGAGGGTCTGCACCCTCCGCCGGATCTTCGGGATGTGCTCGAAGAACTCGAGCGCCTCGGCGATCGGCATCTCCAGCACGTCGGCGATCGTCTTGCCCTTGAAGCGGACCTCGAGGGTCTCCCGGTTGTAGCGCTTGCCGTGGCACTGCTCGCACGGCACGTACACGTCGGGCAGGAAGTGCATCTCGATCTTGATCTGACCGTCGCCCTTGCACACCTCGCAGCGCCCACCCTTGACGTTGAACGAGAAGCGCCCCTGCTTGTAACCCCGGGCGCGCGCCTCCGGGGTCCGGGCGAACAGATCCCGGATCTGGTCGAACAGACCGATGTAGGTGGCGGGGTTGGACCGGGGTGTGCGGCCGATGGGCGACTGGTCGACCGAGATGATCTTGTCGAGCTGCTCGAGGCCGCTGATCGACCGGTGTGCTCCGGCGCGCACTCGCGTCGCGCTCAGCCGATTCGCCACCGCCTTGAAGAGCACCTCGTTGACGAGCGTCGACTTCCCGGAGCCGGACACACCGGTGACGCTGCACAGCACGCCGAGCGGCACCTTCACGTCGATTCCCTTGAGGTTGTTCTCCGCCGCGCCCTTGATCTCCACGTACCCCGTGGGTCGGCGCCGCTTGGGCGGCACGTCGATCCGACGGGTGCCCGCGAGGAACTGCCCGGTGAGGGATTCGGCCACCCTGGACACCTCCTCAGCGGTGCCCTGTGCGACCACCCGGCCGCCGCGCTCGCCCGCAAACGGGCCGATGTCGAGCAGGTGGTCGGCGGCGCGCATCGTGTCCTCGTCATGCTCCACGACGAGGACCGTGTTGCCCAGGTCGCGCAGCCGCTCGAGCGTCGCGATCAGCCTGTGGTTATCGCGCTGGTGCAGCCCGATCGAGGGCTCGTCCAGGATGTAGAGGACGCCGACAAGCGACGAGCCGATCTGGGTGGCCAGCCGGATCCGCTGGGCCTCGCCCCCCGAGAGCGTCGCGGCCGCACGCTCCATGCTCAGATACCCGACGCCGACGTTCTCGAGAAAGCTCAGGCGCTCCTCGATTTCGCGCAGGATCAGATGGGCGATACGCCGGTCGTGCTCGGACAGTGCCAGCGCCCGCACCCACTCGAGCGCCCGCCGTGCCGAGAGGGATGCGAACTCGTTGATCGGGAGACCGTCGACGAGCACCGCGCGCGACTCCGGCCGCAGCCGGGCTCCCTGACACTCGGGACAGGGCCGCAGCGTCATGTACTCCTCGATCTTCTCCTTGACGAACTCCGAGTCCGTCTCGCGGTAGCGCCGCTCCAACCCCTTGACGATCCCTTCGAACGCCGTCGTGTAGCTGCGACGACGACCGAAGCGGTTGCGGTAGGCGACCTGGAAGCGCTCCCCGTTGGTGCCGAACATGAAGAAGTCCCGCTGCGTCTCCGGCAGCTCGCTCCACGGCACGTTCACATCCACCCCGTAGCGCTCGCAGATCGCCTGCGTGAGCTGCTCGTAGTAGTCGGAGGCGCTCGCGGCCCACGGGGCGATCGCACCCTCGCCGATCGACAGCGCCGGATCGGGAACGACGAGATCCGGGTCGATCTCCATCTGGGAGCCGAGCCCGGTGCATCGCGGGCAGGCGCCGTGCGGCGAGTTGAAGCTGAAGATCCGCGGCTCGAGCTCGACCAGGCTCGGCCCGTGCACCGGGCAGGCGAACTTCTCGCTGTAGAGGGTCAGCTCGCCGCCGTCGACGAGCTCGATCTCCACCAGCCCTCCGGCGAGCGCCACGGCCGTCTCAATGGAATCGGCCAGCCGCTTGCGGAGATCATCCTTCATCACGAGGCGATCGACCACGATCGAGATGTCGTGCTTGAACTTCTTGTCGAGGACGATCTCCTCGTCGAGCCGGCGAAGCTCGCCGTCGACCTTGGCGCGGGTGAAGCCCTCTCCCCGCAGCTCCTCGAGCTGCTTGGCGTACTCGCCCTTGCGGCCTCGCACGATCGGCGCCATCACCATGAAGCGCGTCCCCTCCGGCAGCTCCATCACCTGGTCGATGATCTGCTCCGCGGACTGCCCCGCGATCGGGCGGCCGCAGATATGACAGTGCGGCTTGCCGATCCTCGCCCACAGCAGGCGGAGGTAGTCAAAGATCTCCGTGACCGTCCCGACAGTGGAGCGCGGGTTGCGCGACGTCGTCTTCTGATCGATCGAGATGGCCGGCGAGAGCCCCTCGATCGAGTCAACGTCCGGCTTGTCCATCTGACCGAGGAACTGGCGCGCGTAGGCGGAGAGGGACTCCACGTACCGCCGCTGACCCTCGGCGTAGATCGTGTCGAAGGCGAGCGAGGACTTTCCCGACCCGGAGAGGCCCGTGATGACCGTCAGCGAATCCCGCGGGATCGCCACGGTGATGTCCTTCAGATTGTGTTCGCGCGCCCCCGAGACGACCAGTTGATCCACAGGTCCATCATAGGCGAGCGAACAGACGTTCGCCCCGGGCGAGCGCCCGACCCCGGCTGAGCGTCCCGTCCCGCCCCATGTGCCGGGACCTACCGAACCCGCCCGTCCGCGACAGCAACGTCGAGCTCGCGCTTGAGGTCTCGAATCTCATCGCGCAGCCTGGCGGCGTACTCGAATCGAAGGTCCTCGGCGGCCGCGAGCATCTCCTCCTCGATCTCGACGATCTTCCGCTCGATCTCGGCCGGGGCCATCGTTGCCGCCGCGTCGCGCTGACGACGGCGGCGGGACCTCGGCACCTTCGCCTCCGACTGGAGGAACTCGGCAATATCGGAGATTCCCTTGGTGATCGTCTCGGGAGTGATGCCGTGCTCGCGGTTGTAGGCGAGCTGGATCTCACGCCGGCGGTCGGTCTCCTCGATCGCGGCCCGCATGGCCGCGCTCTCCTTGTCCGCGTACATCAGCACCCTGCCCTCGACGTTGCGGGCGGCGCGGCCGATCGTCTGGATCAGGCTCGTCGCCCCCCGGAGGAAACCCTCCTTGTCGGCATCGAGGATCGCGACGAGGCTCACCTCGGGGAGGTCGAGCCCCTCGCGGAGCAGGTTGACCCCGACGAGCACGTCGAACTCGCCGAGACGAAGCTCGCGGATGATCTGGATCCGCTCGAGCGTGTCCACCTCCGAGTGCAGGTAGCGGACCTTGAATCCCATCTCGAGCAGGTAGTCGGTGAGGTCCTCGGACATCTTCTTGGTGAGCGTCGTGACGAGCGTGCGTTCGTCACGCTCGACCCGCTGGCGGATCTCGTTCATCAGGTCATCGATCTGGTTGCGCGTCTCGCGCACCTCGATCTCGGGGTCGACGATCCCGGTCGGACGCACGATCTGCTCGACGGTGCGGGTCGCGTGCGTCCGCTCATACTCGCCCGGGGTCGCCGAGACGAAGACGATCTGCGGCGTGATGCTCAGGAATTCCTGGAAGGTCTGGGGACGGTTGTCCAGTGCGCTCGGCAGTCGGAACCCGTAATCGACGAGCGTTTGCTTGCGCGACCGGTCGCCCTCAAACATCCCGCCGATCTGCGGCACGGTCTGATGTGACTCATCGATGAAGCAGATGAAGTCGTCCGGGAAGTAGTCGAGCAGGCAGTACGGCCGCTCGCCCGGCTGCCGGCCGTCCAGGATGCGGCTGTAATTCTCGATGCCGCTGCAGAAGCCCATCTCGCGCAGCATCTCCATGTCGTATTGGGTGCGCTGACGGAGGCGGTGGGACTCGAGCAGCTTCCCCTGCGCATCGAGCTCGGCGCAGCGCTCGTTCAACTCCTTGCCGATCGCGGCAACCGCCTCCTCGATATGCCCCTCACGCACGTTGTAGTGCGACGCGGGCCAGATGGCCACGTGCTCGAGGTCATCCTCGATCAGCTCGCCCGTCACGGGGTCGAAGTGCTGCAGGTGCTCGATCTCGTCCCCGAACAGGCTGATCCGGTACGACGTCTCCGCGTAGGCCGGCCAGATCTCAAGCGTCTCGCCCCGCACACGGAACGTGCCCCGTGCGAGGGCCGTGTCGTTGCGGCTGTACTGGATGCTCACGAGCTTGCGGAGCAACCCCTCCCGATCGATCATCGAGCCCTTGACGAGCGTCTGCAGGTTCTCGTCATACACCTCAGGGCTGCCGAGACCGTAGATGCTCGAAACGGAGGCGACGATGAGCACGTCCCGCCGAGCGAACAGCGCCGCCGTGGCGGCGTGCCGAAGGCGGTCGATCTCCTGGTTGATGGCCGAGTCCTTCTCGATGTAGAGGTCCTTGCTCGGGACGTAGGCCTCAGGCTGGTAGTAGTCGTAGTACGAGACGAAGTACTCGACCGCGTTGCGGGGGAAGAACGTGCGGAACTCGTTGCACAACTGGGCGGCGAGCGTCTTGTTGTGGGCGATCACAAGAGCGGGGCGATTCACCTCGGCGATCGTGGCCGCCATCGTCATCGTCTTGCCGGTTCCGGTGGCCCCGAGCAGGGTCATCATCCGCTCTCCGTTGCGCAGGCCCTCGGCGAGACCCGTGATCGCCTGCGGCTGATCTGCGGTCGGGCTGAAGACGGCGTCCAGTTCGAAGCCGGGCATGGGTCCTGTCGATGCTAGCGACGGGCCCGGGTCGCGAGGGCGGGACGATTCTGCGGAATCTTGACGGTGAAACAACACCCGGCGCAGATCCGCCGGCAACCGCGGCTCCGGTGAACGATCCGAGACCGGCCGCGGTCCGTCATCCGAGACCCTCCGCGGTCCGTCCGGACGGGATGCCACAGTACGAACATGTGTTCGATCGTACCAGGATGGAGCTCCCTGCCGCAGAACAGCGGCCAACCGACGAGCGCGCCCGGCTCAGACGGTCGGCAGCAGCAGCGGTCGCTCGAGGAGCTGGAGCGCGAGATCTGCGCGCTCGCCGCGCATCTCGCGGCGGCAACCTGCCGCTGGCTGCTGCTGGTCGGAGAGTTCGACGCCCGGGAGGGGTGGGCCGAGTGGGGCGTGACGTCCTGCGCACATTGGCTCTCCTGGCGCTGCGGCATTGGATTGGTCGCGGCTCGGGAGCACATCCGGGTGGCGCGCATGCTCGGAGGCCTGCCGCTGGTTCGGGAGGCCTTTGCCTCGGGCGAGCTGTCATACAGCAAGGTGCGGGCGCTCACGCGTGTCGCGAGCGAGGCGACCGAACCCGAACTGGTGGAACTCGGCCGCCACGCCACCGGGGCCCAGCTGGAGAAGCTGTGCCGGCAGTACGGGCGAGTCCTGCGGGCGACGGCGGATCGCGCCATGGCCGCCTACGAACGGCAGGGCCTCAGCACCTACTGGGATGAGGATGGGATGCTCGTGGTGCAGGGCCGACTCACACCAGAGGACGGGGCCGCCCTGGTCGCCGCGCTCGAGGATGCCTCCGCATCGGTGCCCGCCGAGGTTCACGAGATCGGGAGGCCGGCGGTCCGCGCGCAGGCCCTGGTCGCGCTGGTGGCCGGCGGTGAGCGCTCGGCCGAGGTCGTCGTGCACGTCGATGTCGAGACACTGGCCGGCGAGCAGATCGTGCGCCAGGCGGAGCTGGCCGAGGGACCGGCACTGGCTCCGGAGACGGTGCGACGGCTCGGCTGTGACGCCGCCGTGGTGGCAATGATCGAACGGGACGGCAGACCGCTCTCGGTGGGTCGACGGACGCGGGCGATCCCCCCGGCACTGCGGCGCGCGCTGCGCAGCCGAGATCAGGGGTGCCGCTTCCCGGGCTGCACCCACACGCGGCATCTCCACGCGCACCACATCCAGCATTGGGCCCGCGGCGGCCGAACCGAGATCGGCAACCTCATCCAGCTCTGCTCCCATCACCATCGCCTGGTGCACGAGGGCGGGTACGGCGTCCGGCTGCGGAGCGGAAGCCGTGTCGAGTTCAGCCGGCCCGACGGGCGCGTGATCTCACAGCGGTGCGAGGCGCGGCCGGCGTCGGGAGCCGGCATCACCGTGCAGCATCAACAACGGCGGGTGGGCATCGGCCCCGATACCTGCAGGCCGCTCTCGGCAGGCGACCGACTCGACTACCGGATTGCGGTGGATGGGCTCGCGTGGCGGGAGTTCGAGGCTCCACCGTCGCACGGAGACGAGCTCAGGTACCGGCCGTGCGACGGTAGCGCTGCACCGCCAGCGGAGCGAAGACCAGGAGGATGAACGCGACCCAGGCGAAGGCCTGCCACAGCTGGTCCGGGGAGGGCTGACCCGTCCACAGCCAGCGGAGCTCATTGACCACGATCGTGAACGGGTTGACATCGGCGAACTGCCGCAGCGGCGTCGGCAGGGTCTGGCCGGGCACGAAGGCGGAGGAGATGAAGGTGAGCGGGAACACGGCGATGAAGCCGACGGAGTTGGCGGCCTCCGGTGTCTTGACGAGCAGGCCGAGGAAGGCGAAGACCCAGGAGAACGCGTAGCCGAACAGCAGAGCGAGCACCACGCCGATGACCACATGCACCACGTCGGTCTGGAAGGAGAAGCCGATGACAAGGCCGGTCAGCACGAGGATGGCCATGGCGACCGCATTGGTGAACAGGTCGGCCGAGGTTCGCCCGGCGAGGACGGCGGCGCGCGACATCGGCAGTGAGCGGAAGCGGTCGATCAGCCCCTTCTGCATGTCCTCGTTGAGGCCAAGCGCGGTGACGAACCCGCCGAAGGCGATGTTCTGGACGACGATGCCCGGGAGCAGGAACTCGGCATAGGAGATCCCGGGGACCCGAATGGCGCCACCGAACACGTAGCGAAAGAGCAGAACGAACATGATCGGCTGAAACGTGAAGGCGAGCAGCAACTCCGGCGCCCGGGGCAGGCGGATCAGGTTGCGCTCGGTTACGACGAGCGTGTCGGAGAGCAGCCGCCTCACGGCTGCGCCTCCGCTTCCGCGGCGTGACCGGTGAGGGCGAGGAAGACATCGTCGAGCGTCGGCCTCCGCAGGGCGATGTCATCGACCCCGACATCCGCCTCGTCGAGCCGTCGCACGGCCTCGATGATCGCGCCGGTGCGATGCGCGACGCCGATCCGGACGAGCCCGTCGGAGCATGTCGGCTCATCGCTGCACATCGGTGCGAGAGCGCGAACCGCCGCCTCCGCCTGGGCCGGGTCCTCGAGGTGGACCTCGAGGCGCTCCCCGCCCACGCGGTCCTTCAGCTCGTCGGAGGTGCCCTCGGCGATCACCTGCCCTCGGTCGATCACCGCGATCTGGTCGGCCAGACGGTCGGCCTCATCGAGGTACTGCGTCGTCAGCAGCACGGTGGTGCCCTCGCTCACGAGCGTCTCGATGACGTCCCACAGGTCGAGCCGGCTGCGCGGGTCCAGTCCGGTGGTCGGCTCGTCCAGGAACAGTACGGGCGGCTTGGCGACAAGAGCGGCCGCGAGGTCAAGGCGGCGGCGCATGCCGCCCGAGTAGGTCTTCACCGGGCGCCGGGCCGCGTCGACGAGTCCGAACTGCTCGAGCAATTCCCGGCCCCGGGCGCTGGCCGCACCACGGGACGACCCGTAGAGACGGCCGACCATCGTCAGATTCTCCAGCCCGGTGAGGTTCTCGTCGACGGCCGCGAACTGGCCCGCGAGCCCGATACGCTCCCGCAGCTTCGCCTCCTGTCCGGGAATGCGCAGTCCGGCCACCTGAGCGGTGCCCGAGTCCGGCCGCAGCAGCGTCGTGAGGATGCGCACCAGCGTCGTCTTGCCGGCCCCGTTGGGACCGAGCAGACCAAGAACGGTCCCGCGCGCGACGTCGAGATCGACGTTGGCCAGTGCCCGGACCTCACCAAAGGACCTGGAGATGCCGCGCGCGCTGATGGCCGCCTCCGGATTCGGCGCGGCATGAGCCACGCTCACGGCTGAGCTGTTCGTTCCCCCGTCCACGGCTTGCACTATGCCAGCCGCGAGATCAGGCCGTGTACCCGAGCTGACGCCCGTATCGCGTCCGGTAGGCGCGCTGTTTGGCGAGCACCTCGGACACGTACGCGCGGGTCTCGACGAGCGGGATGGCGCTGATCGTCAACCGGCGATGCTGTGCCTGCGCGGAGGCGAGCCAGTGATCGACGTTTGTCTCACCGCCGTTGTAGGCGGCGAGCGCGAGCATCGTGCTCCCCCGGTAGACGTCGAGCAGGTAGCGGAGGTAATAGGTGCCGTAGGCGATGTTGACCTGCGGCGAGCCGAGGTCGGCGACCTGGAAGGCGTATCCGTGCGAGCGGTGGGCGAGGAACCGGGCGGTGGCCGGCTCGATCTGCATCAGGCCCTCGGCACCGGTGGGCGAGGTGCGCGGCCGGAAGCGGGTCTCGGCGTAGATGACGGCGGCGATCAGCGCCGGGTCGATGTGCTTCTCCGCGGCCTGCTGACGGATGATCCCGGAGTACTGCAGGGGGAGCTCGAAGTGCTCGATCACCCGCTGGGCGAGGGGGATCATGAGGACCACCGCGACGACCAGGGCGGCGAGCGAGAGCAGCGCGGTGATCCGCCGACGCCGGATCCGCCCGCGGGGCGTGCTGCGGTAGGTCGTGTAGCTGCGACGGTTGTGATGCGCCGGCCTGTGGGTGGCCCCCATTGTCAGGCTCCCGCCGTGGTCGAGTTTCGGGCCTCAAGCATGTCAAGGATGGCCGACAGCTTGGCCTCGAGCTCGGGAACCGTTCCGTCGTTGGCGACGACGAACGTGGAACGTGCGGCCTTTTCCGTCTGGGAGAGCTGGCGCGCCTCGCGGCTCGCCACCGCCTCGTGTCCCCGCGCGCGGGCGCGAGCCTCGCGGATCGACTCCTCGGCCGTGATCGTGATCGTGGCGTCGTAGAGGTGCTCGGTGCCCGCCTCGAACAGGAGCGGCACCTCGACGATGAGCGCTCGCGGCGGCGGCACGAGCCGGCTCTGCGCCTCACGCCACTCGGCCACACGCCGGCGCACGAGGGGCCAGAGCAGCTGTTCGAGCCAGGCACGATCCCGCTCGTCGACGAACACGCGCGCCGCGAGGGCGGCACGGTCCACGACGCCGTCGCGAAACACCCCGGCACCGAACCGGTCGGTCACCGGACCCGACACCTCGGGTGAGGCGTAGAGCTCGTGCACGACCGCGTCGCTCGAGATCACCGCGGCGCCGAGTCGCTCGAGAGCGGCGAGGGCCGTCGACTTCCCGGCCCCGAGGCCACCGGTTAACGCGACGAAGGGCGGCACGGCGTCAACCGTACCGCCCTTCGTCGGAAGGGTCCGTCTAGGCCTGAGAGTCGGCGGCGTCGTCGTCGGCCGAGGCGGCGTCGGCAGCCGGGTCGGCGGCGGGCTCGTCGGCCTGGGCCTCCGGCGCGGCGGCCTCCGGCGCGGCAGCCTCCGGCGCGGCGGCCTTGGGCTCAGCGGCGTCGGGCTCAGCGGCGTCGGCCTCAGCGGTGTCGGCGACACCGACCACGTCCTCGGCGAAGACCTCCTCGGAGAGACCGAGCTCCGGCACGTCCTCGATCTCGTCGGCCGCCGGAGCGACGATCGGGCGCACCGGGAGGACCTGCCCCTCGACCCGCTTGATCGAGAGCGAGAGGCGTCGGCGCTCCGAGTCGATCTCGAGGATCTTCACCCGGACCGGGTCACCCGGCTGGATGATCTCGCGCGGGTTCTCGACGTGATGCTGGGCGAGCTCCGAGATGTGGACGAGGCCCTCGACGCCATCGAGGATCTCCACGAAGGCGCCGAAGGTGACGACCTTCGTGACGGTGCCCTCGAGTTCATCGCCGATGTTGTAGGTGTCCACGACGCGCTGCCACGGGTCCTCCTGGGTCTGCTTGAGCCCGAGGGAGATGCGCTGACGCTGACGGTCGATGTCGAGCACCTTCACCGACACGGTGTCCCCGATGTTGAGGATCTCCGAGGGGTGGTTGACGTGCGACCAGGAGAGCTCCGAGATGTGGATCAGGCCGTCGATCCCATCGAGGTCGACGAACGCGCCGAAGTCGACGATGTTCGAGATGACGCCCTCCACGACCTGGCCCGGCTGCAGGCGGTCGAGGATGCGCTCGCGGTCCTCCTTGCGCTGCTCCTCGAGCACCGCGCGACGGGAGAGCACGACGTTGTTGCGCGAGCGGTTGAGCTCGATCACCTTGCACTCGATCGTCGTGCCCATGTACTCGTCGAGATTCGGGACCCGGCGGATGTCGACCAGCGACGCGGGCAGGAAGCCGCGGACGCCGAGGTCGATGATCAGACCGCCCTTGACGACCTCGATGACCGATCCCTCGACCGGCTCGCCGGACTGCGCGGCGGCCTCGATGCGGCGCCACGCCTTCTCGAAGCGGGCACGCTTCTTGGAGAGGATCAGCCGGCCGTCCTGATCCTCCTTGGTGAGGACGAGCGCGTCGACCTCCTCGCCGAGGGAGACCTCGTCGCTCGGGTCGACCGACTTGCGGATCGAAAGCTCGTTGGCGGGAATGACGCCTTCCGACTTGTAGCCGATGTCGACCAGGACCTCGTCGTTGTCGATGCGCACGACGTGGCCGGTGACGACATCCCCCTCCGAGAAGGGGTGGATCGTCGCGTCATAGTTGGGGACGATCTTGCCGTCGATCTCGAGCAGCAGGCCGTTGGAACCTTCGACGACCTTGGCGTCCGGAAGTTCGTTGGGGTTGGGAGCGGTGATGGTTGACATGTGGACCCCCGAGTGTAGCCAGCCAGGGCCGGCGCATGCACGGCGGCCCGACGATTCCTACACTCCCCAGCCGATATGCCCACGCGAGCCACGAAGCGCGGCGCCGAGCGCACGCCGATCGATCGTGATTGCGACGTCCTGATCTGCGGAGCGAGCTTCGCCGGCCTGGCCGTGGCGCGGGAGCTGGCCGCGTCCGGCGCCCGCGTGATGGTCGTCGACCGCTACGAGATCGGGGAGCGCCAGACGTCGGCCTGCGGCATCCCCACGCTCTGGCTCGAGGCGCTCGATCTGATGGGCGCCCACCAGCAGACGTTCCCCGAACTGGTCATCCACAGCCCGCACGGCACCGCCCGCTACCGGCTGCCCTGGACCTTCTCGACGTTTGATTACCGGACCCTCTGTGGCCTGCTGGCCGAGCAGGGGGCGTTCGAGTTCGAGACGGCCACGGTGGAGGGCCGGGACGGCGACACCGTGCACACCGATCGGGGGGACATCCGGGCCCCGCTGATCGTCGACGCGCTCGGCTGGCGCCGGGTGCTCGGCGCCGGCGACCCGATCCAGCCGCCCGACGCGTACCTCTCCCGAGGGCTCGAGGTGCACCCGCACGGCTCCGGCGATGACCTCGAGATCTGGATCGACCGCCGCTATGTGCCGGCCGGTTACGGCTGGAGCTTCCCGGCCGACGGCGAGGTCCGCGTCGGCGTCGGGTCGTTCGACCCGCGCTTCCACGTCAAGGAGACGACGGTGGCGCTCGCCCGTGACCTCGATCGCGATCCCGTGCGCTACCAGGGCAACTGGATTCCCCACCGGATCCGGGAGGCGACCGAGGGCGGCGTCTTCTTCGTCGGCGACTCCGCCGGCCACTGCCTCCCCCTCACGGCCGAGGGGATCCGCACCGCGCTCTACTTCGGGATCGCCTGCGGACGCGAGCTCGCCGACGTCCTCTCCGGGCGTCAGACGAGGGCCGCGGCACTCGCCCGCTATGGCGCGTTCAGCGCCGCGCACCGCTGGAAGTTCGAGTGGATGCTGCGCGTGCAACGGCTCATCCCCCGGGTCCCCCCGCGCGTGCTGGGCCCGATGCTCGGCGCGATGGGCGACCGCCGCTTCGTCGCCTGGTCCTTCGAGCACTACCTGGCGATCGCGCACCCGTCGTTCGTGACGGGATAGCCGCGGCCGGCTCGCCGCTGCTTCGCCGGCCGGGTCGGACGTCCGCCCGACCCGCGCTCGCCTTCAGAACGCCGGGGGCCCTGCCGATAGCAGGAGCGAGGCATGGATTCCGAGCTCACCGCCTTCGCCCCGCGGCCCGCACCCCTCTCCAGGCTCCGGGCGGCCAGCCCGTCCGCGCTGCTGCCGCGGACCGCGTCGCTGCGTCCCGTCGAGCGCCGGCTCGTCACCCTCGGCGTGGTCCTGCTCGCCGCCGCCGCCACCGCTGACCTCCTGCACGCGTTCCTCGGGCTCGCCCCGAGCTGGGAGGGCGCGCTGGCCGGGCCGGTGGTGGCCGGAAGCGCGATCCTCAACGCCGTCCTGCTCGCCGCCAGCGCGACCCGCTCCCGCCGGGCCCGCCTGGTGTGGTGCCTGGTGGCCGGCGGCGGCGCCGCCTACGCCATCGGCTGCTGCCTCTGGAACTTCTGGATCGAGCTCACCCCCGACCCGTCGAGCCCCTCCCTGGCCGATGTCTTCTGGCTCGCCGCCTACCCGCTCGTCGGGGGGGCGATCGTCGTGGCGGGCGTCGCCACGCTGCGCAATCAGGCCCGGGGGCGCACCCAGGCCAGCGGGCGGGTGATGATCGACGCGCTGGTGGCCACGAGCGCCGCCGTCGCCCTCTGTGCGGCGTTCATCGTGCCGCCGCTGCTCAGCGCCGCGCGCCGGGATCACGGCGCGCTCGTCACGGACCTGATGTACCCGATCGCCGACATGGTGCTCGGGATCCTCGTCGTCGCGCTCCTGAGCGTGCGGGAATGGCGGATCGATCGCACCAGCGGCCTGCTCCTCGCGGCCTTCCCGATCTGGCTGCTCGGCGACAGCACCTGGGCGCTTGAGATCAGCGGGGACGCGGTGACCGGCAACAGCTCCGTGACCCTCTGCTACCTGATCGGGTTCGCGCTCATCGCGGCTGCGGCCTGGCAGCCGCTCTCCTCCACCGACCGGCGGCGCCGACCGCGGGCGGCCGAGTCGGCGGCGGCGGGCGCGCACTCGCTCGCCGCGATCCCGGCGCTGCTCGGGCTCGTGGCGCCGATCATCCTGCTCTACGACCACTTCTTCCGGGTGTCGCTGACGGCGCTGATCCTCACCTGGGTCGCGCTGTTCGCCGCCATCCTGCGGGTCGCCGTGGCGATGCGCGACTCCCTGGTCCTGCGCGACGCGCAACGCGCGGCGCACACCGACGAGCTGACCGGCCTGGCCAACCGGCGCATGTTCCTCAAGCAGCTCCATCAGCAGCTCGAGCTCGCCGAGGAGACGGGCGGCTCGCTCACGGCGCTGATGCTCGACCTTGACAACTTCAAGCAGCTGAACGACACCCTCGGGCACGACGCCGGCGATGAGCTCCTGCGCCTCACCGGCCCGCGCCTCGTGCGTGCGGCGGGCCGCGGGTCGCTCGTGGCGCGGCTCGGGGGCGACGAGTTCGCGGTCCTGCTCGAGCGGGGCTGCAGCCGCGAGCAGGCGGGCGCGATGGCCCGCGCGGTACTCGACTCCTTCAACGAGCCGCTGCGGGTCTACGGCCTGGCGCTGCGCCTGACGGCGAGCGTGGGCATCGCCACCTACCCCCACGACGCCGACGGCTCGGAGTCGCTGCTGAAGTGCGCCGACATCGCGATGTATGAGGCGAAGCGCTCGCGCCACGGCTGGGAGCACTACTCCTCCGAGCGCGACGTGAACACGCGGGAGCGACTCGAGATGACGGGCGAGCTCGCCACCGCTCTCGCGGGCGAGGAGATCGAGGTGGCCTTCCAGGCCATCGCCGATACCGGCAGCCGCCGGATCCGCAGCGCCGAGGCGCTCGTGCGCTGGCGGCGGCCCGACGGCAGCCTGCGCCCCCCGGCGGAGTTCCTCGAGGCGGCCGAGCTCGCCGGCCTCTCACGCCAGCTGACGCGCCGGGTGCTCGGCCTCGCCCTGGACAACGTCGCGCAGTGGCGGGCGGCCGGGCACCAGATCAGCGTCAACGTCAACGCGACGGTCGCCGACCTCCTCGACGAGTCGTTCCCGGACGAGATCGAGGCGGCCCTGCGCTCGCGCGCGCTGCCGGGAGCCGCCCTCAAGGTCGAGATCACCGAGAGCTCGATCCTGGCCAACCCGGCGAGGGTCTCGGCGGTACTCGCGCGGCTGCGGGAGACCGGGGTGCGGATCGCCCTCGATGACTTCGGGACCGGCTACTCGTCGCTCACCCATCTGCGCGAGCTGCTGGTCGACCGCCTGAAGATCGACCGCTCGTTCGTCAGCCGGATGGGCACCGAGCCGGCCGATGCCGCGATCGTCTACGCGATCATCGAGCTCGCGCACAAGCTGAACCTCAAGGTGATCGCCGAGGGCGTCGAGGACGAGCGCACCTGGCAGGCGCTGCTCGAGCTCGACTGCGACGCGGTGCAGGGGTACGGGCTGAACCGGCCGATGGAGCCGGCGGCCTTCCGCGCGCTGCTCGACGAGCGGCGCGCCGCGCAGGAGGCGCGCTACTTGGCCGAGAGCCAGTCGCGCCCGACGCCCGCCTCGACGGCGAGCGGCGGATCCATCGCGTAGGCCGCCTCCATCTCGGTGATGGCGAGCGCGCGGACCCGCTCAGCCTCCTCCTCCGGGCCCTCGAAGAGCAGCTCGTCGTGGATCTGGAGGATCAGCCGCGTGCGCAGCCCGGCGGTGGCGAGGGCGCGGTGGGCGCGCACCATCGCGATCTTCATGATGTCGGCGGCCGTGCCCTGGATCACCATGTTGACCGCGAAGCGCTCGCCCTGCTTGCGCATCTCCCAGCGGCGGGAGCGCAGCTCGGGCACCTGCCGGCGGCGGCCGAACAGCGTGGAGACATACCCCTGCTCGGTCCCCTGCTCGATCGTCGCCTCGATGAAGCGCCGGACGGCGGGGAACCCCTCCAGGTAGCGGTTGATGAACTCGTCGGCCTCGGCCTGCGGGATGTGGAGTCGGTCGGCCATGCCGTAGGCGGAGAGGCCGTAGACGATCCCGTAGTTGATCATCTTCGACTTGGAGCGCATCCCCGGATCGATGCGGTCGGCCGGGACGTCGAACACGCGCATCGCGGTGGCCGTGTGGACGTCCTCGCCGCGGCGGAAGATCTCCTTCAGCACCTCCTCACCGGCAATCTGGGCGAGCAGCCGAAGCTCGACCTGCGAGTAGTCGGCGCTCACCAGCAGGTTGCCCGGCTCGGCGATGAAGCACGCCCGGATCTCGCGTCCGAGCGGGGTGCGGATCGGGATGTTCTGCAGGTTCGGGCTGTTGGAGGAGAGGCGCCCGGTGGCGGCGGCCGTCTGGTTGAAGGTCGTGTGGATGCGACCGTCCGCGGCGATCAGCTGCGGCAGCGCGTCGAGATAGGTCTGGGCGAGCTTCGTCAGCTCCCGCCAGCGCTCGATCTTCGGCACGATCGGGTGCTCGTCCCGGATCGCCTGCAGCACGCGGGCGTCGGTGCTGTAGCCCGTCTTGCCGCGCCGCTTGCGGGAGAGCCCGAGCTTGCCGAACAGGATCTCCTCGAGCTGCCGGGGCGAGCCGAGGGTGAACTCCTCCCCCGCGAGCTCGTAGATCTCCTCCTCCAGGAGGTCGGCCTCGGCCTTGACCTTGGCCGAGATCCGAGCCAGGCGGTCGGTGTCGAGCCTCAGCCCCGCCAGCTCCATGTCGCGCAGGATGCGCACGAGCGGGAGCTCGACCTCGATCATCAGCTCGGCCAGGCCGCGATCGCGGAGCTGCTCGCGCTGCCAGTCGGCGAGCTGCCGCAGCAGGATGGCGTCGGCCGCGGCGGGGTCCTCCGCCGCGGCGCCGAACCCCCGCTCCTCCGTCAGCTCCCGAAAGGGGTAGGCGCGGCGCGCCGGCTCGAGCAGGTAGGCGCCGATCTCGGTGTCGTGCACGAGGTGCTCGGGCACGCTGCCGAGCGCCTTGGCGTCGTGGGCGATGAGCGGGCGGTCCGCGAGCGCGTGCAGCACCTCGGCCGGGCCGTCGCAGGTGCCGTGGAGCGCCTCGGCCAGGTCGCCCACGACGAGCCCGAAGCGCCAGCGCTGGTCCTCCCCGAACAACGCCCCCTCGGGCGCCTCCGGGGCGTGGATGACGAGCGCGAGCTCGACCTCGCGCGGCAGGGCGGCGAGCTCGGAGACGGCGGCGGGGCGCTGCGGCACGGCCGCTGCGGCAGCGGCCGCGGCGGCCGTGGACTGTGGCGCGGGCGCGGCGGCCTCGGCGGAGCCGAGTGCCTCCTCGAGGCGGCGCAGCGGGTCGCGCAGCTCGAACAGGCGGAAGGTGTCGCGCAGCTGTGAGCGATCGGGCTCCTGCGCCACCAGGGCGCCGAGGTCGAGCTCGAGCGGGATGTCGCGCTTGGCGGTGGCGAGCTGCTTGGACAGCCGGGCGTCGTCGGCGTGGGCGGTGAGGTTCTCCTTGCGCTTGGCGCCGGAGACCTGATCGATCGACGCGAGCACGTTCTCGAGCGTGCCGAAGCGCTGGAGGAGCTCCGCCGCCGTCTTGTCGCCGATGCCCGGGACGCCGGGAATGTTGTCGCTCGTGTCGCCCTTGAGGCCGATGAAGTCGGGCACGAGCTCCGGCGGGATGCCGTAACGGTCCACGACGCCCTGCGGGTCATAGATCTTCGTGTCGGTGATGCCGCGGCCCGGCGCCATGATGCGGGTGCTCTCGTCGACGAGCTGGAACGCGTCGCGGTCGCCGGTCAGGATCATCACGGGAATCGGGGCGCCGCCCTCCCCCGCGTGCTTGGCGAGGGTCGCGAGCGAGGCGATGACGTCGTCGGCCTCGTAGCCGTCGACCCGCAGGTTGCGGTAGCCGAAGGCCTCGATCAGCGGCTCGAAGTGGGGCCACTGCTCCTTCAGCAGGTCCGGTCGCGTGGAACGCTGCGCCTTGTACTCCGGGTAGAGCTCCTTGCGGCCGGTGTAGCCCCCGTCCCACACGACGATCGTCGGGCGCTGGCCGTACTCGGTGAGCACCTTCACGAGCATCGAGGCGAGCCCGAAGATCGCGTTGGTCGGAATCCCGGTCGAGGTGGCGATCGACTCCGGCAGCGCGAAGAAGGCCCGGTAGGCGAGGCTGTTGCCGTCGATCAGGAGCAGCTCGGGGGCGGCGGTGGCGGACATCGCCGCCCGAGGCTAGCGCCGGGCGGCGCGTTTGGGCAGCGGGCCCTCGGTCTTCCAGAGCGAGCCGGGCCGGCCGGGCAGGATCAGCACGATCAGCAGTCCGGCGACGGTGAGGAGCAGACCGAAGGCGAGGCCGACCCGCTCGCCGTAGCCCTTGCGCTCCGACATCCATGCGCCGATGGCGGCCGAGAGCAACCAGGCGAAGAGCAGGTAGAGGCCGGTCATTCCGATGAGGCCGAAGATCGTCATAGGTCAGGCTCCCAGGTACGCGCGTTGCACATCCGGATCGGTTCGCAGGCGCTCCGAGGCGCCCTCGAGCACGACCCGCCCCGTCTCGAGCACGTAGCCGCGCCGGCTGACCTCGAGCGCGTAGTTCGCATTCTGTTCGACGAGCAGGATCGTCGTTCCCGCGCGGTTGATCTCGGTGATCGTCTCGTAGATGCGCTGCACGAGGATCGGCGCGATGCCCATCGAGGGTTCGTCGAGCAGCAGCAGCCGCGGGCGGGCCATCAGCGCCCGGCCCATGGCGAGCATCTGCTGCTCGCCGCCGGACATCGTTCCCGCCTTCTGACGCTCACGCTCCTTGAGCCGCGGGAACAGGTCGAAGATGCGCTCGAGGTCGCCGGCGACCTCGGGGTCCCGGCGCCGCCGGTGGGCGCCGAGCTCGAGGTTCTCACGCACCGTCATGCGGGCGAAGCAGTGACGGCCCTCGGGGGAGAGCGCGATGCCCCGGTCGACGATCTCGTGCGCCGGGACGCGGGTGATGTCCTCGCCCCCGATCACGACCCGGCCGGCCGAGGCCGGGGTGAGGCCGGTGATCGCGCGCAGGGTCGTCGACTTGCCGGCGCCGTTGGAGCCGATCAGGGTCACGACCTCGCCCTCCTCGACGGTGAGCGAGATCCCCTTCAGCGCGGCGATGCCCCCGTAATGGGCGTGGATGTCCTGCACCTCAAGCAGCGCCATCGGGGTCCTCCTCCTGCTTGCCGAGGTACGCCTCGATGACGAGCGGGTTGGCGCGCACGTCGGCGGGCCCGCCCTCGGCGATCTTGACCCCGTGGTCCATCACCCAGATCCGCTCGGAGACGCCCATGACGACCTTCATGTCGTGCTCGATGAGCAGGATCGTCAACTCGAGCTCGTCCCGCAGCCGGAACAGGAACTCCTTGAGCGCGTCGGATTCCTGGGGGTTCATGCCGGCCGTCGGTTCGTCGAGCAGCAGCAGCTTCGGGTCGGAGGCGAGCGCCCGAGCGATCTCGATGCGGCGCTGGTCCCCGTAGGAGAGCTCGGTCGACATGCGGTCGAGCGCCCCGCGCGACAGCCCGACGTAGGCGAGCAGCTCACGCGCGCGGGCCTCGGTCTCGCGCTCCTCGCGGCGCACCCACGGGGGGCGGAAGATCGACCCCCCGAGGCCCGAGCGCATGCGGGCGTGGCGCCCGATCATCACGTTCTCGGAGGCGGTCATCGCGCCGAACAGGCGGATGTTCTGGAAGGTGCGGGCGACGCCGAGCTTGGTGATGCGGTCCGGCCGCATGCGGCTGATCTCGTGCTCCTCGAAGAGGATCCGGCCGGTGGTGGGCTTGTAGAGACCGGTGAGCATGTTGAACAGCGTCGTCTTGCCGGCGCCGTTGGGGCCGATCACCGAGACGATCGAGCGTCGCGGGATGTCGAGCGAGACGCCGCCGACGGCGGTGAGCCCACCGAAGACCTTGACGACGTTCTGGACGCTCATGATCGCGTCCACGGGGGCCGCGGCCGCGGGCGGCGGCGCGGGGGCGTCGAGCGTGCTCATCCGGCGGTCACCCCTCCGGCGCTCGGCTCGGCGAGCTCGGTCAGCTCGGGCGCGACCTCTCCGGCGAGTTCGCGCTTGCGACGCTGCTCGGGCCAGAGGCCCTGCGGCCGCAGCACCATCACGATCACGAGCAGGAAGCCGTAGATGCCGATGCTGAGATCGGTGAGGTCGAAGTTCAGCCCAATGGCGTGCGGGATCGTGTTCAGCACGTCGGGGATCAGGTAGAAGTTGATGTAGGAGATCGCGAGGGCGCCGAGGATCGAGCCGGGGATCGAACCGATGCCGCCCAGGACGACCATCGAGACGATGAAGATCGAGAACGAGAACTCGAACTGGGAGGCGTTCACCGTCTGGTCGAAGGAGGCGAGGAAGACGCCGGACATGCCGCCGAAGGCGGCGCCGATCGCGTAGGCCATCAGCTTGGTCTTGACGAGCGGGATGCCCATCGAGACGGCGGCGACCTCGTCCTCGCGCAGGGCGATCCAGGCGCGGCCGAGCCGAGAATCGCGCAGCCGGTAGGCGACGAAGACGCAGACCACCGCGATGGCGAGGATGAGCCAGTACCAGGGTCTCAGGTTGAGCAGCCCGAAGTCACCGGTGCCGGGGAACCAGGGCGGGTCGATCGACGAGATCCCCAGGTTCCCGGCGGTGAGCGGCTGGCCGAAGAGCGAGATGTTCGATCCGTTGATCACCATCGTGCCGATGATCTCGCCGAAGGCGAGCGTGACGATGGCGATGTAGTCGCCCCGCAGCCGCAGGGTCGGCAGGCCGATGATCATGCCCGCGATCGAGGTGACGATCGTCGCGCAGACCAGCAGCAGGATGAAGTTCAGATGGATCCCGAAGGCGGGGTTCGGCCCGGCGAGCACGTTGATGTGCGCACCCGAGATGAAGCCGGAGCCGAACCAGCCGACGGCGTAGGCGCCGAGGGCGTAGAAGGCGACGTACCCGAGGTCGAGCAGCCCGGCGAAGCCGATCACGATGTTCAGGCCGAGCGCCATCACCACGTAGCCGAGCGCGTAGATCGTCGCCTGAAGGAAGCCGCTCGTGCCCGAGAAGAGCAGCGGGAACACGATCAGGATGCCGAGCAGGAGCGGGATGCCGGGGCGATTCCAGCGCCCCCCGAGCCAGGCGGGGGCGGCGGGGACGCGCCTCTGCAGCGCGTCGAGCCACTCGTGCAGCTGTGCCTGCAGCTCGCTCATCCCGCCTCCCTCGTCTCCTCGCCGAGCAGGCCGCGGGGGCGCAGCACCATCACGATGATCAGGTAGACGAAGATGACGGCCTCCGTCCACTGCGTGCCGAGCCGGTAGTTGCAGAGCTGCTGGACGATCCCGATGATCAACCCGCCGAGCACGGCGCCGCGAATGTTGCCGATGCAGCCCATCACCGCGGCGGTGAAGGCGTAGAGGCCGGCCTGGAAGCCCTGGAAGTACCACATGTTCGCGCCGTACAGCGCGTAGATGATTCCGGCCGCGCCGGCGAGCATCCCGCCGAGCATGAACGTGAGCGAGATGGTGTTGTTGACGTTGATGCCCATCAGCCGCGCGGCCTCCGGGTCCTGCGCCGTGGCGCGCATCGCCCGGCCGGGAGCGGTCCGGTGGACGAACCAGTTGAGCGCCAGCACGAGGGGGATCAGCATGCCGATGGCGAGCACGTAGCGGTTGTAGATCGGGACGCCGGAGATGTTGAAGAGCACGTGCCCGTTGTTGATCAGGTCCTCCACCGCGACCGGGTTGCCGCCCTGCCAGAGCAGGCCGACGTTCTGGAGCACGAACGAGAAGCCGATCGCCGTGATCAGCGGCGCGAGCTTCGGCGCGTTGCGCAGGGGCTTGTAGGCGACGCGCTCGATGAGGACGTTGAGCGAGCCCGTGACGAACATGGTCACGATCAGGGTCAGGGTGAGCCCGAGGATGAGTCCGAGCGGTCCGGTGGCCAGGGTGAGGCCCAGGGTGGTCCAGATCGAGGCTCCGGTGAACGAGCCCATCGTGAAGACGTCGCCGTGGGCGAAGTTGATCAGCTCGATGATCCCGTAGACGAGCGTGTAGCCGATGGCGATGAGCGCCCAGATCGCGCCGTTGGAGAGCCCCTCGGCAAGGTTGATGCCGATGACGGTCAGGTTGTGATGGAAGATCGGATGCCCGCTCGCGGTGAGGCCCGCCTGGTAGCCGACCGTGAGGTCGTGGATCGTGTAGTAGAGCGGCAGCGCGAGCAGCGCGACGATCAGGCCCCAGGAGCCCACGCGGCGGCGGAGGAACTGCAGTGGCCCGGCGGCCCGCTCGCGAACCGTCTGAGCTGTGGTGATCGCAGACAAGGAAGTGTGGGGTGAAGGGAACGGCGGGGCGGGCGCGCGCGGCGCCCGCCCCGGGATTCTTCAGCGAACCGCAGGCCTCAGGAGGCGTGCAGGTACTTCGTCGGATGCAGCGTCTTGTAGAAGGTCAACGTGTCGGCCTTCGTGGAATTCGGGGTCAGCTTGTAGAGCCCGTACGACGTCAGGTTCGTGTCACCGGTCTTGGTGATCTTGAACTTGCCGAGCACCGAGTTCTGCAGCTTGCCCGCGAAGAGCGCCTTGACCATCGCGGCCCGGAGCTTCGCGCCGCTGAGGCCCGCCGGCAGCGTCTTCAGCGCGTTGATCCCGAGCACGGCCGACTCGTAGCCGTAGATCGAGTACGGGTCGGGGTTGGAGACGCCGTAGGCCTTCTTGTAGGCGGCGAGGAACGCCTTGCCACCCGGGTAGGCCTTCATGTCGAGCGTCGCGACCGTGCAGAGCACCTTCTCGTCCGTCACCCAGGCCGAGGTGCACATGCCGTCGGGGCCGAGCACCGTGGCCTTCGGCAGGGCCGAATGGATGGCGGACACGAGCGCGGTCCCGCCGACGCTGGCGGTCGTGGCGCTCACCTCGACGCACTGGGCGCCGGCGGAGGCGAACTGCTGGGCCACCGAGCTGTAGTCGGACTGCACCTGGGCGTTGGACTGGATCGAGACGACCCGGATCCCGTACAGGTGGGCCGTGTCCTTCAGCACGGCCGCGAGTCCGGCGCCGTAGGCCTGCGTGTCGTCGAAGATGGCGAGCTTCGTGCATCCGGCCTGCTTCAGCGCATCCAGATCCGCCGCGCCCTGGATCGTGTCGAGCGGCACGATGCGGGTGTAGGTCCGCTTGCCGGTCGGGAAGTACACCCCGGGCTCACCCTTGGACGTGACGCCCTTCAGCGACGCGGTGAGGCCGACGTAGGTGTTGGCCGGGCTGTCCTGCGGGATGCCGGCCCGGTTGAGGATCGGCATCGAGACCTCGGAGGCGCCCGAGTTGAACTCGCCCATGTAGTAGACGGCCTTCGGGTCGCTTGCCGCCTTGCGTGCGTCGGCGCTCGTCTGCCCCGCCGTCCACTGGCCCTGCGAGGCCGTGGCGTCATCCATCGGCGTGTAGTTGATCGAGTAGTGACCCGCCTTGTATCCCGCGAGCTTCAGCGCGAGCTTGATGCCGTTCTGGGCCGGGATCGTCTGGGCGGACGACGAGCCCACGGTGGGCAGGCTCGAGTAGAAGTCGACGGTGGCGCCCGCGGCTGCGCGAGCCGTCTTGGCCGACGAGCTGGCGATGCCGCCGACGGATCCGGCGACGACCACTGCGGCCGCGACCGCGATCCGAGCGGCCCCGGTGTTACTGATGCGACGCATACAACCCCTCTTTATGTTGTTGGCACTGCGACCGCGCCCAGCGGCGCTGGGGGCGGAGAGTAGGGGCCAGCCTACCCCCTGGCCTTGGCCCTGTGGATATGGTTCTGCGCTCCTACCCTCGCCTTAACGCGACCGACACGTGGCCCTCGCTCCCTGGTCGCGGGCCACTCGTGGGGCAAGGATGGCTCATCCGGCGGACGGCAGCAAGTGCGCGACCGTCGGAACCACCGTCCGGTGCCAGACCGGGCGGCCGCCGACGAACGAATCGACCCCGTAGGCGTTGGAGAACACGTCTCCCGTGTCGAGGAACGTGAAGGTCGAGAGCACGTTCGGCGCGGTGTCCTGGACGAGGCTGCGCGTCACCTCACGGCGGCTGTCCCCCCGGCGGTCGGTCTCGCGCAACGCCTCGAGCACGAGCTCGGTCGCCGCGTAGCCGTAGTAGTCGTAGGTCGTCGGAGCGCGGTGGAAGGCATGGCGGTACCGGGCGATGAAGCCGCCCCTGTCCCGCGTCCCCGGGTACGACGAGACCGGCAGCGCCGGCGTCGTGCAGTAGAGCCCCGCGAGCACGTTGCGGGCGATCGCCTTGGTGACTCGGGCGGAGATGCCGCGGGCCCACCCGGCGTTGCAGAACCCGCTCGTGCCGACGACGATCGGCGACGGGACGAGCTGCAGGCGCAGCTCGATCGTGAAGAGGTCGGCGGCGGCGTTGTCACGCCCCACGAGCACGGCGCAGCGGGGCGCCCCGGGCTGCTGCTGCAGGCTGCGCACGAAGTTGTACGGCTTCGTTCCCGGGGCGGGGGGCGGCGTGTGCACGTACACCATCCCGTACCGCGACGCGGTCTCGGTCACCGCCTTCAGCAGCGCGGGGCCCTCGGCGGCGCTGCCGAACTCCCAGGCCGCGACCCGCTGACAGCCGGACTCGTGCAGCACGTCGAGCGCCGCGCTCGCCTGGACGATGTCGTTGGGGATCAGGCGCAGGAGCGTCCGGGGCGACTGCGGGTAGTAGCGCCCCGGCTCAGTCGAGAGCGTGATGCCCTTGTAGCCGTCGGTGAGGCCCGGGTAGCCGCTGCCCGGGGTCAGCTGCACGATCCCGGCCTGGTTGAGGATCGGCAGTGACAGCTCCGTGGCCCCGGAGTTGAGATCGCCGATGTAGGCGACGGTCCTGGGGTTGCGCGCCGCCTGCTCGGCGTTCTGCACCGTGGCGAGCGCGCTCCAGGTGTCCGTCGCCGCCCCCGTCCCCCGCGGCTCGACCACCGGGCAGGGTCCGCTGCTCGTGGCGGTGTTGCCCCCGCGGCGGCTCGCCCCGTTGCCGGCGACGACCGGCCGTCCGTGCGCCTGCTTGAGCACGCCCGCCGAGTCGCAGAGCGCGCGGTAGCGCACGTCGAACCGGCCGGCGCGGTGACTCGCGAGGCTGAGCGCGAGCCTGATCCCCCGCTCGATCTGCTCCGAGGTCGACCGCTCCGGCCCGAGCAGCGGCAGGCTCGAGTAGATCCACACCGTCTGCCGGGCGCCCGTCGCACGCGCCGCCGCTCGCGGCGCCGTGGTGGACGACGGCGCCTGGGACCCGCAGGCGGCGATGCCCACGGCGCAGACGGCGAGCGCGGCCAGGCGCGCCGGCCCCACCCGCACCGCCCGTCTCAGCAGATTCCCCTGTCGCACCATCGGCCTCTCATCTGTGGAGGCTAGTGGCTCGGGGCGCGTCAGCCGGCCGGCGCGGCCACGAAGGGCACGAGCGCGCCGCCCCGCACGTGCGCGAAGACGAACGCGTCGAGGGTCGTGTTCCCGGCGGCGTCGATCGAGTAGGTGCCGAGCACCGAGTGGACGTCGCGCTGCCCGAGGAACGCGCGGACCACGCTCGTCCGGTCGTTCGCCGCCCGGCCCTCCTGCGCCAGGACGTGGAGCAGCGCGGACATCGCCTCGTACCCGAAGATCGCCTCGACGTTCGGGGGGTGCGCGTAGGCGGTCCGGAAGGCCGAGACGAACGTCCGCCCGGCGGCCGGCAGGTCCCTCGGCAGGTAGCCCGGGATCGAGACCTCGACGTTGCGGCGGGCGGCACCGGAGAGGGCGCGGGCGAAGCCGGGCGTGTTCAGCGACGACGGGCCGAAGAGCCTCGCGCGCGGCCGGGTGGCGGCCGTGCGGTTGAAGAAGCGAGCGGCGGCGGCGGGCGACTGCGCCCCGTAGAAGACCGCGGCGGCCGCGCTCGGCGAGGTCACGGGCAGGCCGGCGCTGCGCGCGTCGCTCGCCACCGCGTCGGCGATGGCGCGGCCGTAGACGCTGCCGTCGTTGGCGGTGGCGAGGCTCCGCAGGTGCAGCGCCCTCATCTCCGCCACCTGCGCGCGGGCCTCGGCCGCGCCGCTCGGCACGACGCGCGCGAGGGTCCGGCCGTAGGTGCCCCACGACTCGAAGAAGGTCTTCGCCCCCCCGGGGACGGCGGCGGTGCGGTCGGTCAGCTCGAGCGCGTTGTCCGTCGGGCTCACCTGCAGGACGTCCAGGGCGTTGGTGATGCCGACGGTGGCGTCGGAGGCGCCGGGCTCCACCTCACCGAGGTAGGCGATCGTCGTCGGGTTGACGATCGCGATGCGGGCGTTGTCGGTCAGCTTGGCGCCGCGGACGGTCTGCAGCGAGAGCCGGTACGCGCGCACCTCCTTGGCGTGGACGCTGAAGGCGAGCTGCTCGGCGTGCACCACGTCCTGCGCCGTCGAGTTCGTGGCGATGTCGCTCGGCTCGCTCAGGTAGATCGTGAGCGTGTGGCCGCTGACCGTGACGGCGGAGTTCGCCGAGCTCGACGACCCCGAGGTGCCACAGCCCGAGACGATGAGGGCGGCGAGGCACGCCGCGCCGACGCCCGCGAGCCCCCGGGTCCGTGTGGGCACTACCGGTCTTTCCGGCTCAGGTGCGGCGCGACGTTGCGCACCGCCACCACGATCAGCACCAGCACGATCCCGATCAGCAGCGAGTCGAAGCCGGAGATGTTGAGCGCCCAGAGGACGATCCACACGACCAGGCCGAAGGTTCCGGTGACGAGGATGGACATCGGCGCAATCCTAGCCAAGCGCCTGGGCGAATGCCCTGACCAGCGCACGCAGCTCGGTCGCCGGGTCGGCCGCGTCGCCGGCGGCGCGCACGAGCCGGGTCCCGACGATCACGCCGTCGGCGCCCGCGGCGGCCGCGGCGCTCGCCTGTTGCGGGGTGCCGATCCCGAAGCCCACCGCCACCGGGACGTCCGTGTGGGCGCGGGCGCGGGCGACGATCTCCGGCAGTCCCGCGTTCGCTCCCCGCTCACCCGTCGTCCCCGTGACCGACACCGTGTAGAGGAAGCCCCGGGCGCGCTCGCCGATCTGGGCGAGCCGCTCCTCGGGCGTCGTGGGCGCGACGAGCGGCACGAGGGCGAGGCCGCGCCGGTCGAGCGCCTCGAGGGCGGCGGGCGCCTCCTCGAACGGCAGGTCGGGCACGATCAGGCCGCTCGCCCCCACGCTCGCCAGCAGATCGGCGAAGCGCTCGAGCCCGCGCGCGAGGATCACGTTCACGTAGCACATCACCACGACCGGAACCTCGCCCGCGACCTCCCGGGCGATGCCCAACGCCGCGTCGAGCCGCACGCCCGTGGCGAGCGCGGCCACGTCCGCGGCGTGGATGACGGGGCCGTCGGCGAGCGGATCGGAGAACGGAATGCCGAGCTCGATCAGGTCCGCACCGCCGTCGACGTAGGCGCGGGCGATCGCCCGCGAGCGCTCGAGGTCGGGATAGCCGGCCATCAGGTACGGCATCAGCGCCGCCCGGCGGCCATTGGCGCGGGCCGACTCGAACGCCTCGGCGATGCGCTCGCTGCCGGTGACGATGGCGCTCATCCGGCGTGCTCGGACCGGTGACCGAGCTTGTCGAGCGCCTCGGCGAGATCCTTGTCCCCGCGCCCGGAGAGGCAGACGAGGTCGAGCTCGCTGTCGCGGTTGGCCATCGTCCACGCGAGGGCGTGGGCGCTCTCGAGCGCGGGAATGATGCCCTCGAGCCGGGCGACCCGGGCGAAGGCATCGAGCGCCTCCCGGTCGGTGATGGCCCGGTAGGTGGCGCGGCCCTGGTCGCGCAGCCACGCGTGCTCCGGACCGCTGCCGGGATAGTCGAGCCCGGCGGAGATCGAGTGCGCCTCGAGGATCTGGCCGTCCTCGTCCTGCATGATCGCCGAGTACGAACCGTGCAGCACGCCGCCGGGCCCGCCGACGGTGAGCGGCGCCCCGTGGCGACCCGTCTCGATGCCCTCGCCGGCCGGCTCGATGCCGATCAGCCGGACGCCGGCGTCCTCCACGAACGGGGTGAAGATGCCGATGGCGTTCGAGCCGCCGCCGACACACGCGATCACCCGCTCGGGGAGCCGTCCGGTCCGCTCGAGGATCTGCGCCCGCGCCTCGTCGCCGATGATCCGCTGCAGATCACGGACAATCGCCGGGTACGGGGCCGGGCCGGCGGCGGTGCCGAGGATGTAATGCGTGTCGCCGACGTTCGTCACCCAGTCGCGGATCGCCGCCGAGACCGCCTCCTTCAGGGTGCGGGCGCCCGCCTGCACGGGCTCGACCCGCGCACCCAGGAGCTCCATGCGCTGCACGTTGGGCAGCTGGCGGCGGATGTCCTCGGTCCCCATGTAGACGACGCACTCGAGGTCGAGCAGCGCGCACGCGGTGGCGGTGGCGACGCCATGCTGGCCCGCGCCGGTCTCGGCGATGATCCGCCGCTTGCCCATCCGCTGGGCGAGCAGCGTCTGGCCGAGCGCGTTGTTGATCTTGTGGGCGCCCGTGTGGTTGAGGTCCTCGCGCTTGAGGTACACCGGATGACCGACCTCGGCGCTGATCCGCTCGGCGAGGTAGAGCGGCGAGGGGCGCCCGACGTAGCTGTGCAGCAGGTCGGCGAGGCGGGCGCGGAAGCCCGGGTCGGCCCAGGCCTCCACCCACGCCGCCTCGAGCTCGGTGAGCGCGGGCATCAGCGTCTCCGGCACATACTGGCCGCCGTAGGGGCCGAAGCGGTGCTGGACCCCGGTGCTCACGCCGCCTCCGCGGGACGATCCGAGGGCTCGGGACGGACGTCGGAGGGCTCGGGACGGGCGTCGGAGGGCTCCGGCTGGGCGCAGGCGGCGACGGCGGCGGCGAAGGCGCGCATCCGCTCCCCGTCCTTGAACCCGGGGGCCGACTCCACGCCGCTGGCCACGTCGACGGCGAACGGCCGCACGGCGGCGATCGCCTCGGCGACGTTCTCAGGCCCGAGGCCGCCGCTCAGGATGAGCGGCACCCGCTCGTCCCCGCGGGGCTGCGGCAGACGGCGGTGCTCGGCGGCGAGCTCCCAGGCGAACGTCTCCCCGGTCCCCCCGGGGGCGCCGGCGCGGTAGCTGTCGAGCAGGTGGAAGTCCGTGCGGTAGGCGGCGAGCCCGCGAACGTCCGCGCCGCTGTGCACGCGGGCCGCCTTGATCACGCGGCAGCCGGTGCGCCGCGCCGCCTCGGTGCAGTACGACGGGCCCTCCTGCCCGTGCAGCTGGAGGATCGTCAGCCCGACGGCGTCGGCCGTCCGCGCGACCTCGTCGAGCGGCTGGTTGACGAAGACGCCGACGACCTCGGCCCGACGCTTGAGCGCGGCGGCCAGGCCCGCGGCGCGGTCCAGCGGGACCGCGCGCGGAGAGTGCGGCCACATGATCAGGCCAACCGCCCACGCGCCGAGCGAGACGGCGAGCTCGGCGTCCTGCTCGCGGGTGATCCCGCAGAACTTGATCCTCGGGGTCTTCACGCTTCCGATCCTAGAAGGAATCGCGTCGCGGCCTCGATGTCGGGCGAGCGCATCAGCGCCTCGCCGACGAGCACGGCGTCGACGCCGGCCCGCTCCAGGCGCGCCAGCTCGCCCGGGTCGTGGAAGCCGGACTCGGCGACGACGAGCGCGCCGTCGCGGACCTCCGAGACGAGCTCGTGGGTGCGCTCGACGTCGACCCGGAGCGTCGTGAGGTCGCGGTTGTTGATCCCGACGATGTCGGCACCGATCTCGTGCGCCGCGTCGAGCTCGAGCGCGTCGTGGACCTCGACGAGCGTGGCCAGCCCGAGCTGGGTGGCGAGCGAGTGCAGGCGGATCAGGGTGCCGGTGTCGAGCGCCGCGACGATCAGGAGGATCGCGTCGGCGCCGGCGGCGAACGCCTCGTGGACCTGGTACTCCCCGACGATGAAGTCCTTGCGCAGGATCGGCAGGCGGGAGGCGGAGCGGGCCGCCGCGAGATCCTCGAGGCGGCCGCCGAACCGGCGCTCCTCGGTGAGCACCGAGAGCGCCCGGGCGCCGGCCCGCTCGTAGGCGCCGACGACCTCCGGCAGCTCGAGGTCGGCGCGGATCACCCCCGCCGAGGGGGAGCTGCGCTTGTGCTCGGCGATCAGGGAGAGGCCGGACGCCGCCAGCGCGGCCCGGAAGTCACGCATGGCGTCGACGCCGGCTCGCCGTTGCTCGCCGGCCTCCACCAGCGCGGGCAGGGGGACGGCGGCCGCCCGGCGGGCCACGGCCGCGCGGGTGTCGGCGACGATCTCCATGAGCACGTTCACGCCCGCGGCTCCTCGGGCGCGAGCTCCCGGGTGTGGGCCACGAAGGCGGCGAGCTTCACCTCGGCGGCACCACTGTCGATCGCCTGCTGGGCGAGCTCGACGCCCTCGAGCAGGGTCTCGGCGCGCCCGGCGGCGTAGATGGCGGCGCCGGCGTTGAGCACGGCGAGGTCCCGGGCCGCGCCGGGCTCCCCGGCGAAGATCGCGCGTGCGATCCGCGCGTTCTCCTGCGGGTCCCCGCCCGGCACCGAGTCGGCCGGGTGGCGGGTCAACCCGAGCTGCTCGGGAATGACGGTGTACTCGTCGATCTCGCTCTCGCGCACCTCGATCACGCGCGTCGGCGCGGAGATGCTCAGCTCGTCGAGGCTGTCCTCGCTGGAGACGAGCAGGGCGTGGTCGGTGCCGAGCAGGGCCAGCGCCCCCGCGAGCTTCGGGAGCTTGGCCATGTCGGAGACCCCGAGCAACTGGCGGCGCGCGCCCGCCGGGTTGGTGAGCGGGCCGAGGAAGTTGAACGTGGTGCGGACCTTCAGCTCCTTGCGGACCCGCACGACCCGGGCGCTCGCCGGATGGTGGTAGGGCGCGAACATGAAGCCGAAGCCGATCTCCTCGATGCAGCGGGCCACCGCGGCGGAATCGAGGTCGATGCGCGCGCCGAGGGCCTCGAGCACGTCGGCTGACCCGGAGAGCCCGGTGGAGGACCGGCTGCCGTGCTTGGCCACGCAGCACCCGGCCCCGGCGGCGATCAGGGCGGCGGTCGTCGAGACGTTGAAGGTCGTCCGACCCCCGCCGGTGCCGGCGGTGTCGAGCAGGTTCTCCCCGGTGGTGGGCACGAACGCCGCCAGCGCGCGCATCGTGCGCGCCAGGCCGGCGAGCTCCTGGATCGTCTCGCCCTTCACCCGCAGCGCGATCAGGAAGCCGGCGATCTCGATGTCGGTCGCCTCCCCGGCCATGATCTCGGCGAGCGCCTCGGCGGCGTCGGTCTCGCTGAGATCCTGGCCATCGGCCAGGTGGTCGATCGCCCGGGTCAGCAGCTCGCTCATTTCGTCCCCTCCACGAAGCTGCGCAGCATCTCGCGGCCGTGCTCGGTGAGGACCGACTCCGGGTGGAACTGCACGCCCTCGGCCGGGAGCTCGCGGTGGCGGACGGCCATGACGACTCCGTCGCCGGTGGCGCTCACCTCGAGCACGTCGGGCAACTCGGCGCCGGCGATCAGCGAGTGGTAGCGGCCGACCTCG
>DAIDJO010000044.1 GCA_027451345.1 Solirubrobacterales bacterium
AACAGATCCAAGATCTTCAACCCACGCTCGAGCGCGGTCACATTGCTCATGACGCGGATGTCTATCACGCAACAATCCCGAGGTCAATGTTGCGTCTTACGCATCCCCCCCAAAGAACCCCTCAAACACGCAACAAGCCCCAGGAAACGATCAACTCGCCAGGCCACGTTGACGGACGGCATTCCCGTCCCCGCTACGACTCGTTAGTCGCGTATACCGCGCCAGATTGTCGGGATTGTTGTATCTGATGCAACAGGTGCGTTAGTTCTCACTCTACGCAACATTGACTCGTCTGCGAACACGTGCTAGATATCAAGCACGCGACCACCTGCGGGGCCGTGCCCGGGCGGGTCAGACACTCCGAGACACGCGAGAGAGGCGGACACGCCGTGACGATGCTCCTGGCCACTGACGACGACAGCACCGCGGAATCCCGATGAGCGCGCGGCACGTTGTTCGCACCCATCGCTCGACCGACAGCCTGGCACGCGATCAGCAGCTCGCCTGGGCCATCGCTGAACTCGCCGCCGGTGAGCGACCGCTGACCGACGAGGTCGAGGAGATGGTCGTCAATCGCGTGATCGACAACGCGGCCGTCGCTGCAGCCTCGATCGCTCGCGCACCGGTGGTGGCGGCACGTGCCCAGGCGACCACTCATCGGCTCGCTCCGGGCTCCACCGTCTTCGGCCAACCGTCGGACGAGCCGATCTCGCCCGAGTGGGCGGCCTGGGCGAACGGGGTGGCCGTGCGCGAGCTCGATTTCCACGATACGTTCCTCGCGGCTGACTATTCGCACCCCGGCGACAACATCCCGCCGCTCGTGGCCGTGGCTCAGCACTGCGGCCGGACCGGCGAGGAGTTGGCGCGCGCGACCGCCGTCGCCTACGAGGTGCAGGTCGCGCTCGTCCGCGGCATGTGCCTGCACGAGCACCGCATCGACCACGTGGCGCATCTGGGGCCGTCGGCGGCCGCGGGCATCGGCGCGCTGCTCGGCCTGCCGGTGGCGACGATCTTCCAGGCCGTGGGACAGGCGCTGCACGTGACGACCGCCACGCGTCAGTCGCGCAAGGGCGAGATCTCCTCCTGGAAGGCGTATGCGCCGGCCTTTGCCGGAAAGATGGCGATCGAGGCCGTCGACCGGGCCATGAGGGGCCAGTCCTCCCCCTCCCCGATCTACGAGGGAGAGGACGGCGTGATCGCCTGGCTCCTCGACGGTCCCGACGCGACGTACACGGTGCACCTGCCGGAGCCTGGCGAGCCGTGTCGCGCCATCCTCGACACCTACACCAAGGAGCATTCCGCCGAATACCAGGCCCAGGCCCTGATCGACCTGGCGCTGCGGATGCGCGAGCGCATCGAGGATCTCGAACGCGTACGCGAGGTCGTGATCCACACCAGCCATCACACCCACTTCGTCATCGGCACCGGTGCCGGTGATCCCGAGAAGCTGGATCCGTACGCGAGCCGAGAGACGCTCGATCACTCGATCATGTACATCTTCGCGGTGGCGCTGCAGGACGGCGCCTGGCATCACGAACGCTCCTACACCCGTGAGCGCGCGACGCGCCCCGACACGGTGGCGCTCTGGCAGAAGATCCGCACCGCCGAGGACCCGGCCTGGACCCGCCGCTATCACGATCCGGACCCGGAGCGGCGCGCCTTCGGTGGCCGGGTCGTCATCGTCATGGACGACCACACCAGGATCGAGGATGAGCTGGATGTCGCCGACGCCCATCCACGCGGAGCCCGCCCCTTCGCCCGCCCGCAGTACATCGCCAAGTTCCGCAGCCTCTCCGACGGGGTGATCGACCCCCCTGAACAGGACCGCTTTCTGCAGAGCGCGCAGAACCTGAGGTCACTGCGCCCCGACCAGCTGCGCGGCCTCACGTTCACGGTCGACCCCGCGCGCCTCGGCCCCGAGCCCCCGAACGGCATCTTCTGATGGCTGCAGAGCATGCGGATGCCGCGACGAAGCGTCTCCGGCTCCGGGAGCAACTCAGATCAGGCCGGCTGCTGCGCTTTCCGGGCGCGTTCTCGCCGCTGGTCGCGATCCTCGTGGCTGACCTCGGGTTCGACGGCGTCTACATCTCGGGCGCGGCGCTGTCCGCCGACCTGGGACTCCCCGACATCGGTCTCACGAGTCTGACCGAGGTCGCCGATCGCGGCGGCCGGATTGCGAACGCGACCGCGCTGCCCAGCCTGATCGATGCCGATACCGGCTTCGGTGAGCCGCTCAACGTCGCTCGCACGATCCGCACGCTCGAGGACTCGGGACTCACCGGCTGCCACCTCGAGGACCAGGTCAACCCCAAGCGCTGCGGCCACCTCGACAACAAGACCCTGGTCCGTCCCGAGGAGATGGTGCGGCGCATCCGTGCCGCCGTGGAGGCTCGCCGAGACCCGGCGTTCGTGATCTGCGCCCGCACCGACGCACGTGCCGTCGAGGGACTGGATGCGGCGGTCGAGCGAGCCAAGGCGTATCTGGACGCGGGCGCCGACATGATCTTTCCGGAGGCGCTGGCGGACGAGCGCGAGTTCGAGGCCTTTCGCAGCGCGATCGACGCTCCCCTGCTGGCCAACATGACCGAGTTCGGCAAGACGCCGCTGCTCGAGGCGGCGGCGCTGGAGGCGCTCGGCATCAACGTCGTGATCTACCCGGTCACGACGTTGCGCCTGGCCATGGGGGCGATCGAGGAGGGGCTGCGCGTGCTGCGTGACACCGGCACGCAGCGGCCACTCATCGATCGCATGCAGACGCGCGCGCGCCTGTATGAACTGCTCGACTACGAGAGCTACCGGGTCTTCGACAGCAGCATCTTCAACTTCGACATCCCCAGCTAGGAGACGCATGTCCACCACCGAGCCCGCGATCCACAAGGGTCTGGCCGGCGTTGTCGCCGACCAGACCGCCATTTCGAGCGTGGTGCCGGCGACCAACTCGCTGACCTACCGCGGCTACCCGGTGCAGGAGCTGGCGGCTCATTGCAGCTTCGAGGAGGTCGCCTACCTCATCTGGAACGGCGAGCTTCCCAATGCCGCCGAGCTCCGGGCGTTCTGCGAGCGTGAGCGCGCACAGCGCGAGCTCACGCGCAACACGATCTCGATGCTCGAGCGCCTGCCCGACACCTGCCACCCGATGGACACGCTGCGCACGACCGTCAGCTGTCTCGGCGCGGAGGACCCGTCCGAGGACGACAACTCCCCGGCCGCCAATCAGGCCAAGGCACTGGCGATGATGGCCAAGCTCCCGACCGCGCTCGCGCTCGACCATCGCCGCCGGCACGACCTCCACCGGATCCCGCCGGACCGCCAGCTGAGCTTTGCCGAGAACTTCCTGCACATGTGTTTCGGCGCGGTTCCCGAACCGGAGGTCGTCCGCTGCTTCGAGGTCTCGCTGATTCTGTACGCGGAGCACAGCTTCAACGCATCGACCTTCACCGCCCGTGTCGTCAGCTCGACCCTGTCAGACATCTACAGCGCCATCACCGCAGCGATCGGCGCCCTCAAGGGCCCGCTTCACGGTGGAGCGAACGAGGCCGTCATGCAGATGATGCTCGAGATCGACGACCCCGAGCGGGCCGGCGACTGGCTGGCGGCGGCGCTCGCCGAGAAGCGCAAGATCATGGGCTTCGGACACCGCGTCTACAAGAATGGCGACTCGCGCGTGCCCACGATGAAGGCCGCCTTTCTTCGGATGGCCGCGATCACCGAGGGCGGCGAGCGCTGGGTGCGGATGTATGACGCGCTCGAGCAGGCGATGGCGGAGGCCAAGCAGATCAAGCCGAACCTCGACTTCCCCGCCGGGCCGTCGTACTACCTGATGGGCTTCGACATCCCGATGTTCACCCCGATCTTTGTGATCAGCCGCATCACCGGCTGGACCGCGCACGTCATCGAGCAGTTGCAGGCCAATTCACTGATCCGGCCGCTCAGTCTGTACACCGGCAACGAGCAGCGCAGCGTGCCTCAGGCCGCCGCGCGACTCGTCGTCTGAGGCGGCCGGGCCTCAGGCGTTTGCGCTCAACTCACTCTGCAGCTCAGAGGCCAGCTCCTGCACCTCCGGCTCCTGCGCGAGGCTCTGCAGCTCGTGCGTCAGGGCCTCGAGCTCGGCCCCACCCGCCATCATCGACGTCAGCTGATCGATCGTCGTCTCAGCCTTCATGTAGGAGCCGAACACGCGTCCGCGGCGCAGCAGGACGAAGCGGTCGCCCACCGGGTAGGCGTGGTGCGGGTTGTGGGTGATGAAGATCACACCCCGCCCCATTGACCTCGCCTGCACGATGTACTTGAGGACGATCCCGGACTGACGCACCCCGAGCGCCGAGGTGGGTTCGTCGAGGATCAGCACCCTGGCGCCGAAATAGACGGCGCGCGCGATCGCCACGGCCTGACGCTCTCCGCCGGAGAGCGTGCCGACGGGTTGGTTCGGCTCGCGGACCTCGATCCCCATCTTGGCCATCTCCTCGAGCATGATCCGCTGAGCCCGCTGGACGTCCAGCCGCCGCAGCGGCCCGACGCCCTTCGTCGGCTCGTTGCCGAGGAAGAAGTTCCGCCAGACCGACATCAGCGGAATGGTGGCGAGATCCTGGAAGACGGTGGCGATGCCGAGAGCGCGGGCGTCGCGGGGGCCGGAGAACCGCACCGGTTGACCATCAATGAGCACCTCGCCCTTGTCCGGCTGGTGCACTCCCGAGAGGATCTTGATCAGCGTCGACTTCCCGGCACCGTTGTCACCGAGTACGCAGGTCACCTCACCGGCATTCACCTGCAGGTTGATCTCCCGCAGCGCGTTGACACTGCCGAAGTATTTGTCGACGTTGCGTACCTCAAGCAGGGGAGCGGCTTCGGACATGTCAATGGCTCCTGATGGGTCAGCGCCGCGCGGTGGATGCGCGCCGATAGATGAACGTGTTGATGACCACGGCCAGCAGCAGGATCACTCCGAGGAAGGCGAAGTCCCAGGAGCTGTCCCAGCCCGCGTAGATGACGCCCTCAAAGGCCATCCCGATGACGCATGCGCCGACGGCGGCGCCGAAGGCCGAGCCATAGCCCCCCGTCAGCAGGCAGCCGCCCACGACCGCCGCGATGATGTAATAGAACTCGTAGCCGACGCCCTGCTCGGAGACGGCGGAGGACGCCTGGGTGAACGAGATCACACCGACGAGCGCCGCGGCGAGCGCGGTGCTCAGGAAGAGGATGATCTTCGTTCGGTTGACGGGGACGCCGACATTGCGAGCCGCGTACTGGTCTCCACCGGCCGCGAAGATCCAGTTGCCGAAGCGGGTGCGCATCAGCACCCAGGTCGCGACCAGGGTCACGCCGATGAACCACAGGATCGCGGTGCTGTAGCCGCTGGGCAGCGCGGAGCTGGCGAGAAACGAGCTGCCAAAGACCGTCTTGGCGCTGGCGAGCCCGGAGGGATGTGCCTCGGTGACCGACACGACGGTGTTACCGGAGTTGAGCAGCTCGACCCCGCCAACGCTCAGGCCGCGCAGGACGAAGAACGTCGCCAGGGTGATGATGAAGCTCGGCAGCTTCGTCTTGACCACGAGCACACCGTTGATCAGACCGACGCACGCCGCGGCGGCGAAGGTGATCACGACCGCGACCCACGCGTTGACGTGCCACTTCGAGACGAGGAGCGCCATGACGATGGCGGTCACGCCGGACATGACCCCGGTCGAGAGGTCGAACTCCCCGCCGATCATGAGGAGCCCGACCGGCACCGAGAGGATGCCGAAGAAGGCCGCCTGCTGCAGCCATGAGGCGAATCCCGTCTGCTGCAGCCAGATGTGGTTGGGCGTGGAGTCGAAGAAGGCAAAGAGCAGGAAGATCGCGATGGCCCCGAGGACCGAGCCGAGCTCTGGGCGGCGCAACGCCTGCGTGATCGCGCTCACTCGCTGCAGGCGGTCACGCTCACCCGTACCCGGCGTGGCCGGGGTGTGTGGAACTTCTGAAGTGGCGCTCATGTGCTGACTGTCTCCCGTATGAGGTTCCCAGCGTGAGAGTTGTGCTGGGCGGCCGGTCGGCCGCCCAGCACCGGCAGGGATCAGTCCTCGCCCGCGGCAGCCGCGGACTTGACCTTTCCAATGTTGCTCTTGTCGACGAGGAACGGTCCGGTTTGGACGATTCCACCACCGCCGACGGTGTTGCCGTGGTACTTGTCGTAGAGGTCGAGGATCACGATCGGCAGGTAGCCCTGTTGGAACTGCTGCTGGTCGACGACGAACGCGATCTTGCCCTGCTTCACCTCCTGCAGAACCTGAGTATCGACATCAAAGGTGGCGATGGTCTGCTTCGGATGCGTCGCCACGATCGCGGCACCGATCGCGTTGTTGAGTGCCATCACCGCGTTGATGCCCGGGTGCGCCTGCAGGTAGGCGGTCACCTGCCCCACCGCCTGCTGTGGGTTGCTGGCGGCGTTCGGTGTGCTGAGCACGACCTCGGTGCAGGCCGGCCCGGACTTGGGTGCGCTGCCGGTCTTGCACTTCTTGCCGACGCCGAGGCCCTGAGCCATACCGTTGCAGCGGTCGAGCAGGTTCTGCCCCGACTGGTGGATCACGCAGAGCACGTTCGTCTTGCCGAGCTGCTTGAGGCGCTTGCCGGCGGCGATTCCGGCATTGACCTCGGGCTGGCCCACGCAGGTGATCGCGTGAGATTGCGCAATGTCCGTCGGGTCACAGCCGGCGTTGGTCAGGACGACCGGGATCCCGTGCTTGACGGCATCGGCGATCGTCGGGTTCATCAGCGTCGGGTCGTGATCGGAGACGACGATGCCGTTGACCTTCTGGTTGATCGCATCCTGGATCTGTGCGTTCTCGGCGTTGTCGTCAGGCTGCGCCTGACCCTGCTGCTGCGAGCCGTACACCTCGGTCAGCTTGCATCCGAGGTCCGCCGCGGCGGCCCGCGCACCCTTGTAGACGACGCTCCAGAAGCTGCCGTTGTCGCCGTGCGTGATCACGGCGAACCGGTACGGACAGCCTCCGTTGGCCACGTGGGCCGATGCACTCTTGGCTCGAGGCGTGCTGGCGCTGGCACCGCCGCTCAGTGCGGCGTACAGCGCAACGACGAGCGCCAGCGGCACGGCCATGGCCAGGCCGCGAACACTTCGTTTCATACCCTTCTCCTCCTTCGTGTTGAGCCGGTCATTCACGGACTCGTGTCGCGCGGGGGGCGCGGCACCGGTCCGCCGCTCACCGTCGGCTCATGCCGGTGAGAGCAGTCTCCTGTTCGAGCTATCCGATTCGCCGCCGCGAACGTCTTGCCAGTCGCACGACGCTGCGGGCTGCACGGACCCGATTCCCTCTCTGCCTGATCTGCACTGCGGCTCCTGTCGGTTCTGGTGTGGGGTTGGGCTTCAGCTCGTGGCGGCCTGTGCGGCTGGCTCGAGCCCGGCGATCCGGGCGCTCAATTCCTGAGCGATCGCCATGACATGCTGCGCGAGCTCCTGGATGCGCTCCTCGGTCAC
>DAIDJO010000045.1 GCA_027451345.1 Solirubrobacterales bacterium
TCTCGCCACAACGGCCACGGATACCCGCCCGCCCCGAGCTGGCTACACCTACCCCTTCCCCAGCAAAAACCGGTCCCGCACCACCACCCAGCGTTGGGTTAGAAAATGCGGCCGCTCTGTCGCGAACTCAGAAACACCGCATTTCTGGCACCAGGGTTCCCTCCCGAGGGAATGCCGTCGCCGCCAGCCTGGCCGAAGGCGCTGCTGTTCGGACCGTAGACGCTGTTGTGAGCATTGAACGCGCCCGACGCCGCGCCCGTCCCACATTGGGCGTTCGGCGCAGCAGTCCCGTAGCTGCCGGGGTTAGCAGGCGGGCCCGCCAGGGCCGTAGATGGGACCGCCAAAGCCACGACAGCGGCGGCTGATATCAAAGCCCTTCTCATGGCGCCTCCTTCGAATAATGACCATACGGGCAAGGGCAACCTTCGACTACACACTTTCCGGAGTCTTACGCCTCGCTGTGTGCCCGTCAAGGGACAGTAAGGACGCGAGCCGAGCCCCGAGCGAGGTGCAGCCGACGTGTCGCTCCGATAAGAGCTGGCTGCGACACAGGAATGTGAACGGCCTACCTTCCGCATCTAGATCAGTGACCAGAAATCGGGCCACCTGACGCCTCATTTCC
This sequence comes from Solirubrobacterales bacterium, assembly GCA_027451345.1. Lineage (GTDB taxonomy): Bacteria > Actinomycetota > Thermoleophilia > Solirubrobacterales > Solirubrobacteraceae > Palsa-465. Next base: position 623 of record DAIDJO010000045.1, read on the forward strand.
GAAACGGGCTGGTCTGCAGCGAGCATTGTTCGCGAGATTGCTCTGACACTGCTGCTTGCGGATAACAGGAGGGCAGCTCCGGAAGCCTTTGGGCTACGGCTTTGTCGCTGCGGAGTTCGTGACCGACCCCGAACGAGAGCAGTCGTCCGGTCCGCGGTGCTGGCGCGAGTGTTTCGCCACGAAAGGATCACGCGGCGAGTTCCGCTGCCGGCACCGCTGAGGTATCTCAAGGCGCGCGGCTGAGCGCACGCGGGTGAGTCTTGCGCCCGGGCTCAGTGAAAGACCGGGGATGCGCGCGGACGGCGCGACGCGTTGCGTTTCGCGACGAGAGGATCGTCGTGAATGCGAGAGGATCGTCGTGAGTGGTTGCCCAGGTTTCGCTACCCGGGCTAACAGCGGTCTGCTCCGTTCGGGCTGAAATGCCGGGCGCGCTGCGGGAAGGTGCGGCTGCCCGCCGGTCATGGGGTCCCAGCGGTCACAGACGCCGAGAACGAAGCGATACCTCGACTCACGCGACGGTGCTCTGGTCGCGCTGCTCGATGTTGGGTTCTCGTCGGGCGAGGACGAGTTCGGTGTCGCCGGGCCAGTCCCAGAACCGGCCAGTCGGGGAGTGGTTTGCGAGTAGCTCCCGGACCTCTGAGGCGAACCGCTTGCCACCGTCGGGGTAGAGGTGCGGCGCCGAGAATGCGGTGGAGAAATAGCCAGCCAGAACACTCTCGGTCTCGCGCACGAGATCAGGGATGCCGGGGAGGAATAGCGCTCTAGGGACGCCGAAGCGCGTGCGGGCTAGGACGTCCTGGAATCGGTGGGTTCTTGGGGCACGGGTGCCTTGTCCGGCGCGGGTTGTGGAACCGAGGTGCTTGGCGACGAGCGTCTGGATCTCGGTGTGCGGGATCGCCGGGACCCCAGGTCCTGGCGGTTTTGGCCGGCCCTCCGTGGTGTGCCCGATGAGCGCGAGGCAGCCCCCTGGCTCGAGCATGTCGTAGACAGCTTCGGCTACGCGCGGTTCATCGGTCCAGTGAAACGACTGCCCGAAGGTCACCAGCCAGTAGGGCCCGGGCGCCGCGGCGGGCAGGTCCTCTGCTGTCGCCTGGACCCATCGAATGTTGGTGAGGCCGCTGTCGTGTGCTGCTCGCTGTCCCTCGGCCAACATGTCGCCATCGGGGTCCAGGGCGACCACCTCGTCAAACAGTGCGGCCAGCCGAACCGTGAGGATGCCGGGCCCGCAGCCGACGTCCAGCAGGCGCCCATGTCCGTCCAGTCCTGCCTCCCGGGCAAGGTTCATCTCGAGTTCAGGGGAGTACGGCGGACGGCCGTACCGGTAATGCGCGGCCGCTCCCAGATAGGTCGTCGGATCATGCGCCACCCTCCCAGCATGCCGCACCACACGGCCGAACATCGTGCGGGCTGGCCAACCGGGTGGATCGCCTGTGCCGCCGGCACGCGGTGCAGACGAGACGACTGGAGAGGCACGTTGGGAGGCGCGCCGCTGGCCGGACCCGCGGCGATGCTCCACAGCGTCGCGCAGCGCGTTGGTCGGTGGATGTCGCGTGATGCTGATGTCGTTCTCGACGAGCAAGCGCGCCTGCCTTGACGTCGTTCAACGGGCTATCGACGATGCGATCGGACCGAACGACGTCCTCGAGGCCGGGACCGGGGTCGGGCACACCGCGCTCGTGACAGCCCAGATGCTGCGGCCGGACGACACCTTTCACGCCGTGGATATCAACGAGCGCAACATCACGGACCTGCGGGAACGGCTGGTGGCCAACCCATCCGTTCGGTGCACGGTCGGGAACCTGGTCGCCAGCGATCTCAGGCGGCTTCAGCCGTTTCCTGTCGGGTCGTTGCACATGGTCTGCAGCGATACCGTGATCGCGCTGCTCGGCACCGACATCGATGTCGCGCTCGAGGCAATCGGGTTGTGCTCCGCGAGTACGAGCCATCTGACCCTCGGCTCGGACGGCCACGGGATCTTCTGCTCCAAACGGTTCTGGCCGCTCGTGCGCTGCGTCCAGAGGCGTATCTGATGCTGCCCGCCCACCTCGTTGCCGCGGATCGCCCGTGGGTCGGCTTCACGGCAGTGCCGTACGTCAGCGCGCCGGGAGATGAGGCCAGTGAATTGGAGCCCGAGCAGTCGTATCCGCTGAGCGAACCGGACACGCCGCTGCGCGACCCGCTGCGCCGCCACCACGACGAGCGCGGTGGCGCGCGGCGGCACCCTGAGCGACGCGTTCATCCTGACCGCAACGAAGCCCACACATCGCTGACGGACTGACACACCTCCCTAAGAGGCAGACGGACTCAATGCCCTGCCGGCGGTGCCGCGACCTCGTAGTAGTCGAGCGCGGCCGGCGACGGTTCCCGTCGCTTGTCAGTCTTCTCGACCGGATTGGCCTGCAGATTGAAGGTGTTGGCGCGGCAGGTGGAGGTGAACATCGCCTGCAGCACCTGCCGGTACTTGTTGACGTTGCGCGGCGTGAATCCCTCCGCGTCAAGCTCGCGCAGGAACAGACTCACATCCCGTGTGGTGACCTTGGCGACCGGACGGTCCCCGAAGGCCTTCATGATCTGGCCGGGCTCTCCCTCTTGCCGTTCTTGAACTTCTCCCCCGGCTCGCGCAGCAGGGTGGCGTATCGCGAATCGTCGCCGGCTTGGCGCCCCGCACCTGCGCCAGCCGGAGCAGCCATTCCCGCCCCAGCTCTCGCACGGTGAGCTTGCGCTCCGCCGCCACACGCGCCAGGCGCTCCGCCTCGAGCAGCTCCTGCACCTGCTTGGCCATCGCGGCCGCCGCAGCTACCTCGGCGCCACGCTCGTCCAGGTGATCGTCCCGACAGCGTCCTCGCCGCTTGCGCCAGCCGCCGACTCCGTCGGGCTCCAACCAGGCGAGACCGAGTCGGCTCCTTTTCTGGCGCCAGAGCTCGTCGGCACAGGTCCGGTAGCGCCGCTGCGCATCCCGGTAGACCCTGCCGCCGGCGCCGCTCTTCGGTCGCACGAAGAGGCTCCCTTGCGAGCGGGACACGACCACCATGTCCCTACGCTACCCCGATCACCGGTCGGTGGCCGCGGCCGCTTCCGCGCTCTTGACCGTGATTCCGGCTCGGGCCAGGGTGCGTGACTGGGCGCGCAGCGCGGATGCGCCCAGGGCGATCGCCTCGGGCGAAGTCGGCTGATTGGCCCACAGCGACCAGTAGGGGATCGTGCGGCTGTCGGGGCCGTGCGTCGCCTTATCAAGCTTGATGCGCACTGGCAGGGGAACCGCGTCCCCGACGACGACGGCTTCACCGACGTCAAGGGTGGGGAGCAGGTCCGCGACGCCGGCAAACGCACCCGGCACGAGCTGGACGATCGCCTCGTGGTCGGGGTCGTTGCTGAGGCGCAGGATCATGAAGTTGTTGCACTGGCTGAGCACGGTGCGGTTGAGCTCGCTGGGGCGCTGACTGACGACGGCTAGACAGACCCCGTACTTGCGGCCCTCCTTGGCGATCGTCTCGAAGCGACGCATCGCCCAGTCGTAGATCGGTGAGCCGTCCTCGGTCTCCCGCAGATAGACATGAGCTTCGTCGCAGACGATGCAGATCGGCGTGCGTTTGTCCGATTCGGTCCAGAACTGGATGTCGTAGGTCAGGCGCGCGATCAGTCCGGCGACCAGTGGGACCAGCGCCGTTGGCAGCTCGGAGAGATCGATCGTCTTGATGCCCGGTGTCGTACCGCCGGCGTCCAGCAGCATCAGCGCCATCAGCGGCAACCAGTCGGGGTCGTAGGATTCCAGTGGGGGCCGGAAGATGAAGGTGTAACGGGGGTCGGCGCAGCGGGCCTCGATCCGGTTGATGAGACTCCGCAGCTTGCCGGAATACGGTCCGGGGACGACCTTCCCGGTCGGCTGCAGGACGATCACCGCCACGTCATCGCGCTCGGCGGCCGCGAGGAGGTCCTCGATCCGGTACGGAAGGGGCGAGTCCACCGTTGCCGTCGCCGCCAGTTCGTAGTTACCAGCCCCGGCAAGCCGTCCTCGCTTCATGCTCTCGATGCGCTGGGTCAACCACAAGCGCTGGTCGCCAGCGTGCGGATCGTCAGGGTTGAGCAGGATCAGCGCGAGCTCTTCGATCTCGAAGAGCCAGTAGGGAAGGTAGATCAGGTCGTCGCGGGCGCCCTTGTCAAAGTCCGACGGGCCACCGAGACGAAGGCGGGTGGCGATGCCGCCGTCGGCAAGCGGTCCGTATTCGCCGTGAAGATCGAGCACGATCAGACTTGCGTTGCGCAGACGCGCGGCTCGCTCCAGCAGCAATGCGACCGCCCAGCTCTTACCCGCGCCGCTGTTGCCAAGGATCGCAAGGTGCCGCTGGAACATGCGGTTGCCGTTCGCGATCGCCTCGGCTCCGTCGTGCCCGCCGTAGCGGCCGAGGACCAGGCGCTCCTCCTGGGAGACATCGTCGGCGATGCAGGTCATCAGACGGCGCAGGTCCTCGCCGTCGACGAGATAGCAGCCGGCGTGGATTCGCGGCTGATGGGCGGCGCCGACGCGAAAGGTTCCGCCGACTTCGGCCGCCGGGTGGAACGCACCGACCGGCATCAACTGAGCAGTCACGCGATCGGACGTCTCCGAGCACACGAGCGCGTCGATGACCCCCATCAGGAAGCCGTCGCCGGCCGGGAGTGCGACCAGCGACGACACCGCGGCCCGCTGCACGGCCTCGTCGTCGGTCAGGGTGACCAGCACCCGCCCCGCGGAGACGCTCGTGACGCGACCGAGCAGCGGCCCTTGGTCAAGCGGTCGCGGTGGTGTCACGTCGCACGGCGCGCCACGATGGTCCATCGCAGGAACCGGCTCGACGACCTGGCTCGCGGGCTCCGGGTCCCGAGGGCCCTGGACTGCGCGCGCATCGATCGCTCCCAAGACTTGGCTCATGTTCATATCCATCACCTCGGCCGTGACCATGCGATCCCTTAGCAAGAGCCGCTTGGAGCGGACACCCGGCCTCGCGCACGAGGGTGCAGGCCAGCGATTCGATCACGAGCCGGATCCGGGGCTCCCCGATGGAAAGGGCACCTCAAGCCTGCAGATGCAGATGCGCCGAACACATGCTGTGGCCACTTGTCGTGGGTGTGAAGGGCACCCGAGCGCTCCCAGGAGGTGAGGTGTGTCCGAGTCAAAGCCACAGATCGGGGAGCGAATTAGTCCACATCGGTGGGGCTCCGGCGGTTGGCTTTGGCTTTCTGTAGTTGATGGTATGTGATCCGCGCCCAGCGGGCCTGTCGTAGCCCGCGTTTGCGA
>DAIDJO010000046.1 GCA_027451345.1 Solirubrobacterales bacterium
ACGAGCAGTGCCTCGTCGACGATCAGCGGGAAGTAGACCGTCGGGGGATGCACGCCGTGGTCGAGCAGGCGTTTGGCCAGGTCGAGCGTCCGGATCCCGAGCTCACGCTTCATCGGCCCCCCGGAGAGCACGAACTCGTGCATGCAGATCCGCTCGTAGGCCGCCGGCAGGTGCTCGAGGACGCCCTCCTCGCGCAGCCGTGCCAGCAGGTAGTTCGCGTTCAGCACGGCCACCTCCGACACCTCGCGCAGGCCGGGCGCGCCGAGCGAGCGGATGGAGGCGTAGGAGCGGACAAAGACGCCGTAGTTGCCGTGGAAGCCGCGCAGGCGCCCGATCGACTGGGGGCGGTCGTAGTCGAGGTCGAAGATCTGTGTACTTCCTGGTACTTCATCGGTCTCGACCTTGCGGCAGACGACCTGGGGTCGCGGCAGGAACGGCTCGATCCGGTCGGAGACGGCGATCGGCCCGGCCCCGGGCCCTCCCCCGCCGTGCGGCTGCGTGAAGGACTTGTGCAGGTTGAAGTGGACGATGTCGAAGCCCATGTCGCCGGGCCGGCAGATCCCCATGATCGCGTTCAGGTTCGCGCCGTCGTAGTACAGCGTCGCCCCGACCCCGTGGACGATCCGGGCGATCTCCTCGATCTGCGGCTCGAACAACCCGAGCGTCGAGGGATTGGTGAGCATCAGACAGGCGACATCCCCGTCGGCCTTGCTGCGCAGGTCCTCGACGTCGACATTTCCGTACTGGTCCGTACCGATCTTCACGAGCTCGTAGCCGGCCATCGTCACCGTGGCGGGATTGGTCCCGTGCGCGGTGTCCGGCGTGAGGATCTTCGTCCGGTGCTCGCCACGTGACTCGTGGTAGGCGCGCGTGAGCAGCACGCCGGCGAGCTCCCCGTGCGATCCCGCGCTCGGCTGCAGCGACACGTGCGGCAGCCCGGAGATCTCGGCCAGCGCGCGCTGCAGCCGCCACATCAGCTCGAGGGCCCCCTGGGCGGCCTCCGGTCGCTGCAGGGGGTGGAGCCGAGCGTGACCGGGCAGCGCCGCCACCCGCTCGTGCAGCTTCGGGTTGTGCTTCATCGTGCAGGACCCGAGCGGGTAGAAGCCGGTGTCGAGGTCGAAGTTGCGCTTGCTCAGCCGGTTGTAATGGCGGACGATCTCCGGCTCGGAGACCTCGGGCAGGCGGGCGGGCTCAGGGCGACGGAGCTCAGGGGGAAGCAGGTCGTCGAGCGGGCGCTCCGGGACGTCGAGCGTCGGGGCGACGAACGCCCGCCGGCCGGGGCGCGACCGGTCAAAGATCGTGAGCTCGTCGTCCGCCGCCTCGATGAAGGAGCGCGGCCGGCGTTCGGCGGTCGTGCTCACGCGGAACCCCCGGGGACCGGGTCGTCGTCGTTCATGCCAGTGCCTCCTCGATCAGGCCGGCGAGGCGGTCGATCTGTGTACGCGAACGTTTCTCAGTGATGGCGACGAGCAACTGATCCGGCGCGAGGCGGTAGCCCGGGTTGACGCCCTCCCGCAGGCAGTGGGCGATGACCGCGTCGAGATCGCGCTCGAACGCCACCGCGAATTCCCGCACCACCGGCTGTTCGTGCACGGCGCTGACGCCCGGGATCGCGGTCAACCGGTCACGCGCGTAGGCGGTTCGCCGCACGAGGAGCTCGGCGAGCTCGACGAGGCCGCGGCGTCCAAGCCAGCTGAGGTAGACGATGCCGGCGAGCGCGTTCAGGGCCTGGGCGGTGCAGATGTTCGACGTCGCCTTCTCGCGCCGGATGTGCTGCTCCCGCGTCTGCAGGGTCAGGACGTAGCCGAGGCGGCCCTCAAGGTCGTGGGTCTGCCCCGCGATGCGACCCGGCATCCGGCGGACGAGCTCATCCGTCACGGCGAAGAAGCCGAACGACGGTCCGCCGAAGTCGAGCCGGTTGCCGAGGGTCTGCCCCTCGCCGACGACGATGTCCACCCCCTGGGCGCCCGGAGCCTGCAGCAGGCCGAGCGATACCGGGTCGGCGCTGCAGATGACGAGCGCGCCCACCGCGTGCGCCGCCTCGACGAGCGGCTCGAGGCGCTCGACGGCCCCGAGGAAGTTCGGCTGCGCCACGACGACCGCGCTCACGTCCTGCGCGAGGCGCATCGCGGCGAGGTCGGTGAGCCCGTCGGCCAGCGGCACCACCTCCACGCTCGCCTCCCATCCGCGGGCGAGCGTGCGCAGCGTCTCGATCGCGTGGGGATGCACCCCGGCCGAGACGATGAAGCGCCGGCGCCCGTTGTGCAACTTGGCCAGGTAGCCGGCCGCGGCGACGGCGCTCGGCCCCTCGTAGACCGAGGCGTTGGACACCGGCAGTCCGGTGAGCTCGCTGATCGCCGTCTGGTACTCGAACATCGCCTGCAGACCGCCCTGGGAGACCTCGGGCTGGTAGGGCGTGTACGGGGTCAGGAACTCGGAGCGGGAGGTGATCGAGTCCACCAGGGCCGGCACGTAGGAGTCGTACATGCCCGCGCCGAGGAACGTGATCTCGTCCTCGGTGCTGGTGTTGCGCCGCGCGAGCGCCTGCAGCTCGTCGTAGACCTCCTGCTCGGAGCGCCCGTCGGGCAGCGCGAGCGGACGCGCGAGCCGTAGGCCGGGCGGCACGTCGGCGAACAGCTCCTCGACGGAGGCCACGCCGATCGTCGCGAGCATCTCGCCGCGATCGGCGTCGGTGACGGCGGTGTAGCCGCTCAAGGCAGGGTCGACACGTAGGCCGCCGAGTCCATCAGTCCCTCCACCTCGGCCGGGTCGGTGAGCCGCACGCGCACGAGCCACCCGTCCCCGTAGGGGTCGTCGTTGATCAGCTGCGGGTTGTCGGCGAGCGCCTCGTTGACCGCGATCACCTCGCCCGAGAGGGGCGCCACGACGTCCGACACCGCCTTGACCGACTCGACCTCCGTGTAGGGCTCGTCCTTGGCGAGCGTCGCGCCCAGCGCCGGAGGCGAGTAGAACACCACCTCGCCGAGCGTGTCCTGGGCGTACCACGTGATGCCGAAGGCGGCCTCGTCGCCCTCGATCCGGGCCCAGTCGTGCTCGGAGTGGTACTTCAGGTCGTCCGGGTAGTGCGGGTCCGCCATCTAGTGGTCCTTTCGATACAGGGGCTTCTCTTCCACCACCGCATCGCGGATGGTGCCGCGGACGTCGATCTGCAGGACGGTGCCGGGGACGGCCCGTGCCGCTGCGACGTAGGCGAAGCCTATCCCCCGCTGAAGCATCGGTGAGAACGTGCCGCTCGTGACGACCCCCGCGGGGGCCGCCGGGTCATCGACCGGCGCCAGCACGGGATTGCCCGGGCGCGCGATCCCGCTCCCGCGGAGCGCGAACGGGACGAGCTTGAGCTCGGGGCCGCGGGCGCGGACCGCCGCGACGGCCTCAGCCCCGATGAACCCGGTCGACTCGGCGCACGCCCAGCCGAGGCCGGCCGAGATCGGGTCGTGCTCCGGGTCGAGGTCGTTGCCGTAGAGGTGAAAACACGCCTCCATCCGCAGTGTGTCACGGGCCCCGAGGCCGACCGGACGGGCGCCGGCGGCCAGCAGTGCGCTCCAGAGCGCCTCCGCCTGCTCCGGCTCGCAGAGCAGCTCAACGCCGTCCTCACCGGTGTAGCCGGTTCCGCAGACGAGCAGCGGCACGCCGGCGACCGTGCGCTGACAGCAGTGCATCCGGGGCGGCAGCCGACCGTCGGAGAGGCCCTCGACGAGCGCTCGCGCGCGGGGGCCCTGCACGGCCAGCATCGCAAAGTCGGCCTGGCAGTCGCGGAGGTCCGCCTCGAACTCCTCGCCGTGGGACCGCATCCAGACGAGGTCCTCGGCGTGGTTGGCCGCGTTGGTGACGACCAGGTAGCGGTCCTCGCCCAGCCGGTAGAGGAAGAGGTCGTCGAGCACGCCGCCGCGCTCGTTGCAGAGCAGGCTGTACTGCGCGCCCCCCTCCGGGATGCGTCGCACGTCGCTGGTGACCAGGCGCTGCAACCGCTCCTGGGCACGGCGGCCGCTGATCGAGATCTGGCCCATGTGGGAGACGTCAAAGACGCCCACGTCGCGGCGCACCGCCTCGTGCTCCTCGCGGATCCCGTCGTACTGCAGCGGCATCTCCCAGCCGGCGAACGGCACGAGCCGCGCGCCCGCGGCGATGTGAGCCGCGTGCAGCGGGGTCCGTCTCAGGTCGGTCGCGGGCTGTCCCATCCTCCGTCAGCGTATCTGGCACGCCGACGGTCTGCGCGCGGGGCGCGTGGCGTCCCGCGCGGTGCGCTCAGCGGTCCTTGAGGAACGACGGGATGTCGATCTCGTCGTCGCGAATCTCCAGCGACGAGCGCTGGCGGTCGTCCATCGTGACGTCCCGATTGGCCGACCGCGGCCGGCCGTGCGAGGCCGTGCCGAGGCTCCGCGGCGAGACGGTGGAGCGGGAGCGGCGTCCGTGGTCGAAGCCGGTGGCGATCACCGTGACGCGCACCTCATCGGCCATGCCGTCGTCGATCACCGCCCCGAAGATGATGTTCGCGTTCGAGTCCGCGGCGCTCTGCACGATCTCGGCCGCCTCGTTGACCTCGAACAGCCCGAGGTCGCTGCCGCCCGTGATGTTGAGCAGGATGCCGTTGGCGCCCTCGACCGACTCCTCGAGCAGGGGCGAGGAGATGGCCTGCTTGGCGGCCTCGGCCGCGCGGTTCTCCCCGCTCGAGCTGCCGATGCCCATCAGGGCGGAGCCGGCGTCGCGCATGATCGTGCGCACGTCCGCGAAGTCGAGGTTGATCAGGCCCGGGATCGTGATCAGGTCGGTGATGCCCTGCACGCCCTGGCGAAGCACGTTGTCGGCCTCGCGCAGCGCGTCGGTGAGCGACGCCCGCCGCTCGACCACCGAGAGCAGCTTCTCGTTCGGGATGACGATCAGCGTGTCGACGAACTCGCGCAGGCGGTCGATCCCCTCCTGAGCCTGCCGGGCTCGCTGCGTCCCCTCGAAGCCGAACGGCCGCGTGACCACCCCGACGGTCAGCGCGCCGATCTCGTTCTTGGCGATGTCGGCGATCACCGGTGCGGCGCCCGTTCCGGTTCCCCCGCCCTCGCCGGCGGTGACGAAGACCATGTCAGCGCCCTTCAGCGCCTCCTTGATGTCGTCGCGCGACTCCGCCGCCGCGCCCTGGCCGATCTCCGGGTTCGCGCCGGCGCCGAGGCCCTTCGTCAGCTCGGTGCCGATGTTGAGCTTGATGTCGGCGTCGCACATCTGCAGCGCCTGCGAGTCCGTGTTGGCCGCGATGAACTCGACGCCGCGCAGGCCGGCGTCGACCATGCGGTTGACCGCGTTCGTGCCGCCGCCGCCAACACCGACGACCTTGATGACTGCGAGATAGCTTCCGCTTTCCATGTGATCCGTCCGACCCTCGATTCAGCATTGAGCGTTTACCCGCTCCTGCTTCCTTGCGGGAGTTTCGCACGTTACGGCCTTATCTTCGGCCAAGTCAACGCGGAGTCTCCCCTCGCAACGATCTTTGCAGATCCGCGAACTCTCGATCCACCTCCGAGAGTGAGGCCGAGACGAGGGTAAGCCTCGACTCGAGGTTTACCCTTTGCCGTTGGCGGCCCCGGTCTTACTGGGGTTCCCGGCGGTCGGGGCGGGCGGCGAGGCGGGGGCGGGCGGCGTGGCGAGGCCGAGCGCGGCCGCCTGCGCGGTCGAGACTCCGGCGCCCGCCGCCGGCCGCTCCGGGTCGGTGACGTCGATGTAGGACGCTCCGGCCGAGCCGCTGTTCTGCAGGACGGCGATGGCGGCGAGCCACTTGCGCCCGAGCTCGAGCGCCGGGCCGAAGTAGATCTGCGGGCCGGCGCGCAGCTGGACGATCACGCCATGCTGCGAGCTGGACGTCGCATTGGCGATCCGCGCCAGGAGGGGGTACGGGGCGGCCGCCAGGACGCGCACGGCGGCGCCCGAGCCGCCGCCGATCGCCCCCGCCGTCGGGATCGAGCGGACGGGTACGACCGGGAGCGCGGTGTGCGCGGCGCCGCGCGGGACGACCTGTCCCGCCGCGTCGACGACGACCGAGCGCGCACCTGCGGTGAGCACCGCCACCGGAACCTCCTCCACGACGTGGATGACGACGCCGTGTGCGCCATGGCTCGTGACGGTCAGGCTGCGCACGAAGCCATACGGGGCGACGACCGCCTCGAGGCGGGCGATGTTGACCTCGAGCGTGGTCATCCGGCGGGCCGCGGCGCTCAGGGCGCGCCGGATCCGGGGCACGTCGGGACCGCTCAGGCCAGTCACCGTGACCCGTTCGATCCGCACGAAGGACGACCCCCGGTACCAGGTGAAACCGAGCGCAGCGACGAGCACGACGGCGAGGAGGAGCGCGATGGTCTGCCACGAGCGCAGGCGTGGTGGCCACAGTCGCGGGATGCCGAGCCGTCGGTCCCGCACCCAGCTGCCGGCGATCACTCGTGCCTCCATTCCGCCGGGAGCTCGACCGGACCGAGGGTCCGCACCTCGGGCTCGAGCTCGATCCCGAACCGCTCGCGCACCCGCTCGCGCCCGGCGACCATCAGCGCGACGACGTCCGCCGTCGTCGCGGCCTCGACGTTCTCCACGAAGTTCGCGTGCTTCTCGCTGAAGGCGGCCCCACCGACCCGGAGGCCGCGGCAGCCCGCCGCATCGAGCAGCTGGCCGGCGGTGCGGCCCTCGGCCCGCGGATCGTCCGGATTCTTGAAGGTCGAGCCGAAGGTCCGGATCCCGGTCGGCTGAGCCCGCAGCCGGCGGTCGCGCAGCTCGGCGAGGGTGGCCTTCACCGCGCCCTCGTCCGCCGGGTGCAGGCGGAAGCGAGCCCGCGCGACGATCTCACCCGCCGTCAGGTTCGACCGCCGGTAGCCGAAGCCGAGCTCGTCGGGAGCGCGGCGCTCCGTCCCCTCGGCGGACACGACGTCCACCCAGTCCAGGACGTCAGCCAGCGCGCCCCCGTACGCATTGGCGTTCATCCGAATCGCCCCCCCGACCGTCCCCGGGATGCTGACGCCGAACTCGATGCCCGACAGCCCCGCGCGGGCGGCCGCGGCGGCGACCGCGGGCAGCCTCGCGCCGCCGCCGCAGGCGATGCGGTCTCCGGCCAGGCCATCGATCTCGATTGCGGTGAGCTCGTCGTCCATTTTCAGTACCAGTCCACGAACTCCGGCGTCCGCTACGCGGAGGTTCGACCCCGAGCCGTCGACCCCTACCTCGAGACCCGAATCGGCCGCCCAGCGCAGCAGCCGCTCGAGCTGGGCCACGGTGCCGGGCCGCGCGAAGAATTCGGCGGCGCCGCCGGTGCGGATCGTCGTCAGCCGCGTGAGCGGGTAGTCGCGCTCGACGCCGGCGGGAGCATCAACCATCCGGGCAAGCCTAGTCGTGGGCGAGGACGGCGCCGCGCGTGCTCAATCGGCCGCGGCGACGAGCGCCCGGCCGAGCGTGTCGACGTCACCGGCCCCCATGAGCAGGCAGAGGTCGCCCGGTCGCAGCGTCGCCTCGAGCCACCGGCGGGCGTCGGCGAGCGTCGGCAGCCACGCGACGGTCCGTCCGCCGCCCGCGTCGGCCGCCGCGGCGGCGATCAGGCGTCCGCTCACCCCCGGGAACTCCTCGCCGCGCTCGCGCGCGGGGTAGACGTCGAGCACGCCACAGACGTCGGCTCGCGCGAGCGCCGCGCCGAACTCGCGGGCGAGGCTTCGCGTGCGCGAGTACAGGTGGGGCTGGAAGACGGCGACGAGCCGCCGGGGCTCGAGCTCTCGCGCTCCCGCCAGCGCCGCCGCGACCTCGGTCGGATGGTGGGCGTAATCGTCATAGATCGGTACGCCACCGTACCTCTCTCCGAGCAGCTCGAGCCGTCGCTGCGCGCCGCTGAAGGACGCGATCGCCTCGATCGCGTCCGAGGGACGGACGCCCGCCAGCTCGGCCGCCGTCAGCGCGCCCGCCGCGTTGACCGCGTTGTGGTCGCCGTGCAGCGCGAGCGAGACGCGGAGGCCGTGCCATCTGAACCGGGTTCCGGCGGGCGTGGGCGTCGGATCCGGCGCGTCGTAGGGGACGACCCGCCCCGCTCCGGTCGCGATGCGCAGCAGCTCCGGACGATTCCAGACGACGCCGACCTCGGCGCGGGCGCAGAAGGCGGCGAACGTCTCGTCGAGCTCGAGGCGTGAGCGATACGTCGAGTGGTGGTCGAGCTCCGCGTTCGTGAGCACGGCGATCTCCGGCGTGTAATTGAGCAGCGATCGATCCGACTCGTCCGCCTCGATCACGATCCACTCGCCGTCACCCCAGTCGGCGTTCAGCCCGGTATCGCGCAGGACGGCACCGATCACGTAGGCGGGGCGCAGGCCACACCGTCGCAGCACGTGGGTGACCATGCCGGCCGTGGTCGTCTTTCCGTGGGTGCCGGCCACGGCGATGCACCGCTTCAGCGAGGCGATCTGCGCGAGCAGCTCGGAGCGGTGCAGCTGGACCGCCGCGGCCGCCCGCTCGGGATTATCCGGGGGCACCGCGCTGGAGTACACGACCTCGGCGCCCGGCGGGACGTGCTCCGCGGCGTGCCCGAGCGCCGGCTCGATCCCGGCGGCGCGCAGCGCTTGCGTGTACGTAGACGTACCCTGATCTGAGCCGGTGACCGTGGCGCCAAGCCGGCGCGCGATGAGCGCCAGGCCGCTCATGCCGGCCCCCCCGATACCGACGAAGTGCAGGGCCCGTCCGCGCCAGGCGCCCTCAGCGTCTGGCTCAGCCTGACCGTCGAGGTCAGGCTGAGGGTCAGCTCCGGGCACGACCCCGGGCTCGTCGCCGAGGCCGGTCATGCCTCGAGCTCCCCGGCCGGAGCCATCGGGGCGAGGCTCGCCGCCCCGGCCGCCGTCAGGATCTCGGACGCGATCACGGCCGCCGCATGGGGCCGCGCGAGCCCGAGCGCCGCTCGGCCCATCGCAGCGAGCCGTCCCGGGTTCCCGAGCAGGTCCTCGACCTCGCTGCGCAGGCGCTCCGCGGTGAGCTCCGCGTCCGGAATCACGACCGCCGCGCCGGCGTCGGCGAGATAGCGGGCGTTCAGCGTCTGATGGTCGGCGGTGGCGTGCGGGTACGGGACGAGAATCGACGGCCGACCCGCCGCGGCCAGCTCCCAGATGGAGCCGCCCGAGCGACCGATCGCCAGGTCGCAGGCGACGATCGCGTCCATCAGGCCGGGAATGTACCCGCGCAGGTCATAGCCCTCGCGCGGTGCGCGCAGCATCGGCAGGTCGCGCTCGCCCGCGGCGTGCAGCACGCGGAAGCGGCTGCTGGAGAAGGCGGTGATCGCCGCCCGGTTGATCGACCTCGCCCCCAACGAGCCGCCGAAGACGAGGACGAGCGTCTCCCCCGGACCGACGCCGAAGCGGGCCCGCGCCGCCGCACGGTCGGCGGGGACGGGCGGAACCGGGCGTCCGGTGATGACGAACCTGGACGAGGTGTGGCCCGGCAGCGGCAGCGCGGTGCAGACCCGCCGGGCCAGGGGCGCGAGCATCCGGTTGGTGAGGCCGAGGTGCCCGTCGATCTCCGCGATCACCAGCGGCGTCCGCGACAGGGCGGCGGCCAGGCCGACGGGGCCGGCGACGTACCCGCCCCCACCGAACACCGCTCGCGGCCGGAGGCGCGCGACGAGCGCCGTCGCCATCGCCAGCGCGGCGGTGTCGACGGCGATGGCCCGCGCCGCTCCCAGCGGGGAGCGGCGCGGCAGCGACACGACGTTCAGCTGATGGAACTCGTACCCCGCCTGCGGCACGAGCTCGGCCTCGGCGCGGTCGCCGCCGACGAACTGCACCTCGGCGCCGTTAGCCCGCAGCGCGTCGGCGACCGCCAGCGCTGGAACCACGTGTCCGGCGGTTCCACCGGTCGCGATCAGGATCCGCGGAGGCGTCATGCGGCTCGGCCGGGTCGACGAGGCGCAGCTCTCGAGCCGCCGGCCGGGCGATGCCGAGCAGCACGCCCACCGAGGTGAGCATCACGAGCAGGTTCGTCGGCGCGTAGGAGATGAACGGCAGGGGCACGCCCGTGAGCGGCGCGATCCCGAGGACGACGAAGATGTTGAGGATGCCTTGACACAGGATCAACGAGGTCAGCCCGCTGGCGAGCAGCTTCGTGTAGCGCGTCGCCGCCCGCCGGGCCGTCCGCAACCCAGCGTAGGCGATCATGCCGTACAGGCTGATCACGACGAGGATCCCGATGACCCCGAGCTCCTGCCCCACGACGGCGAGGATGAAATCGGTCTGGGCCTCGGGAAGCCACATCGCCTTCCCGACGGACTGCCCGAGTCCCACGCCCCACAGCCCGCCCGACCCGACGGCCATCTGGCTCTGTGCCGACTGCCACCCGGCGCTGGACTGCTGAGAGAACGGGTGCAGGAACGAGGTGAGACGGGTGAGCTCGTAGGGATGCACGAGCACCATCAGGCAGACCCCGAGCGCGGCGACCAGGAAGATCCGCGTGAGGTAGCCGCCCGGGACGCCGGCGACGACGAGCATCGAGACGATCGTCAGGAAGCACACGAGGGTCGTGCCGAGGTCCGGCTCGACGGCGATCAGCAGGCACGCGGGGCCGAGGGCCACCGCGATCGGCGCGATGGCCGGCCTGAAGCCGCGCTGGAGGCGGCGTGGGTTGTCAGCCAGGTAGCGGGCCGCGTAGAAGACGAGCGCCAGCTTCGCGAGCTCGGAGGGCTGGAACTGGATCGGTCCGGCGGCGAACCAGCGTCGTGCGCCGTTGATGTCGCGCCCGATGCCCGGCAGCAGCACCGCGACCAGCAGGGCGCAGGACCCGTACAGCATCAGCCGGATCAGCTCGGGCCGGAGCCAGCGGAGCCCGTACTGCTCGCAGAGACGCATCGCGATCAGCCCGAGGCCCGCCGCGAACAGGTACATGAGGAACTCGCTGGCGCCGTACCCACCGCCGTTGATGGCGCCCTCGGGCGAGGATGCGCTGTAGACCATGACGGCGCCGAAGGCGAGCAGGCAGAGCGTCGCGGTCATCAGGATCCGATGCTCGAGCGGCGGCGCGACACGCCTGGTCGTGCGTGTCTGCGCGGGACGTGGCGGCATACCGACTACTTCGAGGAGACCGTCGGGAACCCTGCCGCTTGGCGGGTTCCGCCGACGACGGCGACCGATGCCGTCGACTCGGCCGACGGCCCGGGGCTCGCACGTGACTCGCTGACCCGAGCCGAGGTTCGCGGGGCGACGGTCGGGCTCTTGGACGGCTCGGAGATCTGGTAGAGCGTGAAGCCGATCGCGCCGCAGGCCGCCGCGACGATCCAGAAGCGCAACATGATCTTCGTCTCCGACCACGCCTCCATCGCGAAATGGTGGTGGATCGGGGCCATCTTGAACACGCGCTTGTGAAACACCCGGAACGAGAACACCTGGACGATCACGCTCACCGCCTCCATCACGAAGATGCCCCCGATCACGACGAGGAGGATCTCGGTCTCCGTCATCACGGCCAGCCCGGCGATCGCGCCACCGATCGCCAGCGAGCCCGTATCCCCCATGAACACGCTGGCGGGAAAGGCGTTGAACCAGAGAAAGCCGATGCAGGCGCCGCACATGCAGCCGGCCACGAGCTCCAGATCGTGGTCGGACGGGCCGGTGACGTAGGTGATCCCGATGTACGCGAGCAGGGCGATGGCGCCGCAGCCGGCGGCGAGGCCGTCGAGCCCGTCCGTCAGGTTCACCGCATTGGTGGTCCCGGCGAAGACGAGGTAGATGAACAGGATGTACGCGGGTCCGAGCGGGACGCGCACGTCGAGCGGGCGCAGGGACACGGACTGCGAGAGTCCCGCCTTCTGCGTGGCGATCCACCACAGCCCGACCGAGATCAGGAGCAGGACGACCATCTTCGTCCGTCCGCGCAGGCCGAGGGACCGGCGCTTGACGATCTTCGTGTAGTCGTCGGCCAATCCGAGCGCGGCGCAGGCGAGGGTCGAGCCGAACACGCCGAGGGACGCCCAGTCGTGCGTCGAGAGGCAGATGTAGGGGATGGCGAAGGCGACGACGATGATGATTCCGCCCATCGTCGGCGTCCCCATCTTCGCCTGATGCTGGAGCAGCTCCTCCTGGATGTGCTGCCCGAACGAGCGGACGCGCAGGAACTCGATGAAGCGCGGGCTGAGGAACAGGCACATCAGCAGCGCGGCCGAGCTCGAGATCAACACGCGCCCCGCCTGCGAGTAGAGCGCGTGGGTGGCGGCGAGGAGGATCATGCGACCGCCATCGCGTCGATCGCCGCGCACACCTGCGAGAGGCCGACACCGTTGGAGCCCTTCACGAGCACCACGTCGCCGGGCTGAGTCAGTCCGGGCAGGCGAGCCGCGGCCGCCGCGGCATCCGCGGTCACGTGGCACTCCCCGTCGAACGTCTCGGCCATCACGGCGGCGAGCGGTCCCACCGTGACGAGGATGTCGGCGCTTCCGGACACGACCCGGCCGATCTCGCGGTGGAACTCGGCGGCCGCCGGACCGAGCTCGAGCATGTCCCCGAGGACGGCGATGCGCCGCCCGCCGGCCGGCGTCTGGGCCAGAACGGCCAGTGCGGCCCGCATCGACACCGGGTTGGCGTTGTACGCGTCGTCGATCAGCGTGAGGCCACCGGGCAACGGCCGGGCCTGCCCGCGCCCACCCGAGAGCTCGAAGGTGAGCCGGCCGCTCGGGATCACGCCGGCCGTCACGGCCGCGGCCACCGCGGCGAGCAGGTCGTATCGCAGGTGGGCGGCGGTGAAGTCCACCTCGAGCTCGACGCGCTCACCGCCGGCGTCGATCGTCACTCGATCGGGATGCTGGGAGACAAAGTGGACATCACCCGCCTCACCGAAGGTGAGGGTCCGCAGGTCGCTCCGCAGGTGGGGGGAGAGCAGGGCTTCGCCCGCCGGCACGATCGCCGTCGCGCCCGGCTCCAGACCGGCGATCAGCTCCGCCTTGGCCGCCGCGATCGCCTCGATCGAGCCGAGCAGCTCCAGGTGCACCGGGCCGATGCTGACGATCACGCCGATGTCCGGTTCGGCGATGCGGGCCAGCTCGGCGATCTGGCCCGCGCCCCGCATCGCCATCTCGAGCACGAGCACCTCGGTCCCGGACGGGGCGGCGAGGATCTCCAGCGGCACACCGATCTCGGTGTTGCGATTCGCCCGCGAGGCGACCGTGCGCCGCTGCGGGTCGAGCAGGCCGCGGAGCAGATCCTTCGTCGAGGTCTTCCCGGTCGAGCCGGTCACCCCGATCACCGTGGCGCCGAGCTCGCGCCGCCACGCCTGCGCCAGGCGCTGCAGGGCGGCGAGCGGCCGATCGGCCACCAGCACCGCACCGGTCCCGGGGGCGCCCACCGCCGTGTCGGCATGCTCCGGGGCGATCAGGGCACCCCACGCCCCGGCGCCGAGCGCCGGCCCGGCGAACGCTCCGCCGTCCACGTGCTCGCCCGGCAGCCCGACGAACAACGCTCCGGCGACCTCGTCGCGGGAGTCGATCGTCGCCCGCTCAGGGCCCCCTTCAGCGGTGGCAGGCTCGCGCACGAGCTGCGCGCCGGCAGCGGTCGCGACCTGCTGGGCACTCCAGCGCCTCATCGATCTCCGAGGGTACCTGCGCGGTCCGACTGCTTCGCCGCGCTCATGCCTGCGCGGGGTCCCGACCGCTTCGCGCGCGCAGCGCCTCGCGCACCACGCTGACGTCGTCGAAGGGCAGCTTCCTGCCGTCGGCGAACTCCTGACCCTGCTCATGTCCCTTGCCGGCGATGACGACGACGTCCCCGTCCCGGGCCTCGCCGATCGCGGCGCGGATCGCCGCGCGACGGTCCACCTCACAGGTGACCGGACCGTCGATGCCCTGCACGATCTCGTCGATGATCGCCTCGGGGTCCTCGGACCGCGGGTTGTCCGAGGTGACCAGCACCCGGTCCGCCAGGCGGGCCGCGATACCGCCCATCAGCGGGCGCTTCGTGCGATCCCGGTCACCGCCGCAGCCGAAGACGACGAGCAGCCGCCCCTCCGTCAGCCGGCGAGCCGCCTGCAGCACGTTCTCGAGCGAATCGGGGGTGTGGGCGTAGTCCACCAGCACCGCGAAGCGCTGGCCCTCGTCGACGGTCTCGAAGCGACCGGGAACCTGGCCGGCCTCGCTCACCGCCGCCGCCGCGGTCTGGAGCGGGACCCCGAGCACCCGGGCGGCGGCGACGGCGCCGGTGACGTTGGCGACGTTGAAGAGACCGCGCAGCGGCGAGGCGAGCTCGACGTCCCCGTCGGGCGTCCGCAGGCGGAAGCGCGACCCCGAGAGGCCGGTGCGGACGTCCTGCGCTCGATAGTCCGCCGCCGGATCGGTCAACGAGAAGGTGACGGCCCTGGGGATCTCGGGATCCTCGACGAGGCGCCGACCGTACGGATCGTCGAGGTTGAGCACGGCGGCGCGCGTGCCGAGGTCCGTGAACAGCCGGCGCTTCGCCTGGAAGTACGCCTCCATCGTCGGGTGGAAGTCGAGGTGGTCCTGGGTGAGATTGGTGAACACCCCGACGTCGAAGTGCGAGGCGTCGACCCGGCCCAGTTCGAGCGCGTGCGAGGACACCTCCATGACGCAGGCGGAGTCCCCCGCCTGCACCATCGCCCGAAACGTTCGCTGCAGGTCGACCGCCTCGGGGGTCGTCCGCTCGACGGGCCGGTCGATGCCCCCGACCACGCTCTTCACGGTGCCGAGCAGGCCGGTGCGGCGGCCGTCCGCCTCGAGCAGGGCACGCAGCAGGTAGGCGGTCGTCGTCTTGCCGTTCGTTCCGGTGATGCCGGCCAGGTCAAGGGCCGCCGTCGGATCCCCGAAGAACACCGCGGCGGCTCGCGGCATCGCGCGACGAACATCCGCCACGACCACCTGGGGGATGTCGAGATCGAGCAGGTGGTCGACGACGAGCGCGGCGGCGCCGCGCCGCACCGCGTCGGCGGCGAACTCGTGGCCGTCACGGGTGAAGCCGCGCACGCAGAAGAACAGATCGCGCGGGCCGACGGCTCGATTGTCGTAGGCGAGGCCGGCGACGTCGACCGACGCGGCGCCGGGGAAGAGCACGTCGAGATCCATCGGCGGCACAGGGTAGCCGCGGGCGCTACGGCATCGTCGGATGCAGCGCCGACGGCGGGCACGAGCGCGGCGGACACGGGTTGATGCCGAAGTGCGGCACGGCCCAGCCGACGATCTTCTGGAACGCTGGAGCCGCGACCGATCCGCCGTAGATCGCCCCCTTGGGGTCGTTGACGACGACGGCGACCACGAGCTTCGGCCGGCCGGCCGGCACCATCCCGATGAAGGACGCGATGTACCGGTTGCTCGAGTAGCCGCCCTTGTCGGCGACCTGCGCGGTGCCGGTCTTGCCCGCCATGTCGTATCCCGGGATCGCCGCGCCGGAGGCCGTCCCCTGGTCGGTGAGGACCCCTCGCAGCATGCTCCGCAGGTCGTAGGCGACCGACGCACTGATGATGCGTCGGCCGCGCGGCACAGGCTGGGCCCGGCCACCGATCGCGGCGATGAGCTGTGGAGTCCGCAGCACGCCACCGTCGGCGATGGCGTCGTAGGCCTGCACCATCTGCATCGGGGTGACGTCCTCGCCCTGGCCGAACGGCAGGTTGTACATCGAGACGCCGCTGTAGTTCGCGGGCGGGGTGATGAGGCCCCGCTGCTCGCCCGGGAGCGCGACGCCGGTCGGCCGGCCGAAGCCGAAGCGGTTCACCCAGGCGCCGAAGCGGTTCGCCCCGAGTCGCTGCCCGATCAGGACCGCGCCGATGTTGCTCGATTGCTGCAGGATCTGGGCCACCGACAGGTTCTCGGCCCCGTGCACCTCGGCGTCGCTGATCTTGTACCCGTAGATGTCGAGGTAGGCGGGGATCGGGATGATCGTGCCGGGCGTCACCAGTCCGTCCTCCAGGGCCCCGCCGACCGTCACCACCTTGAAGGTCGATCCCGGCTCGTAGGAGAGGTCGACCGCCTGGTCCTCCGAGGCCGGCACGTGGCCGCCCACGGGGAGCATCGCCGAGGCCGGGATCCGGTCGAGGTTCAGGGACGGCCAGTTGGCGAGCGCCAGGATCTGGTCGGTCTGCGGGTCGGTCACGATGGCCGTGGCGCCGGCCGGCTGGTACTGGGCGCCGACCCCGGCGAGCACCTGCTCGACCTCGGCCTGCAGTGGCGCCGAGATCGTGAGGCGGATGTTCTGGCCGGGCACCATCGCCTTCGGGTTGACGACCGAGATCGGCTTCCCCTGCGCGTCGATGACGGTTCGGCGGCGTCCGTTGGTGCCCGACAGGATGCGGTTGAACTCATACTCGAGCCCGTCCGCTCCGCCACGGGCGCCGACCCAGCCGATCACCTGGGCCAGCTCGCTGCCCCGCGGATAGGCGCGACGCTCGGCGGGGACGTCCCAGATGCCGTTGACCCCCGGGGCGGCGGTGGGCGTGACCTGCAGCTGCATGATCCGGGTGGCGGTCGCCGCGGGAACCTCCGGGGCGAGCTCCACGTACCCGGTCCCCGGCTTGGTGATCAGGCTGAGCGTGCGGGATTCCGTGAGGCCCAGCAGGGGGGCGAGCTTGGCCGCGACGATCGCCGGGTGCGGGTAGGTCTTGTTGATGAGATACGGGTCCACATAGATCGAATCCGACGGCTCGCTGATCGCGTAGACGACACCGTTGCGGTCGGTGATCTCGCCGCGTGGGGCCGGGACCACGACGTTCTGCACCTGCTCGCTCGTGGCCGCCTGGCGGAGTGCGCCCGCTCGGATCGTCCCGAGGTATCCCGCCCGCAGAACGGCGATGCAGAGGAGGACCAGAAACACGCCGAACATGAGGCCGACCCGTCGATCGATCGTGTCGATGGTGCGGCGTGGCGCGCTGGTCGACATGGCTCAGCCGCCCAGTCCGGTGCCACCGTTGGTGGGGGCGGCGGACGGGGTCCCACCCGCTCCCGCGCTGACGGCGCCACCGCCGCCGGACGCGGTGGCGCTCGCGCCGGTGCCGCTCGACGCCGCGGGCGCCGTGGAGGCAGTGGCCGCACCGCTCGCCGGGGTCGAGGATGACGTCCCGGTGCCGCCGCCGGTGCTCGACGACGCACCGCCGGCCGCGCCGGTGGCGGTCGAGCCGGTGCCCGCCGACGGCGAGCCCGTGCCGGT
This sequence comes from Solirubrobacterales bacterium, assembly GCA_027451345.1. GTDB lineage: Bacteria > Actinomycetota > Thermoleophilia > Solirubrobacterales > Solirubrobacteraceae > Palsa-465. Next base: position 17,139 of record DAIDJO010000046.1, read on the forward strand.
GCCGGTGCCGGTGCCGGTGCCCCCTGAGGAGACCGGCGCCGATCCGCCCGTGGTGGTTCCCCTCCCTCCGGTGGCCGTGGCGGAGGACGATGCGGCCGGTGAGGCCGCGGCTCCGGTGCCGCTGGTGGACACGGTGGTGGTGGCGACGCCGTTCAGCGCCGCGATCCGCTGCGCGCTCAGGGTGTCCGCCTGCTGTTCGGCGGCCAGACCGGACAGGAAGGTGCTCGGCGCCGGGGTCGCGATGTTGCGCAGCGCCGCGCGCAGATGGCGGCCCGCGCCGGCCTGGACGAAGTGCACGGCGAGCGGGTCGGGCATGTGCATGCCGTACTGGCCGGCGAGCGCCTCGATGCGGCGGTTGTCCGAGAGCGCGGAGATCTCCGAGCGGAGCACCGAGTTGCTGCTCTGCAGGAGCGTCGCCTGCTCGATCTGACTGCCGACGCTCGAACCGAGCTTGAGCACCTCGACCCGCAGGCCGACGATGCGGACGAGCAGCGCCGCGAGCATCGGGATCCACGCGCGCCCGCGGACGATCCGGTCAAGCCGGGGCGGCTGGAGCCGCAGGGCCATGACCGGCGCGAGCGCGACCGCTGGAGCCAGGGCGAGCGCGGCAACCCCGCCGCGCCGCTGAGCCGGCCGGGCGGGATCCGGCCGGGTGCGGTCCCGCCGCGCGCGCTCCGGACGGGCGCGCTCCGGACGGGCGCGCTCCGGCTGGGCGTGGCCCCGCCGCGGGGCACGCGGCGCCGAGCGATTGGGGGCGGAAGGAACGGAGCGCGAGCGCCGCGTCCCGGTCGAGGGGGCCCCGTCACGACGGGGCGACGTCGGCACCGGCGCGGTCACCAGCGCGGTCTCCATCGCCACCGCGGCGGCGGTGGCGCGGCTCGACGGCCGCGTCGCCGGCTGCGCCGTCGCTCGCCGCGCCGGGCCCCGGCTGGTCTCCGGCCCTGCGGCGCGAGACGGGGTGGCTCGGGAACGCGCCTCCGCGGGCTCGCTGAGAGCGCGGCGGGCGGCGGCGGTGGCGGGTGGGGTCATGGGGTGGTCACCTCGGATCGGAGCTTCCGTGCGGCGCGCAGGTGCGCGGACTTGGATCGGGGATTGGCGGCGACCTCGCCCGGTGTCGGCGCAACCGCGCGCCGCGTGAGGAGCTCGGCCGTCGGCTCATGGCCGCAGACGCAGATGGGCAGATCGGGCGGGCAGATGCAGCCCCGCGCGCGGTCGGTGAGGAAGCGCTTGACGCGCCGGTCCTCGAGCGAGTGGAAGGAGATGACGGCGAGGCGACCGCCCGGAGTGAGCAGGTCCCACGCGAGCGGAAGCCCCTCGTCGATCTGAGCGAGCTCGTCGTTGACGGCGATGCGCAGTGCCTGGAAGGTCCGCTTGGCCGGGTGCCCGCCGGCGAACTGGGCGGGGATGGGGACGGCGCCCTTGATCACGTCGACCAGCTCCTGCGTCGTCGCCAGCTCGCGACGCCCGCGAGCCCGGACGATCGCGCGCGCGATCTGGCCGGAGTAGCGCTCCTCGCCGTAGTCCCGCAGCAGCCGGGCGAGACGATGCTCCTCCCACCCGTTGACGATCATGGCTGCCGATCGCTCCTGCGAGGGGTCCATGCGCATGTCGAGCGGCGCGTCGTAGGAGTAGGAGAACCCCCGCTCCCACGTGTCGACCTGCATCGAGGACATCCCGAGGTCCATGTAGATGAGGTCCGCCTCGACTCCCTCGGCCCGCAGCCGGCGCAGGCCGGTGACGAAGTCAGCCCGGATGAAGCGCGTCTCGCAGGCAACCTCGGAGGCGAGGTCGGCGAAGCGGTCCTCGGCGAGGGGATCGCGGTCGATGCCGATCAGCGTCCCCCCCGCTCCGATGCGCTCCGCGACCAGGCGGGCGTGACCGGCCCCTCCGACGGTGCAGTCGACGGCCACGGCGCCCGGCGCCGGATCGAGGAACTCGATCAGCTCCCCGGCCAGGACGGGCACGTGCGGCGTGGTCATGTCAATGAGTGTGGTCAAAGCTCGCTGTGATCTCGGAGAAGCGCGAGAGCGCGACGGCGTTGTACTCCGCGAAGGCGGCACGGTCCCAGAGCTGCAGGTGATCGCCGGCACCGGTGATGACGACCTCCTTCTCCAGGCCGGCGAACTCCCGCGCCGGGGGCGGAATGACGAGGCGATTCGCCGCGTCGAGCTCCTGGTCCCAGGAGTTGCCGTAGAGCAGGTTGCGCAGGTCGCGGGCCCGCGGCCCGAGCGGATTGAGGTCCGCGAGGGCCAGCTGGACGAAGCTGTCGTAGGCGTCCGGACACCAGATCGAGAGCGAGCGTGCCGTCCCCACCTCGGTCTCGGGCGAGATCGCGAGGACCACGCCGCCCTTCAGCACGTCGCGGTACTTCGCCGGCACCGTGAGCCGGTTCTTCGCGTCGAGCGCGTGTTCGAAGGTGCCGCGGAAGATCAAGGGTTCTCATGCGTCTGGCCGAAAGTTGAGACCCGGGTGGCTGGGTGGGAGGAGCCCTGCCACCCGGGTCCCTGCATGCGTGTCCCACCTTAACCCATCGCCTCCCACTTTGCAACCCGATCAACCACCCAGACCCCACCTGCGTCCCACCAGACCGCGCCGGCGGTCCCGAGGGATGAGTCGCTGGGGGCGGGCCCGCT
>DAIDJO010000047.1 GCA_027451345.1 Solirubrobacterales bacterium
GCGGCGTGCGCGTGCTCGGCATCGCCGGCATGGAGCGCAGCGGCACCCGCTGGAGCATCGGCGAGCACGACGTCGCCTCACGCGCCGAGACCCCGGCCGTCCACCCCGCGGTTGAGTTCCTCACCGTCGGCGAGCGGAACCTGCGCGTCGGCCTGCTGCTGCCACAGGACCATGACGGCCGCTCGCCGCTCCCGGTGCTGCTCGACCCCTACGGCGGTCCGCATCACCAGCGGGTGATGCGGACGCGTGCACGCTGGCACGAGTCGCAGTGGCTGGCCGATCAGGGCTTTGCCGTCCTCGTCGCCGACGGGCGCGGCACGCCCGGGCGCGGGCGCGCCTGGGCCCGAGCCGTGAGCGGGGACCTCGCCGGCCCGGTGCTCGAGGATCAGGTCGACGCGCTGCACGGCGTCGCCGCGCTGCGAGCGGACCTCGATCTGAGCCGCGTGGCGATCCGCGGCTGGTCGTTCGGCGGGTACCTCGCCGCCCTCGCGGTCCTGCGCCGCCCCGACGTCTTCCACGTCGGCGTCGCCGGTGCGCCGGTCACCGAATGGCGCCTCTACGACACTCACTACACCGAGCGCTATCTCGGTGCCGACCCGGACGGCGGCGATCGCGCCGCCTACGACGGCTCCTCCCTGTGGCCGGCCGCCGGCGACCTCGCCCGGCCGCTGCTCATCATCCACGGGCTGGCCGATGACAACGTGCTGGTGGCGCACACGCTCCAGCTCTCCCAGCGGCTCACCGAGGCGGGCCGCCTGCACTCGGTTCTGCCGCTCAGCGGCATCACGCACATGACGCCCCAGGAGGCGGTCGCCGAGCACCTCCTCGGGGTGCAGCTCGACTTCATCCGCCAGGCGCTCGGGATCGCCCCCGGCGACTGACGCAGGGGGCGGGCGGCGACTCGCGCGGGCGCCGACCGGTCGCGTGCGGCGCCGTCCCTCCCCGCCTCAGGCCAGGTTCGACCGCCGCGGATAGGCGACCGCCGGGTCGGTGAGCACGTTGATCAGCGCCGGCCGACCGCAGGCGAATGCCCGCTCGACGGCGCCGCGCAGCTCACCGGGCTCGCGGACGAGCTCGCCGTGGCCGCCGAGGGTCTCGACGAGCCGGTCGTAGCGAAGCTCGGGCTGCAGCTCGGCGGCGACCGAGTACCCGTAGACGTACTCCATCGGGTGCTTCTCGAGCCCCCAGATCCCGTTGTTGCCGAGCACGCCGACGACGGCGACACCGTGGCGCACGAGCGTGTCCCATTCCATCGCCGAGAAGCCAAAGGCGCCGTCCCCCTGGAGCAGCACGACCTGACGCTCCGGGTGGGCGAGCTTGGCGGCGAGCGCGTAGCCGGGCCCCGAGCCCAGGCAGCCGAACGGGCCCGGGTCCAGCCAGCACCCGGGCTCGAACGAGTCGATCAGCCGCCCCGCGAAGGAGACGAAGTCCCCGCCGTCCCCCACGATGATCGCGTCGCGGTCAAGCAACGGCACGAGCTCGGCGTAGACGCGGGCGGGATGCAGCGGCGTGCGCGCGTCCGTCAGCATCTCGTGCTCGCCCGCCCGGGCCTCGGCCTCGACGTCGCGCAGCGACGCGACCCACCCGGCCCGCGCCGCGGCGGTCGGGCCGCTCGGCGCCGCGCCGGAGCGCAGGTCCGCCAGGGCCTCGGGCAGCGCACCGTACACCTCGGCCGCGAGCCGCCGCGGCGGCTCGCGCGCGGGCTCGGCGGCGTCGAGCATCACCACCGAGGTCTCCTCCCCGAAGACGGCGCCGAAGCCGAGGCGGAAGTCGAGCGGAACGCCGATCACGAGCGCCACGTCCGCGCCGCTCAGGGCCGCCCCGCGCGCCCGCGAGAGGTACAGCGGGTGGTCGGCGGGCAGGCAGCCGCGGGCGAGCCCGTTGACACAGACCGGCACGCCGAGCGCCTCGGCCAGCTCCCGCAGCGCCACCTCGCCGCCGCCCCAGTAGAGCCCGGTGCCGGCCATGATCACCGGTCGCTCCGCCTCCCGCAGCAGCGCGGCCGCTCGCGCCACCTGGCGCGCGTCCGGGTGGCTCGCGCGGCTGGGCGAGAGCCGCGCCGGTCGCGCCTCGAGGTCACGGTCGCGCGCGGGCGAGAAGACGTGGTCGAGCGGGAAGTCGAGGAACACCGGGCCCGAGGGCGGCGTCAGCGCCACGTCGATCGCCTCGTCGAGCAGCTCCTGGATCTCGGACGCGGAATCCGCCGTGGCGGCGAGCTTGACGAGCGGCCGGACGAACGGGACGTGATCGAGCTCCTGCAACGACCCCTGCCCCCAGCGCCACGCGGGGGCCCGCCCGCCGAGGACGAGCAGCGGCGACTGGTTCTGCTGCGCGGAGGCGATCGCGCTCATCCCGTTCGTCACGCCCGGTCCGGCGGTGAGCGCGCAGACGCCGAGCTCGCGCGTCACCTTCGCCCAGCCCTCCGCGGCGAAGGCGGCCGTCTGCTCGTGGCGGACGTCGATGATCTCGATGCCCTCGGCCCGGCAGCCGTCGTAGATCGAGAAGAGGTGGCCGCCGGAGAGGGTGAACAGCCGGCTCACCCCGTGCGCCCGCAGGCGTCGGGCGATCAGCCGCCCGCCGTGGAGCTCCTCTGCCGCCTCGCTGGCCGCCTGCGCACCCTCCATGCCCGCCGGATCCTACCCCCCGCGTGGGGGGTTCGGTTCCTCCGGGACCCCCCACGCGCCGCGGCGAGCGTAGGTTGAGTGACGTCGATCAGAGGAGAGTTCGGATGTCCATGCTCAGCCCGCAGCCGCCCGCATCCAGCCGCGACGACCGCTTCCGCGCCCTGTGCGCCGAGCTCGAGGAGTACGAGCCGCTCCCCGAGGTGATGCCCGGTCACCGTGCCACCTGCCTGATCACCGACCAGAGCCACGAGGACTCGCTCCACGAGTCGATCCTCGCCGGCCTGACCCAGCCGTAGACGGCGCCCCGGTCCTCGACCCGGCTCGCGCGCCTCAGCCCGCGGGCAGGGGCGGCGCGTCGAGCAGGCCCTGCGCGGCGCTGAAGGTGACGGCGGCGAACACCGCCGTCGAACCCTCGAACCAGTTGCCGCCGATGCCGATCGCCGGCGGCGAGCTCACCCCGCGCAGGGTGAGCCCGCGGCTCGTCGCGTCGATCCGCGCGTCGAGGCCCTCATCGCGGGTGGCCCGCCGGACGTCGGCGGCGGTGAGGCAGGCGACGCCCGCCGCCTCCTCGATCACCGGCCCGCTGCTGATGTCGAAGCCGCCACAGAAGCCGAGCCGCAGCAGCGCCACGGCAAAGGCCGCGCCGACGCCCCGGTCGGCGGCGAACGTCGCGGCGCGCGCCGCCCGGCGGCTGTCCATCGGGAAGCGGTGGGGCGCGACGATCGGCAGATCGAGCCGCGCCGCCTCCGCCTCGGCGAGCTCCATGCGCTCACGCGCGCGGCGTTCGCGCTCCGGCGGACTCCCCCGGTCCGCCGACAGCGGCCCCAGGACGGGCACCCATTCGATCGGCCCGAGCGCGCGCTCGACGCGCTCCGCGGCCAGATACGAGATCGGGTCGTCGAGCGCGAAGAAGAAGCGTGCGCGCTCGCCGCTCGGTCTCGAGCGGTCGGCCAGCCGCTCTGCGAGTTGGATCAGTTCCCCCATGCGCACCTGTATCGGCAGCTGACGCCCGGAACCTTCGCAGGTATGGACGCTGTCGGCCAGCCGGTCCGCAAACGAGACGCTCGTTATTCGGGTCAAATGCGGGGTAGCACGAATAGCCAGTACCCAGAGCGTTTCACAATTTCTTTCTGACAGGTGAACTGCAGGCGTAGACTCCGCAGCAGTCCTTTCCGACCGGGAGGCGCACGATGCCCCAAGTCCCGCCGCCGAAGCGGCATCCGTACGACCAGTGGTCGCCGGACGCGCGAGCACTGGACCTCGTCGGCGATAAGTGGACTCTCCTGATCGTCCGAGACCTCGCGGCCGGCCCGCGCCGGTTCGTCGAGCTGCAGCGCGTGCTGCCGGGGATCTCCACCGAGCAACTGCGTTCGCGGCTGAACCGGATGGTGGCCGACGGGATGCTCACCCGCAAGCGCTACCGCGAGGTGCCGCCCCGGGTCGACTATGAGCTGACCCCGCGCGCGCGGGACCTGATGCCCGTGCTCGGCGAGCTCGCCCTCTGGGGCTACCGCTGGGCCTGGAGCCAGCCGCGCCCGGGGGAGCGCGTCGACATGGGCGCGATCCTGCGCCTCGCCCCCGGGCTCGTGCGCGGCGAGGGCCACCGCGGCGAGATCGAGTGCATCGTCACCGACGGCCACCGCGAGGGCGGTCCGCTGACCCTCACCGTCGTCGTCGAGGACTCGAGCCGCATCGTCGAGGAGGCGAGCGAGCACGCCGACGCCCACATCAGCGGCGACACGCGGGCGTGGGTGACCGCCTTCTCCCCCGGCGGCGACCCGGCGGCGCTGCAGATCACCGGTGATCGGGCGCTCGCCGAGATGTTGATCGCCCAGCTCGCCCGTTCCGAGACGCAGCGCGCGATGGAGGAGGACCGGGCGGTCGCCTGAGCCTCGGCCGGCTCGCCGCTGCTTCGCCGGCCGGCGGCCTTGGCCGCGGCGATACCCGGGGCGGGGATCGAACCCGCAGGGCCCTTGCGGGCAGCGGTTTTTAAGACCGCCGACTTTGCCAGTTTGTCTACCCGGGCCGGGGGGCTGATCTTACCCGGGCCCCGCGGAGGACCCGGACCGTCGCGGCCAGGCCCTCTCGCTGATCGCGCAGGATCGCACCGAAAGATTGCGTTTTGATGAAACCGGGAAGGACAGTTCACGTGCCGCACACCCAACCGCAACTTCCGGGCCGCTAGGTTGTTTGAATGGTCTCGGAGAGCCACGTGGAAGCTTCAGCACTCAGATATGCGGGAGCGGGGATCCGTCAGGGCCGCTCGCCGCTGCTCAAGCTGCAGTCGGATGAGCGCCTGGTCGCGCTGATCCGGCGCGGCAACGAGGGCGCCTTCGAGGTGCTCGTGGCGCGCTACCACGCCCGGCTGCTCGCGTTCTGCCGCCATATGCTCGGCTCGCGCGAGGACGCCGAGGACGTCCTGCAGGACGTGTTCACCGCGTCCTACAACGCGATGCGCGCCGACGATCGCCCGCTGAACGTGCGGCCGTGGCTCTACCGCATCGCGCGCAACCGCTGCCTGAACCACCTGCGCCGCAACCAGGCGATCGGCGTCGACTCGATGGACATCCATCTCTCCGACCACGGCGCGAGCACCGCCGACAAGGTCCACGACCGCGAGGCGTTCCGCCAGCTGCTGGAGGACATTCGCGACCTGCCCGAGACGCAGCGCACCGCGCTCGTGCTGCGCGAGATGGACGCGCTCTCCTACGAGCAGATCGCCGAGGCGATGGAGACGACCGTCTCGAGCGTCAAGTCGCTGCTCGTGCGCGCCCGCGTCTCCCTGACCGAGGCGGCCGAGGCGCGCCTGCTCAGCTGCGACCAGGTCCGCGAGGAGATCGCCGAGGTCGCCGAGGGCCTGCGCCGCTCACCGAGCGCCTCCGTCCGCCGCCATGTCCGGCATTGCGAGCGCTGCCAGGTCTTCCAGACCGAGATGCGCAAGAGCAGCCGTGCCCTCGCCGCGCTGGCGCCGGTCGCGCCACTCGCCCTCCTCCACAAGTTCATCTTCGCCCACGCGGTGACTCACTCCGCCACCTCGGCCGGAGCCGGCGCGGCCGGCGCGGCGGGAGGCGGGGCCGCCGGAGGCGGTGCCGCGGGTGCCGCGGGCGCCGCGGGTGCCGCCGGTGCCGCGGGTGCCGGGGCCGCTGGAGCGACCGGAGCGAGCACGGCCGGCCTCGTCACCGCCGGGGTCAGCGCCGTGGCCACCAAGGCCGCCGCCGGCATCGCCGCCGCGGCGCTCGTCACGGCGGGGACGGTGGCGATCGACCCCAACGCCCCGCCCGCCCACCACGGGCCGTCCGCCGCGACGCTCGTCTCACGCTCGCTCAATTCGGGGATCCAGAGCGCGATCGGCAGCACGCATCTCGCCGCGCCGGTCGGTGCCGGCCCGGGCCTGAGCGTGGCCGTCGCGCCCACGCCGTCGGTCTCACCGCTGCGGACCCGGCTCGAGGGCGGCGCCATCGCCACCGGGCGCGTGGTGGGCCGTGAGCGCCGGGAGCCGCTGACCGCGACCACCACCGGACCGGGCGCATCGACGGCCCCGACCGTGCCGGCCGGGACCACCACCGGCCCCAACCGCACCGACGCGACCATGCCCGGGGCCGAGCCGGCGCACATGGTCCTCCCGCCGATGGGCCCCACCACCCCCACGGCCACGCCGACGACCGCGGCTGTGCAACCCTCGGGCGGCGCCGGCCTGACCCCGACGACGACCCCGGTGACCGTCACGAGCACGAGCGCCCCCGCCGCGCCGACGACGGCCTTCTCGAGCAGCACGCCGGGCACCGCCACGCCGACCGGCACCACCACCACCGCGGCGAGCACCACCACCACCGCGGCGAGCACC
>DAIDJO010000048.1 GCA_027451345.1 Solirubrobacterales bacterium
CGCGCGGTCGATGTTGTCGAGCTCGGTGTCAGCCAGACCCAGGATGGGGTCGGGACGGTGGAGCAGGCGCGCGAGGCGTTCCTGCAGATCGGGCAGAGCGTCGAGGACATGAGCACGCGCGTCGAGGAGATCGCCGCCGCGGTGAGCCGGATCGCGGTGTCCAGTGACGAGGTCCGCTCGAGCATCGAGTCGGTCGCCTCCGTGGCCGAGCAGTCGAGCGCCTCAACCGAGGAGGTGTCGGCCAGCGCCGAGCAGTCGAGTGCCTCCACCCAGCAGATCACCGCCAGCGCCCAGCAGCTCGCCGGCACCGCCGAGGAGCTCGACCGGCTCGTCTCGCAGTTCCTGCTCGTCTGAGGAGACGGCGGCCCGGGCGGACCGGGCGGCCGGGGCGGACCGGCGCTCGGTCCGCCCGGGCTCAGGCGCCCCGATGCTCAGCGGCGCGCTGGCGTACGGTGCGCTTGTCGTCGAGCGCCATCGTCCCGGGGTGCCCGTCGCCGGGCCACGGCGTCAGGAGCAGCAGGATCCGGGCGGTGCTCGACGCCTCGACGCTGTGGCGTTCGTTCGGGGCGAACTCGACCATCAGGCCCGGTCCACCGCTGACCTCGCTGCCGGACTCCCCGACGATCGAGACCTCGCCGGAGACGACGATGGCCCACGCTCGCTCGTGCACCTGGTGCTCCCGAAGGCTGCCGCCGGCCGGGATCTCGAGCGCGATCGCGCGGCCCTCGTCATGGCTGTCGAGGATCTCCGGCGAGTGCGGGCTGAGCGCGACGGATGTCAGGTCCCAGCTCTTCATCGGTTCAAGGCCCTCCTCGATCGTGGATGGGGGACGGTGTCCCGCCGGGCGACGGCGGCCACTCCGCGGGTGATACCCGGATCGGCCGCCGACCAGTGGTTCGCCGAGCTCCCCGAGCCTACCGCCACCGAGCGACGCGGCGCGACTCCTGCGAGGATGGGCGCATGCGATGGCTCACGGGGTGGGCGAGCGGGTGCTGAGGTCGGCGCTGTTCGTCCCGGGCGCGAACGCGCGGGCGCTGGAGAAGGCTCGCGAGCTGCCCGCGGACGCCCTGATCCTCGATCTGGAGGACGCGGTGGCACCGCAGCGCAAGGCGGGGGCACGGGCCGCCGTGTGTCAGGCGATCGGCTCGGGCGCGCTGGCGCAGCGCACGGTCGCGGTCCGCGTCAACGGCGCGGGCACGTCGTGGCATCGCGACGACCTGGCGGCGGCGGTGAGCGCCGGCCCCGACGCGATCGTGCTGCCGAAGGTGCGCTCGGCCCACGACGTGCTCGAGTGCGAGCGGGTCCTCGCGACGCTCGGGGCTGCGCCCGGTATCCGTCTCTGGGCGATGCTCGAGACGCCCGCCGCGGTGCTGCGCAGCGCCGAGATCGCCGCGTGCGGTGAGCGGCTCGACGTGCTCGTGGTGGGCACCAACGATCTCCGCGTCGAGCTGCGCGTCCCCGAGGCACCTGGCCGCCGCGGGCTGGAGCTCAGCCTGATGCTGTGCGTGCTCGGCGCCCGCGCGGCGGGTCGGCGGATCCTCGACGGCGTCCACAACGACCCGGGTGACGCCGCGGGCTTCGAGGCGGAGTGCGGGCAGGCGCGGCAGCTCGGGTTCGACGGTAAGACGCTGATTCATCCCGCGCAGATCGAGATCTGCCACCGCGCGTTCACCCCTTCGCCGCAGGAGATCGAGCGGGCGCAGCGGATCATCGACGCCTACGCGGCGGCCGTCCGCGAGGGGACTGGGGTGACCACGGTCGACGGGCGCCTGATCGAGCGCCTCGATGCCGACGCGGCGCGCGAGACGCTCGAGCGGGCGGGCCCGCAAGCGCGGGACGTCACGCCAGGTTGACGGGCGTCGCGGACGGCGTTTGAAAAGTTGTCTGCGCGACGTTTGGGGGCGGTAGGCTGAGGGTATGCCTGGTCGTATGGATCTGAGCTCTGGCGTTACCGATAGTCGTATCCTGGGCGGACGAGACGTCCCGGTCCAGGAGCTGTTCCGCCGTTGGCAGCAGCATCGCGACCAGAACGCCCGCGAGGCGCTGGTCAGGCAGTACCTACCCCTGGCTCGCAAGCTCGCGCGCCGCTACCGCGGCGCGCGCGAGCCCCTGGACGACCTCGAGCAGGTCGCCAGCCTTGGCCTCGTCAAGGCGATCGATCGCTATGACTCCAGCCGCGGGATCGGATTTCAGCACTTTGCCGTGCCGACCATCCTCGGCGAGCTGAAGCGGTACTTCCGGGATTCCGGCTGGGCGGTCCACATGCCGCGGGGAATCCAGGAGCTGGCGCTCCAGGTTGCCCAGGCGGAGCGGCAGCTCGCGGCCAAGACCGGCCGGGAGCCGACCTACAACGAGGTGGCCGAGTATCTCGAGATCAGCGTGCAGGAGGTCCTGGAGGCGGCCGAGGCCGCAGCCGCCCACCACGCCGTCTCGTTCGACACGCCGCACGACGATGGCGACGGGGAGGCCGGCACGCTCGGCGATTCGATCGGTGAGCTGGATGAGCGCTACGACCTCGTGACCCTCACCGCGTCGATCGCCCCCGCGGCGAAGCGCCTGTCGGAGCGGGACCGGCGCGTGCTCGCGCTCCGCTTCGTCGAGGACAAGACGCAGAGTGAGATCGCCGAGGAGGTCGGGGTCTCCCAGATGCAGATCTCGCGCATCCTCAGCAAAGCGCTTCGTCAGTTGGCGACCGCCGTCGACGATGAGCGCGCATTGCGGGCATAGCTCGCGCTGGTTCATTTCTCCCGCCTCAACGCGATTGTCGAGGAGCGCGCGTCAAGCGCGCTCCTCGACGATGTTCCGCAACGCACGGATCGTGGAAGTGGACCCGTGTGAGCACCGCATCGGTGGCGGTGCGGTACTTTGGGACAAGGCGTGATCGACCAACCATCCTGCGTTCGGCTTGAACTCGAGAACCGGCCGGAGAACGTCTCGGTCGTTCGAGCCGCGCTCGCGGGCGTCGCGGAGGCGGCGGGGTTCGACGAGGAGCTCACCACGGACCTGAAGACGGCGGTGAGCGAGGCGTGCAACAACGTGGTCATCCACGCCTACGAGGGCCAACCCGGCCCGATGCGAGTGGTCGTCAGCGTCCCCGGTGATCGGATCGACGTGGTGGTCCGGGACAGCGGCACGGGGATCCGTCGGCTCTCGAGCGGCGCCGACCACATGGGGCTCGGGCTCGCGCTGATCAGCGCGCTCGCCGATCAGGCCGAGTTCAACAGCCCGAGCGGGGGCGGGACCGAGGTGCGGATGCGCTTCCGGCGGGCGGACACCGACACGGATGCGGCCTTCCCGGCGGACGAGGAGTGGTCCGAGCGTCCGATGGACCTGGCCGACGACGACGTCGTGATGTGGTGCGAGCCGGTGCCGCTCGTGCGCTACCTCGTCGGCCGCGTCGCGCGCGCCGCGGCCGCCTCATCCCACTTCACCATGATCGGTGCCTCGGACCTCTATGCGATCAACGACGCGATGGCCGGCCTGGCCGAGGTCGCCGCCGACGGGCATCTGGTGGTGGGGATCTCGAGCTCCGCCCACCGACTCACGCTCGAGGCCGGGCCCTTCGCCCCCCTCGACGGCGAGGAGCCGACGCCGGCTCTGAACCGGACGCCGGATCGGACCGAGGTCAACGCGCGCCGGGCGGCCCTCGCCGAGCTCGTCGACGAGCTCTCCTCGGACGGGGGATCCCTGCGGTTGCTCGTGCGCGACCGTGGTCGCCCCTCGCAGGACTGACCCGGGATCGACGACCCACGCCCCGTGCCCGAGGGGCAGGCGGGCGACGGCGCGTCAGCCGCCGAGCAGCTCCTCGGTCGACCCGGCGACGAGCAGCTCGCTGTCCAGCCCCGTGAGGCTGAGCAGGCGCTGGACCTGTCCCTCCCCGCGGACGAGGCCGAAGCGGCATCCCTGCTCCTTGGCCAGCTGATGGGCGCGCACGAGCACCCCGAGTCCCGTCGAGTCGATGAAGGTGAGGCCACGCAGGTCAACGACGACCGTCGGTACGCCACGGAGCTGCTCGAGCTCCTGCTCGAGGGTCTGGCTCGAGGCCACATCCAGCTCACCGGAGACGGTGAGAATGGTGCCGCGCGGGTCCTCGGCGACGTCGACTTCGAAATTGCTCTCCAACGGTGAGCGCAGCCTACCGTGCTCGGTCAATTCGTGTGTCATCGCTCGGTCAGCATCCGTCGCGCCGGGCGTGCCGTCGACGGGTGCCGGGTACATCGAGGCTATGTCCACCCATCACCAGCTCCCGTTCTGGGCTCGCCTGGCGCGCCGCCTGCAGCGGCTCTCCGGGCCGCTGCACCGACGCTGGCTGCGGTGGCGATCGTTCGCGCGTCCGCTCCCGGAGGATTGGTGGCCGAATTTCGAGCGGGACTTCCGTGCGTACTGCGCCACGGCGTCCGGAGAGCCCCGGCATACCGAGCCCGATCGCTGACGCCGGAGGCGTGCCGGCCATGGTCGGTCCCGGTCGACCGGGACCGACCATGAGCCGTTCGTGGGGAGGTCGGCGGGGCGGCTCGGGTGAGCCGCGCCCGCCCGACGCGATGGATCACCAGCGCCCGTACCAGTGGCGCCTGCCACCGGACTCGATTCCACCGACGAAGAAGCCGAGGACCCAGAGGATCACCGCGGCGATCAGCACGAACCACAGGAAGTGCGCGGCGAAGCCGAGCCCGCCGAACACCGCCAGGATCAGTAGAAGCACCAGTAACGCAACCATTACGTCCTCCTTTGTGGCCGACCCCGGAACGTCCGGGGCGGGTCAGGTGGATGGCTCACTACCCGGCGACACCGGAGACCAAGCGAGGTCCGCCGGGGCCGCCCGGCCCACCGGCGGGCGCCGTCACGTCAGCCGAGGGGGCGGTCACGCGCAGGCGCGGGGATGGGGCGGTCACGCGCAGGCGCGGGGAATGGGGGCGGTCCCCGCGTCCGGTTGGGGACCCGGATCCGGGCGCTGCGCCGGTCATCCGGCGTTCACCGCAGGCCCGAGGCGTGGTTCGGATCCGCCGGGCGGGGGCAGCTCCGAGAAGCCGGAGCCGGGACCACCAGTCAACGAGTGCGATGGGAGAACAGATGGGATTCGGAGCCTCGCTCATCCTGATCGCCGTCGGAGCGATCCTTCGCTGGGCCGTCACCGCTTCGACGACCGGCGTGCACCTTCACACCGTCGGCCTGATCCTGCTGATCGTCGGCGGCACCGTACTCGTCCTGTCGCTCGTTGTGGATGACCGTCTCCGTCGAACGCCCGAGCCGCGGGGTCTACCCGGACGGGCCACGGGGGCCCACCGGTGGCCATCCGCAGCCGCGCGGTTGACGCGAGCCTGATCCTCACCGATGCGCTTCAGGGGGCCGCTGGCCGGCCGCTATCCCGCCGCCGCTGCGATGGTCGCGCTCGCGCTGATCCCGTATCTGGCCCTCAGCGGCGCGCTGCCACCCATGCAGCGGGTCATCGAGCAGCAGCTTCACCTCTCCGCGCAGTCCTTCGAGCTCGCCACCGGCATGGCGAACGCGGCGTACGCCTTCGGCACCGTGCTCGCCGTGCAGCTCGCGCTGCGCGCTCCCGGACGACGCCTGCTCGTGCTCTACGCAGGCCTGTTCCTGGTTGCCTGCGTGATCGCCGCGGCGGCGCCCTCCCCGGGGCTCTTCATCGCGGCCCACATCGTCCAGGGCCTGTGCACGAGTCTGATGCTGATCGCGGCGGTGCCGCCGCTCGTCGCGGGTTGGCCCGTCTCGCGGATGCCGTTCACGGCGATGATCATGAACCTCTGCGTGTTTGGCGCGGTGGCCGTCGGCCCGGTGATCGGCGGCGCTGAGGCGGGTGCCGGAGGTTGGCACGTGCTCTTCTGGTGCGTGGCCGGCTGTGCCGCCGCCGCACTCCTCTTCGTGCTGCTCACCTTCGAGGATGTGCCCCCCGCCGAGGAGAACGCTCGCTGGGACCCGCTCGCGCTCGTGCTCGCTGGCTGCGGGTGCGCCGCGGTCTTCCTCGGCGCCTCCGAGCTGCTGACGCATGCGCTGCTCAGCCTGATCGCTCTGCTTCCCCTCGTCGGGGGACTCGCCGTCCTGCTCGCCCTCGTCGGCTACCAGGCCGCCGCCGAGGACCCCCTCATGCCGGTGCGGGCGCTGTTCACCACCAAGCCGGTCGCCGGGATCATCTCGGCCATGACGGCGGGCGCGGCGTCGATCGCGGCGATCGACCTCGTCGAGCAGGCGATCCAGCCGACCGGCAGCCCCGGCCAGCTCGCCAACCTGTTCTGGCCGGAGTTCGGCGGGGCGGTGCTGATGGCGCTGGTCTTCGGGGCGCTGCTGCGGACGCGATGGCTGGCTGCGCTCGCCCTCGCTGGGCTGATCACGCTCGCCGCGGGCATCGGCACCGTCACCGGAATCGTCGGGGGCGGTCACTGGCTGGTGATCGTCGCCTCGGCTCTCATCGGCCTCGGGGTCGGCGCGACCGTCGCGCCCGCGCTGTTCGTGGCCGGCTACTCGGTTCGCTCGGCGCTGATCCAGCGCGTGTTCGCGCTCGTCGAGCTCCTGCGGGCGGTGGCCGCGTTCGTGACCGCTCCGATCATCCTCCATCTCGCCATGACCGTGAACGGAGGTGCGACTCGTGGAGGGATCCAGGCCGGCATGTGGGTGGCCTGCGCCATCGTCGTGGTGGGCGCGGGCATCGCCGCGACCGTCTTCCGGCTCGGCGGCGCCCGGCTGCAGGCCCCGGACCTGGAACGCTGGCAGGAGGGAGAGGAGCCCGCCTGGGATTCGCCGCGGCTGCTCGACGTTCCGCGTCGCCGCAGGACCGCGCGAACCGCAGAGCGGCGAGAGTCCGCCGCGCGGACGGCACGCGGCACGGCGCGATGACCCGGCACGGCGCGATGACCCGGCACGGCGTCGCGTTTGCTCGCGGCGGGGCACGGGCAACCATCCCTGCACATCCCACCGCCAGTGTCGTTTCGGGGTAGCGAGAATGGCCGAGTTGCAGACGTTGGACCACGCAGGCACGAGCTGTGAGGAGCTGGCCTACCTGCTGCTCGAGGAGGCGCGCCTGCGCTGCGGCGCGCTGCTGGCGCGTGACGCCGGGACGGAGGAGGGCAGCCGGATCCGCGACGAACTCAGCCTCCACGGCCTCTACGGTGACCTCGGGATCGCCGGGTACCACGCGAGCGCCCGGCTGGAGGCCGGGCGCCGGCGACAGCTGCTGGACCAGGCACGGGCCCGTTCCAGACGCGGCGGCGTGTTCTCGCTGCGTGTCCTCGCCGAGGTCACGGCGGCCGCGACGCGCACCGTCGAGCGGGCGCTGACGGTCGCCGGTCTGCTCGACCACATGCATCTCGCCCACATCCACGTGCTGTCCGCCTGCGAGACGCTCGAGGCCATGTACGCCCTCGACGCCTGAGGCGCGGAGTGTCCCTCCGTCCGCGTCCGGCCGCGCGCCTCTGGCTTCGGCTCGAGCTCCCCGCGGTGGCCGCCTCCGCCCGGGTCGTGCGCTCGACGATCGGAACCATCGCACCGGCGGCGGGCGTCGAGCCGGACCTCACCGCCGACATCTGCACCGCCGTCAGCGAGGCGTGCAACAACGCCGTCCTGCACGCCTACCCGGCCGCCGCCACCCCCGGCGCACTCGTCGTCACGCTCTCGATCGAGGGCGACTCGGTCGACGCCGTGGTCCGTGACCACGGCTGCGGGATCCGCGCGGGCCCGTCCCCACGGGGTGGGCTCGGGATGGGGCTGGCCCTGATCCAATCGCTGACCGAGCAGGCCGACTGTGCGAGCTCGGAGCTCGGGACCGCCGTGCACATGCAGTTCCGGGCGACTCGGGCCTCCGAGCCGCTCGCGGGCTCAGTTCGACGATCGGGGCGGTGAGGGGTCCGACAGGGTGAGGCGCTCCTCGAGCCCCGTCAGGGTGAGGAGCCGATGAGCCTGCGTTCGGGGGTTGCAGACCCCGAATTCCACGCCTCGCTCGTTCGCCTGCTGCTGGGCCCGGACGAGCACGCTGAGACCCGTGGAATCGATGAACTCGACGCCGCCGAGGTCGACCACGATCGTGGACCTCGCGGAATTGAGCGCCTCGGTGAGGTGCCGTTCGAGGATCGGTGCCTCCGCGAGCGAGAGTTCGCCCGCGACCATGAGCACACCGCTCTCGTGAGACTCGACGGTCAGGCCTGCTGCCATGAACTCAGCCTACAACCCTGTTTCGCGGAATAACGCCCATCGGTACATGACGACACATCAACGTCTCGTCCTCTCGACGCCAGCGTCATTACCCGGTGGACGGGCGTTTGAACACCGCAGGTCCCGGAAAGTTCCGGGAAGGTGGCGCAGCGACGAGAAGTCAACCGCATCGATCCGAATCGTCCGATCATGCGCATGCTCCGTGGGTCCCTGGCTGGGGACGCACGTGATCGCCAGATCGAACGGGTCCGCCGTGCGCTCCGTGGAGCGCTTGTGGGAGCGGCGGAGGCGGGTCCGCGGCAGTTTTCTCGCCGGCCGCAAGCGCGCCGGGCCGAACGGCCCGGCGCGCGCCGCGCTACCTGAACCACTGCCCCGCCGCGCGCGGCGCTGCCCCGAACCACTGCCGCGCCGCGCTGCCTGAACCGCCGCTCGCGCCCCGCTGCGTGGTCAGCGTCGCCGCGCCACCGCGACGCCGACGAGGCAGAGGATCCCCCCGGGAATCGCGAGGGCGGGCGGGACCTGGCCGAGCCAGAGCCAGCCGAGGATCACGACCACCGGTGGGATCACGTAGGTGGTGGCGCCGAGACGGCCCGCGTCCATCTTCGAGAGCACGTACGCCCACAGGAGGAAGGCGGTGGCCGTCGGCCCGACCCCGAGGTAGAGCACGCCCAGCAGCGTCGTGGGGGAGGCGTGCGACAGGTCGTGCACGGTCTGGGGCAGGAAGCCGAGCAGCGCGAGTGCCGCCGCCGTGCACGCCGCCCACGTGACGGGCAGCGCTCCCGTGCTCGACAGCGCCGGCTTCTGGACCACCATGGCGAGCGCGTAGGCGAGCGCCGCCAGGACGCACAGCCCGGCCCCGAGCAGCTCGTGCGAACCGTGCCCGGAGAGGCTGAGCGCGATCAGGCCGGCGCCGGCGAGGGCGATGGCGCAGCCCCCGAGGAGGGGTCGGGGCACCCCCTCGTGCAGCAACCAGCCCGCCAGCAGCGCGACGAACACGGGCCCCGTGTTGACGAGCAGCGACGAGGTGCCCGCGTCGACCCAGCGTTCGGCCGCGTTGAGGGCGACCATGTAGACGCCGAACCAGAGCAGCCCGGCGAGCACGGCACGGGCGAGCGCCCGGCCCGCCGGCGGCCGCTCCCGGCGGACGAGCATGGCCAGGCCGAGGACGGCGCTCCCGACGACGATGCGCGTCAGCGCGAGCGGTCCGGCCGAGAGGTGAGCGCCGAGCGAGCGGATGACGACAAAGGCGCTGGCCCACATCAGGAGGGCGAGGGTGAGCGCGCCCGCGATGCGGGCGCGCTCACCCTCGCGGGCCCGCTGCCGCCAGGTGCCGGTCGTGACGCTCACTTCCCTGCAACGCTAGCCGCCGCCCGGGTGTGAGAGCGCGCCGAGCGCGCCGAGCGCGCCGAGCGCTGAGCACTGGTCGGTGCGCGTCCCGTTCAACGACGACGGGGCCACGGGCGTGACGCCCGCGGCCCCGTCGAGGGGTACCTCCGTGGGGGCTTGGGCTCAGCCGCCCTTGGCCACCACCGACGCCAGCTGCTTGGGCGTGACGATCGCCCGAGTGACGTTGTTGAGGCTCGAGTCGAATCCGACCATCTGGAATCCGCTGAACACGTTGTGGTGCGCGTTGAAGTCGTCCGTGCCCGACGCGCCCTCATAGTTGATCTTCTTGTGCTTCTTGATGAGGTAGACGCAGTGCCGGTACGTGTAGCACTTGATACCGGGGGGGTTCGACACCTTGAGGACGTCGTGGACCCAGACCTTCGGGTTGGTCGTCCCGGCCTCCGTCATGGCCAGCGACGCGATCACGATCGAGTCATACTCGTTGAACGTCGTGGGCAGGATGCTCTTGGTCTTCCACACCTTCTGGTAGTCGGCGAGGAAGTGGTTGTACGCGGAGCCCGACGGCGACGCCGGCAGGGCGGCGGTGAGCTCCTTCGAGGCCGTCGGACCGAACGCCTTCGCGTACGCGCCCTGCGGCGCGGACTGGAGGTCATCACCGATCCACGGGATGTTCATGTAGCCGAGCTGCTGGCCGTCCGAGAACAGCGTCGCGGCCGTCTGCGAGTCCATCGAGTCGAAGATGACCTGCGGGTGGTTCTGGAACGCCTGCACGAGCTCCGAGCTGTAGGACGACTGACCCGGGGTCAGCGTGATGTTCTGCTGGATCTTGCCGCCGAGGGCCTTGAACGCCTTCTCCAGTGGCGGCACGAAGCCCTGCGAGTTCGCCGAGTTGTCGAAGATGAGCGACGCCGTCTTCCAACCGTGCTTGATCGCGTAGTACGCCATGGCGATGGCCTCGTTGGAGTCCGACGACGAGGTCCGGAACACGAACGGATAGTTCATCGTGTCGAGCGTCGTCAGGCCCCCGACCATGAAGTCGGCCACGTCGTTGGGCTGGAACTGCTTGATGACCGCCTCGATCGTCGGCGAGAACGGCCCGACGACGAGGGTGGGGTGCTTCAGCATCAGCTTGCGGAACGCCGGCAGCGCGTCCACGGAGTCGGCCGCGTCATCGACGTAGGCCGGTGTCCACTTGTGACCGAGCACGCCGCCGTTGTTGTTGACCTCGTAGATGCCGACGGCGACGCCGTGGGTTCCCCAGGACGACAGCAGCGACTTCGACCCGGTGAACGGGAACATGCCACCGACGACGAGCTTGCCGCCCGCGGCCTTCGACTTGGCGACGGCCGGACCGGCCGTCCCGAGGGCACCGATCGTGACCGATGCCACAGCGGCGGAGGCCACGGCCAGTGCCGCACCTCGCCGTCTGAACTGGAACATACTGCTCTCCTCCGTTGCTTCGATGGTTTGGATGAAGGTCGTGACGGCCGAGGCGTGACCTCAGGTCGTGCTGGCCGCGTGCGAGCGGCCGAGGAAGATCGAGGGCAGGTCGAGCTGGGAGATGTCCGCCGCCGTCCCGTGCACGTGGTCCCGTCCGGCCACGAAGATGTGGACGTAGTCGGAGTGCTTGAGGGCCCGCTCGACGTTCTGCTCGACGACGACGACGGCCGTGTTGAGCGTTGCGATCCGCGCGACCTGCTCCCACACCACGCTGGTGTAGGCCGGCGACAGTCCGGCCGTCGGCTCGTCGAGGACGATGACCGACGGCTTGGCCATCAGCGCCCGCGCGATGGCCAGCAGGTTCTGCTGACCGCCCGAGAGCAGCCCGGCCTTCTTGGTGTGCGCCTTGCCGAGGTCGGGGAAGATCTCGAACAGCTCCGCGATGCGAGCCGACGAGTCGCCCTTGTGCACGAAGCCGCCGATCTCGAGGTTCTCGCGGACCGACATGCGCTTGAACACGTTGTCGTTCTGGGGGACGTAGGCGAGGCCGTGACGCGGGATCTCGTGCCCCGGCATCCGGGTGACGTCAACGTCGTTGACCAGGATCCGGCCGGCCATCGGCTTGAGGATGCCGACCAGAGCCTTGGCGAAGGTCGACTTGCCGGCGCCGTTGGGACCGATGATCGTGGTCACCCGCCCGACCTCGGCGTCCACCGAGATGTCGGTGATGATCGGGGTCTTGCCGTAACCGGCCGTGACGCCCTCAGTGTGTAGCGCTGGCATCCATCACCTCACCCAGATAGGCCTTGACAACTTCGGTGTTCTGCCGCAGTTCGCTGAGGCGGCCGGTCGCGAGCGTCTTGCCCTCGGCGAGGACGATGACGTAGTCACAGATGCGCTCGACCACCCCCAGGTTGTGCTCGATCATCAGCACGGTCACCCCGTCCTTCTTGAGGTCGAGGATGTAGCCCCCGAGCACGTCGATGAGGGCGGGGTTGACGCCGGCCATCGGCTCGTCGAGCAGCAGGACCTTCGGCTGGCCCATCACCGCGCGGGCGATCTCGAGGAGCTTCTTCTGTCCTCCCGACAGCTCGCGGGCCGGTGTGTCGCGATGCCGGTACAGGCCGTAGACGGCGAGCAGATGCAGCGCTCGCTCGGCGTTCTCGCGCTCCTGCCGCCGGATCAGGCCGGGACGCAGGAGCGCGTTGAGGAACGAGTCGCCCGCCTGGTTCGGCGCCGCCGTGAGCAGGTTCTCGAGCACGGTCAGGCCGCCCAGCTCGCGTGAGAGCTGGAAGGTGCGCAGCAGACCGTGCTGAGCGATTCGGTGACTCGGCCAGCCGGTGATCTCCGTCTCGCCCAGGAACACGCGGCCCCGGTCGGCCTTCATCGCGCCCGAGAGCATGTTGACGACTGTCGTCTTGCCCGCCCCGTTGGGGCCGATCAGCGCGGTGATCTGCCCCGCCGGCACGTCAAAGGCGGCGCCGTTGACCGCATGCACCCCCTGGAAGGCCTTCACGAGGCCCTCGCAGCGCAGCGCCGCGGTCGCGGCCAGCGTGGCGTCGATGGTGGTGGTCGGATCCGCGACGCTCATCGTGTGGCCTCCGCGCGGGTACCGACACCGGCCAGCGCCGTCGTCCGGTCGAGCTCGCCGGCCTCCTCGTCGAGCCGTTCGTCGACGCCGAAGCTCGCGGTCTTCCGGAGCCGCGCCGGCACGATCCCCTGGGGTCGGAACCACAGCATCACCATCAGCACGACGCCGACGATGACCGTGTCGATGTACTCGATCAGGCCGGGGTGGCCCGGGATCTCGGGCAGGAACGCGGGCAGGTGGATGAGGAGCGTCTCGACGAGCAGCGCGCCGACGAACATCCCGATGTTGTTGCCGGCGCCGCCGACGATGAGCACGGCGAAGACGACGAACGTCTCGGCCGGGAGCCATGCCGTCGGGTTGAACGAGCCGCCGAACTGGATCAGGAGCCCGCCGCCGATGCCGGCGAAGAACGAACCGATCATCATCGCCTTCATCTGCATCCAGAACGTGTTCTTGCCCAGCGCGGCCGCGGTGACGGCGTCATCGCGCACGGCCCGGAAGGTTCGGCCGAGCGGCGCCCGCATCACGCGGCTCATCACGAACCACATGATCAGTGACACCACGCCGGTGAGGCAGGCGAAGAAGACGATGAAGTTGTTCGAGCCCAGCCCGAGGGTCTTGGCGAACGGCTCGGGCACGTTGTAGAGCCCGTCGGCGCCGTTGAACAGCGAGACGTAGTTGTTGCAGAAGTCGTAGAAGACCAGGGACAGCGAGACCAGCACGATGGCCAGGTAGTCCGTCCGCAGCCGCCGCAGCGTGATCAGCGCGATGAGCACCGACAGGCCCATGGCGGCGAAGCCGCCGAGCAGCAGGTTGAACGGGAACGGGAGTCCGAGCCCGAGGATGTAGTGCTGGCCGACGGTGTTCGCCGGCATCGCCGCCACCCCGGTCACGTACGCGCCGACCGCGACGAAGCCGATGTAGGCGAAGTTGAGGATGCCGGTGATGCCGTACTGGATGTTCAACCCCATCGCGAGGATGAAGTAGTCGAACAGGAAGAAGACGAGCGTGAAGATGTAATAGGTCATCGGGTCTCAGGTCATTCCGGGTCGGGCGATCAGGCCGTTGGGCCGGATCAGGAGCGTCAGGATGAGGGCGACGAACGCGATGTCCAGCTTGTAGGCCGGATTGATGAAGGCCGCGGAGATCTCGGTGGACATCCCGATCACCACGGCGCCCGCCAGGGCTCCGTAGATGCTCCCGATGCCGCCGAGGATGACCGCGGCGAAGATCACGAAGAGGAAGAGCTCGCCCGCCGCCGGCGTCAGGTTGCCCTCGCTGACGCCGAGGACGGCCCCGGCGACCCCCGCCAGCGCCCCGGACATGAACCAGGTCACCGTGGTGACCATCCGCGTGTCGATCCCGCTCGTCATCGCGAGGGTTCCGTTGTCGGACATCGCGCGCATCGACTTCCCCAGACGCGTGGTCTGCAGGATGGTGTGCACGGCGCCCACCAGCACCACCGCGATGCCCATCACGATCAGCTGGCTGGTGGTCAGCAGCAGCGGACCGATGTGAAGCGCGGATCCAGGTGGCAGCGAATAGAAGCGAACGTCGGCGCCCCAGATCGAGTAGATGACGTTGAGCATGATCAGCGAGAGGCCGAACGTCACGATCAGGACGTAATGGCTGGAGGTGAAGCGGCGGGCGAACGGCCCGAGCAGCAGCCGGTTGATGAGGACCCCGAAGAACCCCATGGCCACCGTGGCGATCGCCATCGAGAGCCAGATGTTGAGGTGCAGCGCCTCGTTGTTGAGGAAGTAGGTGAAGAACCCGCCCAACGCCATGAAGTCGCCGTAGGCGAAGTTGATGTAGTTGGTGATCCCGAACTGCAGGCTTAGCCCGAGGGCTGCAAGGGCGAGCACGGACGTGGTGACCAGCCCGAAGCCGACTGAGAGCCAGAGCAAAGTCATCGTCCGTCGGCCCCGATCCGAGCGGGACGGACGGCAAGCGCAAGCGTGGTGGCAGCCTCTGCCGCCATGGTTCTCCTCCTCCGATCGACTACAGCGATCCGCCCGACCCTCATCGGTGCGGCTGCTTCACCGTACGTGCCGTCCCCGGGGGCGCCAAGAGTTGTGTGCCTTCGGGCAGAAACCCGCGTTTCACGATGTTTTGCGCATTCTGTGCAGGCGAGTTGCACGGGCCCGCCTCCGTCCTAGACTCGACGGGGGAGGAGGGGAATATGTGGCGACGCGGCCAGCTGTCCAATCGCATAGTCCTGAGCGTGGTGGCGATCCTGCTGACCACCTCGCTGGTCGGCTTCGCGCTCGATACGCTGAGCCGCCGCAGCGACCTGCTCTACGATGCCCAGCGGCGTGCCCTGGTGATCGCCCAGACCTTCGCGGCCATGCCGACGATTCGCGAGGCGCTCTTCCGCCACGACGCCGCCGACCGCCGCGAGATCCAGGCGCTCGCTCAGGAGGTCCGGTACCAGACCGGCGCGAGCTACATCGTCGTGATCGACCGCCATGGGGTGCGGTACTCGCACCCCGATGTGCGGCTGATCGGCAAGCGTGTGAGCGAGCCGGTGATCGCGCTGGATGGACGCGACCACCTCGGGGTCGATCACGGGAACCTCGGCGTGTCGGCGAACGCCAAGGTGCCGCTGCGGGCGCCGGACGGGCGCATCATCGGCGAGGTCTCGGCCGGCATCGAGGACAGACAGATCGCCACGCAGCTCGTGCGCGATCTGCCCACCCTGCTGCTGTACGTCGCCATCGCGCTCGCCATCGGGATCGTCGCGTCGCTTGCCCTGGCCCGGCGCCTGAAGCGGAGCACCTTCGGCCTCGAGCTCGAGGACATCGCCTCCCTTGTGCAGGAGCGCGAGGCGATGCTCCACAACATCCGGGAGGGGGTGATCACCTTCGACCGAGCCGGGCGCGTGACCCTGATCAATGACGAGGCGCGGCGCCTCCTCCCCGTCGCCGAGGACTCCGTGGGCCGGACCGTCGAGGAGCTCCTCGCGCCTGGACGCCTGCGTGACCTGCTCACCGGGGCGACGACCGGGGAGGATCAGGTGGTGCTCACCGACGAGCACGTGCTGGTCGTCAACCACATGACGGTGACGCGGCAGGGGCGGCGTCTGGGGGCGGTGGTCACGCTGCGCGACCGCACCGAGTTCGAGGCGCTGATCCGCGAGCTGGACGGGATCGACGCCCTCACCGACGCGCTCCGAGCCCAGCAGCACGAGTTCTCCAACCGGATGCACACGCTCGCCGGCCTGATCGAGCTGGGGGACCACGAGGCCGCGGGGCGCTACGCCCTCGACGTGTCGCGGACGAGCGGTGGCCTGGCGGAGGTGATCCGCTCGCAGATCGAGCCTCCGGAGATCGCCGCGATGCTGCTCGCCAAGACGACGGTCGCCGCCGAACGGGGGGTGCTGCTCACCCTCACCGAGGACTCGCAGCTGCCCGCGGGTGGGATCGACACGCACGCCGTGTTGACGATCGTCGGCAACCTGATCGACAACGCCATCGATGCGGCCGCCGCCGGAGCGCCGCCGGCGACCGTCAGCGTGCGGGTCGCCAGCGAGTCCGCGAGCCTGATCGAGGTGGCGGACTCGGGGCACGGTGTGCCGGGCGAGGTGGCCGATCAGATCTTCAACGACGGGTTCTCCACCAAGGAGGCGGCTCCGGACCGCCAACGCGGCATCGGCCTCGCGCTCGTGCACCGCCTGGTGCGGCGCCTCGGCGGAACGATCAGCTTCGCCGCCGGCGACGCCGGCGAAGGCACGGTGTTCCGGGTGGTGCTCCCGCTCCTGGACCGGGCACCGTACGAGGTCCGGGCATGATCGAGACGCTGATCGTCGAGGACGATTATCACGTCGCCTCAATTCACAGCGCGTACCTCCGGCGCGTCGAGGGCTTCGAGGTCGTGGGCCACGCCTCCACGCTGGCCAGCGGTCGCGACGCGATCCGCCGGCTCGGGCCCAGGCTCGTCCTGCTCGACCTCTACCTCCCGGATGGCAGCGGGCTCGATCTGCTCCACGAGTCCTTCGAGGGTGAGGTCCGACGACCCCACTTCCTCGTGATCACCGCCGCCCGGGACATGAGGAGCGTCCGGGTGGCGATGCAACTCGGCGCCGTCCACTACCTCGTCAAGCCGTTCAACTACGCCCAGCTCGAGGAGCGGCTCGTCGCCTACCGGGAGCTGAGCCGGCGCCTGGAGCGCATCGGGGACAGCGAGGAGCGCGAGGCCGAGCAGCACGAGGTCGATGCGCTGTACGGGCTGCTGCGCGGCCCGGCCGGCCTGCCCAAGGGGCAGTCCGGACCGACGATGGCCTCGATCCGCAGCCTGCTGCAGGTCGCCTCCGCCGACCTGTCAGCCGCCGAGATCGCCTCGCATATCGGGATCAGCCGCTCGACCGCCCAGCGGTATCTCTCCGAGCTCGCCCGCCAGGGAAAGGTCGAGCTCCGTCTGCACTACGGCACCGCCGGCCGGCCGGAGCACCGCTACCGCCTCACTCAGCCGCCGGCGCCGTAGCCGGAAGTGGGGTCACCCTCCGGCGGTTGGACCCGGGCCGGGCCGCCGGCGTCCCGTCGCAGCGGTGGCGTGCCGTCCGAGCCCCGTTCGTAGGATGGTGGTCGTGACCTACTCCATCGTTGCCCGTGATCAGCAGACCGGCGAGTTGGGCGTCGCCGTCCAGTCCCATTGGTTCGGCGTCGGACCGATCGTCCCCTGGGCCCGCCCGGGCGTCGGGGCGGTCGCGACCCAGGCGAACGCGCGCGTCGCCTACGGACCCCAGGCGCTCGACCTCCTCGCTCGCGGCGTCAGCCCGGCCGACGCGATCGCCCAGCTGACGGCCGCCGATCCCGGCGCCGCGGGCCGCCAGGTCGCCGTCATCGACGCGCGCGGACGCGTCGCCGCCCACACCGGCGCGTCGTGCATGGCCTGTGCCGGGCACGTCACGGGCGACCAGGTGTCCTGCCAGGCCAACATCATGGCCAACGAGACCGTGTGGGGGCGGATGCTGGAGGCCTTCACCACGGCGGCCGGCCCGCTGGCCGGCCGCCTGCTCGCCGCGCTCGACGCCGCCGAGGCGGCCGGCGGCGACCTGCGCGGCCGCCAATCCGCGGCCCTGCTCGTGGTGCCGGCCGAGGGCGAGCCGTGGGAGGAGTCGGTCTCCCTGCGGGTCGAGGACCACCCCGAGCCGCTCGTCGAGCTGCGCCGCCTGCTCGAGCTGCAGACGGCCTACGAGCAGGCGGGCATCGGGGATGAGCTGACCAACCAGGGGCGCCACGACGAGGCCGCGGCGCACTACCGGCGCGCCCAGGAGCTCGCTCCCGGCAACCACGAGCTGCTCTTCTGGTCGGGCCTCGGCACCGTGCTCTCCGGCGAGGTCGACCGTGGCGTCGAGCTGGTGCGCGAGGCCATTGCGCTGCACGCGGGTTGGGCCGAGCTCCTGCCCCGTCTCCGCCCCGAGTCGGCGCCCGCCGCGCCGATCGTGTGCGAGCGGCTCGGGCTGTAGTTGAGCGCCGTCTCCGCCAATCCGATGGAGGTCAAGGCGAGCAATCGCGCGACCCTGCGCTTTTGCGTGGAGGTCGCGCGGCCGTACGCGCGGCTGCTCGTCCCCGCCTGGGTCTGCATCACCGTCGGGGTGCTCGTTGACAGTGTGGCGACGCCGCTGGTCTTCGCCGACACGCTCGAGCGGATCACCCGTCTGGGGCCGCACCCGCGGCTCTGGCACACCTTCGGCACGCTCGTGATCCTCTACGCGGTGCTGCTCTTCGCCGGCACCGTCTGCTGGCGACTGGCCGGCTGGCTCGAATGGGAGGGGTGCACCCGCGCCTTCTCCAACTCGGTGGCCGTCGCCTTCGACCGGCTGCTCGACCTGAGCTACCGCTGGCACGTCGACCACCCCTCCGGCGAGGTGTCCTCCACGCTCTCGACGTTCTCGTGGGCGCTGATGCAGTCGATCGACGAACTGAGCTGGGGGATGCTGCGGATCGTGGTCGGCGTGCTGGCGGCGATCGTCGTGCTGCTGATCGTCGCCTGGCCGGTCGGGCTGACGATCGCCGCCTTCACCGTGCTCTTCATCTGGCTGATGGTGCTCCGCTCCCGGCCGGTGACGGAGGCCTCGATCCGCTTCTCCGCCGCCCACACGGAGGCGGAGGGCGTTGCGTTCGACGTGATCCGCAACATCTCGACGGTCAAGGCGCAGAGCGGCGAGGCGCTCGAGCGAGCGACGCTCACGCACAAGCTGCGCGGTTCGGTCGCGGCCGATCTCGGCGCCCGCCGCGCCTTCACCGTCACGCGGACGTGGATGTCGGCGATCATCAACACGATGAGCTGGGGCGCGCTGTTCATCGGCGTGGTGCTGGCGCTTCACCGGGACGTGTCGGCCGGGACGATCTACCTGATCCTCTTCTACGCCTCGCAGGTGGCCGACCAGATCATCCAGAGCTTTCAGACGACGCGGTCGCTCTCCCGCGCGCTCGGCCGGGGAACGAAGCTCGTGGGCCTGATCAGTGCCGATCCCGAGGTGGTCGACCGGCCGGGGGCTCCTGTTCTGACGGTCCCGCGCGGCGAGATCGCCTTTGAAGCGATCGACTTCGGCTACTCCCCCGCACAGCCGCTGATCGAGGGCCTGACGCTCCGCGTGCAACCGGGCGAGCGAGTCGGCATCGTGGGGCCCTCCGGTGGCGGCAAATCGACGCTGACCCGCCTGGTCCTGCGCTTCATGGACGTGACGGGCGGGGAGATCCGGATCGACGGGCAGTCGATCCGGGAGGTCACCCAGGAGTCCCTGCGGCGCCACATCTCCTACGTCCCACAGGACCCCCAGATGCTGCACCGCTCCATCGCCGAGAACATCTGGCTCGGCCGGGACGGGGAGCCCGACCTTGACCAGATCATCGAGGTGAGCCGTGCCGCGCACGTGCATGAGTTCGTCAGCGATCTGCCCGACGGCTACCGGACGATCGTCGGCGAGCGCGGGCTCAAGCTCTCCGGGGGGCAGCGTCAGCGGGTGGCCATCGCCCAGGCGATGCTGAAGCACGCCCCGATCCTGATCCTGGACGAGGCGACGAGCGCGCTGGACTCCGAGTCCGAGCGGCTCGTGCAGGAGGCGCTGTGGTCGCTGATGACGCGCTGCACGTCGCTCGTGGTCGCCCACCGGCTCTCGACGATCGCCCGGCTCGATCGCATCGTGGTGGTCGAGGACGGGGCGATCACCGATACCGGCTCGCACGCGGAGCTGCTCGCCCACGGCGGGACCTACGCGCGGCTCTGGGAGCACCAGTCGGGCGGCTTCATCGATTAGCGCGCGACGGCGGTCGCCGGCCGGCCGCCGGGTGGCCGATGCCCCGGGAACGGAGTTTTCGGCGCGCGAGGTTGACGCCGCTCCCCAGCTGGGTATGCCGGGGGCATGAGCGTTGATATCGAGGAGGACCTGGAACACCGCCGGCGCGCCGAACAGTGGCGCGCGCAGGCCGCCGATCACCGTGCGCGCGCCCACGAGCTCCGCGCCGGTGCCGTTGTCGGCGACGATGGTGGGGAGGGTGGCGGCGACGCCTTCCTGCACGCCGGGATCGAGGAGATCCTGGCCGACGTCGCCGAGCTGCGCGCGGAGGAGTTCGAGATGCGCGCGGAGGCCGTCGACACGCTCGCGCGGGCCGAGGGTCTCGCCCCGGATCAGCGTGAGCGGTTGCTGCGGGAGGTCGCTGACGCGGTGCTCCGGGCCGCGGCGCTCGAGCAGCGGGCCGATGCGCTCTCCGCCGGCCTGGAGGCGGACGCGGAGGTGCATGAGGCGGCGCTCACGCGCCACCTGAGCAGCGGGTCGCCGCTCGCGCCCGCGGCCGTCGAGCCTGCGTTTCAGGCCGACGCTGACGCGGCCTGATCCGGCTCGTCGCCCTGCTCGTCGCGCCAGCGGCCCACGGCGCCGCGCAGCTGCAGGTAGGCGATCGATCCGGGCAGGATCGGCAGCCAGAACGAGATGATCCGGTAGGCGAGCACCGCCAGGACGGCGGTGCTGCCGTTGAGCCCGAAGGCGATGAACGAGCCGATCATGCCGCCCTCGACGCCGCCGATGCCGCCGGGGATCGGGAGGGCGTTGGCCAGTTGGCCGATGAAGTACCCGAGCACGAGCACGGCCAGCGGCGGCAGGGCGCCGAAGGCTCGGAAGGCGGCCCACAGCGTGGCGATGTCGAGCGCCCAGTAGAGCACCGCGCCGAGCAGGCCCGGCCGGGGGCGACGCACCACCTCCACCGTCGTCTCCACCCCGCTGTGGAGCGTCTGCGGCACCGTGGCGAGCTTCCGGAACAGCGAGCCCGGACCGCGGCCCCGGCGCGCCAGGCGGATGAGCCGGCGCTGCACGCGCTCCGCCGACAGACCGGTGACGGCGGCCAGGGCGATCACCAGGGCGCCGAAGGCCGCCGGCACGATCGTCAGGCCGCTCGGTGAGCTCCCCGGGAGGATTCCGAGCGCCAGCCCGCCACCGAAGACGACGAGTGCGAGCATGAAGACGGCGTAGAGCAGGAGCTCGAAGCTCGTCATCCGCCGGGCGACCGTCCGCGCGTCGAGTCCGGCCGCCCGCAGCGCCCAGACGGTGAGCGCGATCCCGCCGGCTCCGCCGGCCGCGAGGAGCTTGGTGGCGACGGCGCCGGCGAGGGTGATCTGGTAGCTGGACCCCCAGCCGATGCGGACCTGATCGGTCGTGAACAGGAGCCGAAAGAGCGCCATGTAGCCGCCCAGGGAGAGGCATTCCAGGCCGACGCCGACGGCGAGCCAGAGTTTGTTCCCGTCGCGCAGCCGGTGGAGGCTCCTGCCGAAGCCGGTCAACTGCGGGAGCACGGCGACGATGAAGACCACCACCAGGGCGACGACGAGCAGGCCGATCAGGGCGCCGCGGTGCTCCCTCGCCAGTTGGCGCAGGCCCGATGGCGCCCGGCTCTCGTCGGGGCACAGCGGATCGCCGCCGCGCTCCCAGGAGCGCCCGGAGGCGACGGTGCCCGCTCGCTCGCCGGGGGCGCGCCGGGTGTTCGTCGGTCGGGACGCGAGTTTGTCGGCCATACCGCTCCTTGAGCCTCAGCTTAACCCCGTCGGTGATCTGGCCCTACCCGCCCGTCCGGCCGTCGAACCGCGGCGCGTGGCGTCGCCCGGGCGGGCTACCGTCCGAGCCATGTCCGGTGGTTCTCGGTCCGCGTCCGGCTCTGGATCCCGGGCTCGCTCGGGGCCTCGGTCTCGCTCGGGGCCTCGATCCGCGACGCGATCCGCGCCCCGATCCGCGTCGCGTCGCCGCCGCCGGTGGCTGCTGTCCACGGGGGCGGTCGTGGTCGCGCTCGTCGTCATCCTCAGCGGGCCGGGAGCGGCTCGGCACCCCTTCGCCGTGCCGAGCCGCTCAACCCTCGCCGCCCTGAGCCTCCGGGAGCGCATCGTGACGATCGCCCGCAGCCAGATCGGGTACCGCACCCGTCCCGCGCACTCGTACTGCAACAAGTTCAGCGCCTATTGGCGGACCGGGGCGACCGACTGTCCTCGGGGCGAGGCGGCGGAGGAGTGGTGCGCCGACTTCGCCGCATGGGCGTGGCGGCTGGCGGGCGTGCCGGTCCGCTACGGCTTCGCGCCGGGTGAGTTGAATGCCGGTGCCGCGAGCTTCTACGCCTGGGGTGTCGCGCACGGCACCTGGCATCCGGCCTCCGGCGGGTATCGGCCGCGGGCAGGGGATGTGGCGATCTACGGGCTGAGCCTCGGCGCCACGGCGTCCGCCGCCCACGTCGCCATCGTCACCGCCCGACCGGCGGGGCGGACCGGACCCGATGTCGTCAACGGGGACGGGGACCGCACCGGGTTCTCCGTCGTCGACTCCGGCAGCGACCAGGAGCGGGCGGATACGGGAGAGGGAGGCGGCGCGCCGCTCGCGGGGTACGTCAGTCCCGAATGACGCTCGTGCCGATCGTCAACCGGACGATGACAGCAGCGAGCGATCGAGGGGCCACCGCCCCTCGTGGTCCGGCCCGAGGGCTCGCCGGGGCAACGAGTTCAGTAGGGTTGGAATGATGCTTCGGACTCGGGTATGGCTGGCGATCATCGTGGTTGGCCTGCTCATGCCGGCTGGTGCCCTGGCCCACCGGCGGGCCAGCCGGTGGGAGCGGCGCTGGATCATCGCGGCCGTCATCCGCCAGGGCGAACTCAGCCGCGCGCAGGCGAGGTGCCAGCTCGTCACGGTCTCGACGGTGAATCGGTTCTATGCCACCCTCACCTGGCCGGAGAGGCTCACGCGCGCCTGCTCGGCGATCGCGGCGAACGGGGTGATCATCGAGCGGCGCCGCCACCGGGGCTGGGAGTTGATCGCCGCCGGCAGCAGCCTTCCCTGCCACATCCCGCGCGTCCCACCCAAGGTCACGCGCGATCTCGGTTTGTGCCGCTGATCCCGGTCGCCTCGGCCTGCGATCCCCGGCGCCTCGATGCCACGCGTCGCCTTCGCCACCTGTCGACCCTCCGGCGGACCGGTGGTTCCCGCCCCGTGCGCGCCGAGGGTGTCTACGCCGCGGGGCTGAGGGGCTCCGGCGGCGTGCGCGAGGTGAGCGATGCGCCGAGGGAGGCGACGCAGACCAGTCCGATGCCGGCCGCGGCCCGTACCGTGATCGCCTGGCCGATGACGAGCGCACCGGCGCAGGCGGCGACCGCCGGCTCCAGGCTCATGAGGACCCCGAACGTGGCCGTCGAGAGCCGGCGCAGGGCCCGCAGCTCGAGCGAGTACGGGATCGCCGAGCTGAGCAGGCCGACCGCCACCCCGACGCCGATCGTGCGCGGCACGAGCAGCCGTCCGGCCCCGGCCGCGACCCCGAACGGTAGGGCGACCACGGTTCCGATGGCCATGGCGAGCGTGAGCCCCGTCCCATCGCTGAACGCGCGACCCAGCTTGGCCTGCATCAGGATGTACCCCGCCCAGAACACGCCGGCGAGGCCGGCGAGGATGAGTCCCTCCGCATTGATGCCTCCCCCGAGGCCGTTGCAGAGGGCGAGGATCCCGGCGGCGGCCAGACCGGCCCACAGCAGATCGCGCGGTCGCCGCGAGCCCGCGAGCGCGACGACCAGTGGCCCGATGAACTCGATCGTGACGGCGGTTCCGAGCGGGATGTGACGGATCGCGTTGTAGAAGGTGAGGGTCAGCCCGGCGAGGATGAGTCCCAGCGCGCCCGCGGAGCGCCACTGGCGCGCGGTGATGGCGCGGAGCCTCGGGCGGCCGACGGCGAGCAGGATCACGCTGGCGGCGGTCAGCCGCAGCAGGCAGGCGCCACTCGGTCCCACGTCCCGGAAGATCGTCGTCGCCCAGGCGGCGCCGGCCTGGGTCGAGCTGATGCCGATGAGCACGAGGGCGTGCACCGGCAGCCGGGAGGCGCCGCGGACGCCTCGGTCGGATCCTGTCGCCGATGCCACCCCTCGATTGTCGCTGGCCGGCGGGTCGGGCGCGCCCTGCCGTGTCGCCGACGGGGCGCGTGCGCGGCTTGTGGCGCGGGTGGAGGCGTGCTCAGACGCTCGGGGCGCGCTGGGCCATCTCAGCGTGGAGCGCGCGCAGCGCGCTCGTCACGCCGACAGGCCAGAACTGGGTGCCGGAATGGCGGACCAGCTCGGCGCAGGCGGCCTCCCGGCTCATCGCGCGGCGGTACGGCCGGTCGGAGGTCATCGCGTGGTAGGCATCGGCGATGAGGACGATGCGGGCGGCCACGGGAATCTCCTCTCCGGCCAGCCCGCTCGGGTACCCCTGGCCATCCCAGCGCTCGTGCTCGGCGCGGATCGCCGGCGCGAGATGGGCGATCGGCCGCATCCGTGCGATCAGGTCGGCGCCGACGGCGGGATGGCGGCGCATCACCTCCCACTCATCCTCGTTCAACGGGCCGGGCTTCTGCAGGACGCTGTCGGGAACACCGAGCTTGCCGATGTCGTGCAGGACCGCGATGAGCCGCAGGTCGTCCAGCTCGTCCTCCCGGAGCAGGCCTGTGCCGATGGCGACGGCCAGATCGACCACGGACTGCGAGTGGCGCTCGGTATATCCGTCTCGGACCTCGAGCGAGGCGATCAGTGCTCCCACGGCCCCGTCGAGCAGCTCGTTGGCGTGGGCCGCCGCTCGGAGCCGCTCATACTCGATCTGGTCGGCCACCAGTCCGGCCAGCAGCTGCATCAGCTCCACGTCCCGCTCCGTGAGCGCCGGTGTGGGAGCGTGGCTCAGGCAGCAGAACGTGCCGAAGAGCTGACCGTCGGAGAGGACGATCGGGACACCGATGTAGGAGCCGATCCGGCCGTGCTCGGTGATCGAGAGCTCCGACACCACCGGTTCCCGGGAGGTGTCACGGAGCACGTTGCCGATCTGCCCAAGGAGCATCGCCTGGCAGTACGTGCCCTCGAGTGGCCTGGCCTGGCCCGGACGAGCGTCGAAGGAGTCCCCGTCCCCGGTCACCACCTTGTACGCCTGCAGGCCGGCGCGCGTGTCGCACACGTAGCCCATATCCATCCGGAGCACTTCGCGGGCGACGTCAACGAGCCGCTCGATGCGCTCGACCGGATCTGTCGCGGGGGCTCGGACGAGCTGCAGCGCGGCGGCGTGGGTGCGGTCGGGCGTCCCCGTTGGAGAGAACCGGTGGCTGAAATCGCTCAAGTGAATCCCCCGGTGTCTCCTGTCCTTGGTGCTGATCCGTCCCCGTGCCGCCGGTCGCCGTGCCGTCGCCCCCGACGACCTCGCCGACCGTTGCCGGCGGTGAACTGTACGCCGTGTCATGGCGTGGTGCGGGATGGCGGTCGCAGCCCGGGCATCGGCCACAGTTGACCGCGGTCGGTCAGGGGATCGGCGTGGATCCGGGCGGGTCGATCGGCCCGGATGGACCGATCCCGTGGCGCGCGAGGAGCGCGGCGAGGGGCTCGGGCGCCGCGATGTGGTGGCCCTGCGCGTAGTCGATCCCGCGGTCTCGCAGGAATCGCTCGGTCTCCGGTGTCTCGACGCCCTCGGCGATCGTCTGCTTGCCGAGTCCCTTGGCGATCGTCACGAGCGACTCGACCACGAGCCGGTCGGTGCGATCGGTGAGGCAGTTGGTGACGAACTCGCGGTCGATCTTCAGGTAGTCGAACGGGATCTGCTTGAGGTAGTGGAAGCTGCCGTAGCCGGCGCCGAAATCGTCGAGGGCGAGCCGGCAGCCGATGCGCGCCAGGTGCTCGGCGAGGAGCCGGGCGCGCGACAGGTTCGCCACGGCGGCGGTCTCGGTCACCTCGAAGATCAGATCGGTCGGTCGTGCCCCGCGGGCGGTCAGGGTCGCCTCGATGAACGCGCCGAGCCCCTCGTCGGCCAGGGACTTCGCCGAGATGTTCACCTGCACGGTGAGTGGCGGCGCGGTTCCGGCGTGGGCGGCGACGACGTCGATCGCCCGTCGAATCACCCATCGGTCGATCTGCTGGATCAGGTCGTAGCGTTCCGCGATCGGGATGAAGGTCGCGGGGGAGATGAGGCCTCCGCGACCGTCCGGCATCCGCAGCAGGAGCTCGAAGTGGGCGATCCGGCCCGTTGGCAGGTCGATGATCGGCTGGGCGTACAGCGTGAAGCGGTCGTCACGCAGGGCGTCGCGGATGCGCTCGTTCCACACCAGGCCGATCCGGCCGGCCGCCTGCTCGTCCGAGTCCTCGGCGTGCAGCCGGTACCGGTCGCGGCCGCTCTCCTTCGCGTCGTACATCGCCAGGTCCGCCTCCACCAGTGCCTGGTCGCCGTTGACGATGTCCTGCCGCAGGAGCGCGATCCCGACGCAGGCGGTGAGCGCGCGCGGCTGGCGGC
This sequence comes from Solirubrobacterales bacterium, assembly GCA_027451345.1. Classification (GTDB taxonomy): domain Bacteria; phylum Actinomycetota; class Thermoleophilia; order Solirubrobacterales; family Solirubrobacteraceae; genus Palsa-465. Next base: position 26,295 of record DAIDJO010000048.1, read on the forward strand.
CGATCGTGACCACGGCGTGTTCCCGGATGTCGGCGAGGATCTGGGCGGCCACATCCTCGGCGGCGCGCGCGTCCGCCTCGGGGAGCAGGAGCGCGAACTCATCGCCGCCCAACCGGGCGACGGTGTCCGTCGCCCGTCGCCGGCGTCGAAGCGCGTCGGCGACGGCGCGGAGCATTCGGTCCCCGACGCTGTGCCCGAGGGTGTCGTTGATCGTCTTGAAATGGTCGATGTCGACCACCAGCAGCGCGCCCCGATCGCTGTAGCGGGCGACGTGCGCGATGTGGTGATCGAGCGCCAGCTCCAGGCGGCGCCGGTTGACGAGGCCGGTGAGGGAATCGTGCTCGGCGAGGTGGCGCAGCTCCTCGTCCATCCGCTTGCGGTCGGTGATGTCGATCACCTGCGAGAGCACCTGCTGCGCGACGCCGTCGGCGTCGCGCAGCACGGTGGCCTCCGTCTGCGTCCACACGACATGGCCGTCGGAGCGAACGAAGCGCTTCTCGCGCCGGCCCGTGTCAAATCCCTGCCGGCGCATCGCCTCCATCAGCTCGACATCCCCCGGCAGATCCTCGGGATGGGTGATCGCTTGGAAACCGGTGCCGATCAGCTCCTGCGCTCCGTAGCCGAGGATCGAGCAGAGCGCCCGGTTGACCTGGAGGAAGCGGCCGTCAAGGTCGTGGATCGCCATGCCGATCGGCGCGTTCTCGAAGGCGCTGCGGAAGCGTGCCTCCGAGTCCGCGATCACCCGGGCGGCGCGACGGACGTCGGTGACGTCGCGGGCGATGGTGGAGGACCCCACGACCTCCCCGTTGGCGTTCGTGACGGGGGAGATCGTCATCAGGACCTCCACGCGGCGGCCGTCCTTGGTGAGCTGCGCGCGTTCGACGTCGCCGAGCGAGCGGCCGCTGCGGATCGCCTCGAGCGTCCGTTCGAACCGCCGCGAATCCTCGCCGGCCAGGTCGGTGAACGAGGCGGGCCGCCCGAGCGCTTCGACGGCGCGGTACCCGAACAACCGCTCGGCGGCCGGGTTCCAGCTCGTGATCACCCCGTCGGCGTCGGTCGAGAAGATCGCGTCGCGTGAGGACTCGACGATCGCGGCCAGCCGGGCGAGCGCCTCGGCGCTCGCCCGCTCGGCGGTGCGGTCGGCGACCTGCGCGATTCGGTAGAGCTCCTCGCCGCCCGGGCCGCGGACCGCGGTCACCGAGAGCCGCACCCAGATCGACTCACCGCTCCTGCGGATGTAGCGCTTGTCCACCTCGATCGGGCCGCTCTCGCCGCCGCGCAGGCGCTCGACGAGCGCCTGGCTGAGCGCCACCTCGTCCGGGTGGGTGATCTTGCGGAACGTGCCCGCGAGCAGCTCCGCCTCGTCGTAGCCGAGCAGGTGGCAGAGCGCCGCGTTGACCCGCACGAACCGCTCCGTTCCTGGATCGACGACCGCCATCCCGACCGGCGCGTTGTCAAACACCGTGTCGGCGAGCTCGCGCTGCTCCCGCGAGGCGAGCTGCGCCGAGCGCAGCGCTGTCAGGTCGTGCAGGACGGTGCAGGTCCGTTCGGTGCCGTCGCTGTGCCTGAAGACCTGCGAGATGACCTCCACGTCCGGCGCGGTGCCGTCCGCTCGCAGGATGCGCGCGACCCCGCGTGCGCGACCGGTGGCGGCGCGCTGCGCCAGCAGGGTCGCCCACCGCGGATCCTCGGGGTCGAGGACCGCTCCGCGTCCGTCGGCACAGATCTCCTCCGCGGAGCGCCCCAGCAGCTCGCACGCCGCGGGGTTGCAGGCGATGATCCGCCCGTCCGGCGAGGTGAAGAGCACGGCGTCCGGGCTGTGCTCGTACAGCGCACGGTAGTCCGCCGGGCCCGTGAGATCGGGTCCGGTCGCCGGCGCCTGAGCCCGTGTCCGCGGTCCCGACCCGGCGGGTGGGGCGCGCGGTGAGAGGCGTTCATCGTCAGCCCTCAATTGACCACCCTCCATGTATGCGCCCGCCCACGGTCCCATCGATCGGCGTGAGCAGCGATTAATACCAACAGCGGGGGGTGCGGGGGAGGTTCTCGCGCGGTTTCCATCCAGTGGGCGAGCTGCTGCAACGGGCGAATGAGCGGCCTGCTCGGCTGGATCACGGCATCGTTCGATGACTGCCTGGCGCGAGGGCCCGGCCCCGCCATCCGCACGGTGCGGGACGCTCTCCCGGAGACCGATCGCGAGCCCGCCCGGGTGGTCCTCGCGCTCCGCGGGGTGGCGATTCGAGGCGCCCGCCTGGACGGGGAGCTGCGCCGCACCGCTCTCCACGAGGACTGCGACTTCCTCGTCGGGGACACCCGGGTGCGGCTCGCCGCCGCGCACACCGTCGGCGTCCCGGGCAGCGCGCTCCTCCAGGACGCCGACGGCACCCCGTTCGCCGACGAGGGGGATCGAGTGAGCTGCGGGG
>DAIDJO010000049.1 GCA_027451345.1 Solirubrobacterales bacterium
TCTTCGGTCCCTCCACCAGACGCGCGAACGTCGTCTTCATGCCGCGCAGCGTCTCGCCGAAGATGCGGTACGTGCTCGCCGCCGCGCTGCGCGGCGGGTGGCGGATGATCTCGATGACGTCGGAGCCGGGGTCGTAGGGCATGAGCCGTGTCCTTCGGAGTCCTAGGCGACCACGATGATCGCGGTGACCAGCAGATTGAGGGTGGCGAGCGGGAGCAGCACCTTCCAGCCGAACGACATCAGCTGGTCGTAGCGCAGGCGGGGCAGGGTCGCGCGGATCCAGATGAACAGCGTCATGAAGAGCATCATCTTGGCCACGACGACGAACGGATCGACCCACCCGGGAGGATGGATCCCGAACGGCAGGAGCCAGCCGCCGAGGAACAGGGTCGTCGCCATGGCCGAGACGACCATCATGTTCACGTACTCGGCGAACAGGTAGGCGACGAACGGCGTGCCGCCGTACTCGGTGAAGTAGCCGCCGACGAGCTCCGCGTCGGCCTCGACGAGGTCGAACGGCGCGCGGTTCGTCTCCGCGAACGACGCCACCATGAAGATCAGGAAGCCGCACAGCTGCGGGATCACGTACCACATCCCGCGCTGCGCGTTGACGATCCCGGTGAGGGAGAGCGTCTGCGCGGTGATCAGCACCCCCACGAGGGAGAGCCCCTGCGAGACCTCGTAGGAGATGAGCTGCGCGGCGGCGCGCATCGAGCCGAGGAACGAGTACTTGGAGCCCGAGGCCCAGCCGCCGAGCAGGATCCCGTAGAACGAGATGCCGGCGAGGGCGAAGACGTAGAGCGGCCCGACGGACACGTCGATCCCGTACAGGCCGACGTTGGTGCCGAGGATGTTCTGCACGCCCCCCCAGGGGATCAGCGCGAGCCCGCCCACCGCGGTGAGGATCGAGAGCGCCGGCGCGAGGTGGAAGAGGAACCCGACCGACGTCGTCGGGCGGAACGCCTCCTTGCGCGCGAACTTGACGATCTCGGCCAGCGGCTGCATCAGACCGTACGGGCCGACGCGGTTGGGTCCGTAGCGGTGCTGGAAGCGACCGAGCAGCTTGCGCTCGTAGACGGTCAGGATGGGCAGCACCCCGAAGATGACGGCGAAGATGAGGATCGCCTTGAGGATCTGGATCCACCAGGGCTCGAAGTAGTTGACGTCGGCGAAGACGCTCATCCCTTCGCGACCTCCACGACGTCGTCCGTCAGCGCGTTGGCCGAATCGCGGGCGATGCCGGCGGCCAGGAAGAGGGTGCCGGCGGGCACGCCGGTGCGGATCGCGGCACGGCCACTCAGGCGGGTGCCGTTCTGCGCCACCTGCACCGGGGCCCCGTGCTCGATTCCGAGCGCGGCGGCGTCCTGGGGCGAGAGCTCGACGAGCTGCTCGGCCACCGTGAACTGCAGCGACGGGGAGACGTCGACCTCGGGCGAGGCCCAGATGGAGCGGTACACGCCGGCGTGGAGGCGCCCGTTGCTCGGCGCCGCGAGCGGCGCGGCCGGAGCGGGCGGCGTCGGAGGGGACGTCCGGGCGGCGGGCAGGGCGGAGGCGGCGTCGGTCTCCGGCCAGCGCACACCGCGCCCACCGATCGCCTCGAGCGTGAGCCCCTCGTAGAACGGCACCGCCTCGACCAGGCGGCGGAAGGCCATCCCCGCCGTGAGCACGTGCAGGTCGACGCCGACCGCCCGAGCGATGTCGGTGAGCACCTGCCAGCCGGCGCGCACGTGGTTCGGTCGCTTGATGGCCGAGCGCAGCCGCTGGACGCGGCCGTCGGGGTGGACGATCGTGCCCTCCTTCTCGGCGTGGGACTCGGCCGGGAAGACGACGGTGGCGTGGGCGGCGATCCCCTCGGTGAGCACGGCGGCGTGGGCGACGACGAGCTCCGCGCGTGCGAGCGCGCGCTCCCACGTGCCGCGACCCGGCAGCTCGCGGACCGGGTCGACCTGGAAGAGATACAGGGCGGTGACGTCGCCGGCGGCCGCCGCCGTGGCGATCTCGGCCGCGCTGCGACCGGCCGTCACCTCCGAGTAGCCCGGCCCGGCGTTGGGCAGCGCACCCGCCTCGCGGATGCCGCGGCCGTTGGCGCCGGAGGGCACCTCGAGGAGGCCGGCGCCCGCACGGCCGGCGAGGCCGAGCCGGTCGGCGACGCTCAGCAGGGCGGGCAGCGCCTCGGCGCCGAGCGCCTCCCCCCAGAGGATCACGACCTCCTCGCCGCCGCCGCGCAGGAGGTTGGCGAGCTGCGCCGCCTCGGGCGAGGCCGCGCCGCCGGCCAGGGCGCCGTCGAGGTCGGCCAGGAAGGCGGCCCCCCGCCTGGGCGCGTACCGGACGGAGAACGCCGCGTTGGGGTCGAGCGCGCTCGGCCGTTCGGTCGCGATGAGCAGCTGCACGCCGTGGCGCCGCACGCCCTTGCGGATCCGCAGGTCGAGGATCGGCGAGTCGTCGAGCGGCTCGGTTCCCACCACCAGCACGGTGTGGGCGAACTCGAGGTCGGCGACCGTCGCCTGGAGGGCGGGCGCGGCGAGGGCGCGTGCCAGGTCGAGCTCGACGGTGGCGTCCCCCGGGCGGACGGCCGGGCTCAGCCGCGAGTCGATGTCCCGCGACTCCAGCCCCTCGCGCACGATGCGGCCGAGGAGGAACGCCTCCTCGTTGGTGGCCTGGCCGCCGACGAGCGCGGCGGCGCGCCCCCGGTGCTCGGCGATGGCGCCGGCCGCCCGCAGCGCGTCGTCCCACGGGACGGGGCGAAGCTCGCCGCTCTCGTCGCGCAGCAGCGGCGTGGTGATCCGCTCGTCGACGTGAATGGACTGGTAGGCGAAGCGGCCCTTGTCGCACAGCCAGCCGTCGTCGACGGCCGGGTTCTCGCGCGAGAGGACCCGCAGCACCTTGTCGTCGCGCACGGTGAACTCGACGTTGCACTGCGACGGGCAGAGCGTGCAGATGCCGCCGGCGCCCTCGATATCCCACGGGCGGGCCCGGAAGCGGTATGGCTGTGAGGTGAGTGCCCCCACCGGACAGAGCTCGATGATGTTGCCACTGAACGGCGCGACGTAGGGGTGCCCGTCGTGGGTGCCGACGAACGTGTGGGAGCCCCGCTCGGTGAAGATCAGCTGCCAGTCCTCGGCGATCTCCTGGCTGAACCGGACGCAGCGGTAGCAGAGGATGCAGCGCTCGCGGTCGATCGCGATCAGCGGCGAGAGCGCGAGCGGCTTGACGAAGTGGCGCTTGGGCTCGATCACCCGGCTGCGGCCCTTGCCCCAGCCGAAGGTGATGTCCTGCAGCGGGCACTCGCCGCCCTTGTCGCACACCGGGCAGTCGAGCGGATGGTTGACGAGGAGGAACTCGACGATCGAGTTCTGCGCGTCCTTGACCCGCGCCGCCTGCGTGTTGACGACCATGCCGTCTCGCACCGGCGTCGAGCACGACGTCTGGAGCTTCGGAATCCCCTCGATCTCGACCAGACACATGCGGCAGGCGCCGACGGGCTGCCCGAGCTTCGGCTCGTAGCAGAAGTAGGGGATCTCGACGTCGGCCGCCTTGGCGGCGTCGACGAGCATCGACCCCTCGACGGCCTCCACCTCGCGGCCGTCGATGGTCAGCTTGATGATCTTCTGCTCGGGTCGTGGCATGTGGGGCTGAAGGTGTGCGGCGTGATGCGTCAGTGCGCGCCGATGGCGACGAGGTGCTCGGTCTCGACGGCCGGCATCGCGTTGGCGCGCTCGCGCGCCGCTTCGATCTCCGCCTCGAGTTCGTCGCGGAACTTAGCGACGATCGAGCCGACCGGCATCGCCATCGCGTCGCCGAGGACGCACAGGCAGTTGCCGATGATCTGAGTCTGCACGGAGGCCAGGATGTCAAGGTCCATCGGGGTCGCCTCGCCGGAGGCGATCCGGGCGAGGAACTTGTGGGTCCAGTTCGTGCCCTCACGGCACGGCACGCACTTGCCGCAGGATTCGTGCGCGTAGAACTTGACGACCTTCTGCATGACCTCGAAGGCGGAGTGGCTGTCGTCGACGACGATGATCGCGCCGGAGCCGAGCATCGAACCGGCCTTGGCGAGGGTGTCGAAGTCGTAGGCGAGGTCGAGGTCCTGTTCGAGCAGCACCGGCGAGCTCGATCCTCCCGGGAACCACATCTTCACCGTGCGGCCCGGTTTCGGCCCGCCGCAGAGTCCGTAGATGATCTCGCGACTCGAGGTGCCGAGCTCGATCTCGTAGTTGCCGGGACGCTGGACGTCGCCGGAGACCGAGATCAGCTTCGTGCCGGTGGAGCCGGGCGCGCCGATCTTGGCGTACTCGGCGCCCCCCATGTTGATGATCGTCGGGACCGTGCCGAGCGTCTCCACGTTGTTGACGAGCGTCGGTCCGTGGTAGAGGCCCTCGATCGCCGGGAACGGCGGCTTCAGGCGCGGGTTGCCGCGCTTGCCCTCGAGCGAGTCGAGGAGCCCGGTCTCCTCACCGCAGATGTACGCGCCGGCGCCGCGGTGCACGACGAGCCTCAGCGAGTGCCCGGAGCCGAGGATGTTCTCCCCCAGGTACCCGGCGGCCTCCGCCTCGGCGACCGCGGCGTCGAGGATGTCGGCCTGCAGCTGGTACTCGCCGCGGATGTAGATGAAGGCGTGGTGGATCCCGGTCGCGTAGGTGGTGATGATCATCCCCTCGATCAGCGTGTGCGGGGACTTCTGCATCAGCTCACGGTCCTTGAACGTGCCCGGCTCCGACTCGTCGGCGTTGCAGACGAGGTACTTGGCCATCTCGCCCTTGGGCAGGAACGAGGCCTTCATGCCCATCTGGAAGCCGGCGCCCCCGCGGCCACGGATGGCGGACTGCTTGATCTCCTCGATGATCGCCTCCGGCGGCATGGCGAGCGCCTTGCGCAGCGCGCCATATCCACCGCGGCGCTCATACACCGGCAGGGTGTTCAGCCCGGGCTCGTCGATGCGGTCAAACAGCAGCGGCTGGGTCATGGCGTCTCCTCCGGGTTCACCGGTCCGCTGACCGGTGAACCGGCCACCGCGTCCTCCTGGCCCACCGGCGCGATGCCGTCGAAGCCCTCGACGCGTCCGTGCGCGTCGGCGACCGCCCGGCGGCGGAGCTGCTTGTGCTCGAGGACGGGGCGTCCAGCCTCGATGTCCTCGACGATCAGTCGGGCGTCGTCGAGGTCGAGCGGCCCGACGTACTCGCCGTTCACCGACGCCATCGGTCCGATGTCACAGGCCCCGAGGCACTCGAAGCCGCGCACGCCGATGTCGCCGTGGCCCTCGGCGGCGTGGCACATCGCGTCGTAGAACTCGTCGGCGCCGAGCAGCGAGCAGGAGATGTTCGTGCAGACGTAGACGTCGTGCCGGGGCTTCGGCTGCAGGGCGAACATGTCGTAGAAGCTCGCCACGGAGGTGAGGTAGGCGGGGGTCAGCCGCATCACGCAGGCGACCTGCTGGATCGCCTCGGGCGAGCACCAGCCGTGGTGGCGCTGGGCGAGGTGCAGCGCGGGGATGGAGGCCGACCGGGCGTCGGGATACTTCGCCATCTCCGCCTCGATCGCCCGCCGCAGCTCCTCGGGCACCGGTGTGGTGGCCGGATCGGGGACCGTCGCGGGCGGTTTGGTCAGGTCGACGGCGTCGTCCCATCCGGGCACGCGCGAGCCGTGCTCGTAGCGCCGGACGGGCGGGCGACGGTCGATCGCGCTCATCGGTCGACCCCCCCGAGGACCGGGTCGATCATCGCGAGCGTCGCGATGAAGTCGGCGATGTAGGCGTCCTTGACCATCGGCGCGGTCGCCTGCAGGTTGACGAAGCTGGGGTCGCGCATGTGCACCCGCGCCGGCTTGGCGGAGCCGTCGGCCCGCACGAAGCAGCCGTACTCGCCGCGGGGCCCCTCGATCGGGTAGTAGCACTCGCCCTCCGGCACGCGGAACCCCTCGGTGACGAGCTTGAAGTGGTGGATCAGCGCCTCCATGCTCGTCGCGAGCTCGTGCCGCGGCGGCAGCGTGACCTTGCGGTCATCGACGATGTGGGGGCCCTCGGGCAGCCCGTTGAGCGCCTGCTGGATGATCTTGACCGACTCGTAGAGCTCGGCGTGGCGGACCCGGAAGCGGTCGTAGTTGTCGCCGACGGAGCCGACGGGGATCTTGAAGTCGAACTGGTCGTAGCTCGAGTACGGCTGCGCCTTGCGCAGATCCCACGGCACTCCGGCCGCGCGCAGCAGGGGTCCGGTGACCCCCAGCCCGAGCAGCGTCTCGGCGTCGAGCGGGCAGGTGTCGCGCAGACGGCCGAGCAGGATCTCGTTCTTCTCGAGCAGATCGGCGTACTGGTCGGCCCGCCGCGGCATCTCGTCCAGGAACGCCTGGAGCTTGCGCGCGAAGCCGGCCGGGATGTCCTCGATCACGCCGCCGATCTGGATGTAGCGCGTGTGCATCCGCTGGCCGGAGGACATCTCGAACAGGTCGAGGATCGTCTCGCGCTCGCGGAAGCAGTACCAGAACATCGACATCGCGCCGAGGTCCAGCGCGCTCGTGCCCAGCCAGACGAGGTGGGACATGATGCGGTTGAGCTCGAGGTGGATGACCCGCAGGTACTGGGCGCGGGGCGGCACCTCGAGGCCGAGCAGCGTCTCGACGGCGCCGCAGTAGGCCATCGCGTTGAAGTAGTAGGCGAGGTAATCCATCCGCTCGACGACGGGGATCGCCTTCCAGTAGCTCTTGTCCTCGGCGGTCTTCTCGATGCCGGTGTGGACGTAGCCGATGATCGGCTTGACGTCGCGCAGAACCTCGCCCTCGAGCGTGACGAGGAGGCGCAGCACGCCGTGGGTGGCCGGATGGTGCGGTCCGAAGTTGAGCGTCAGCAGCTCGTGGGTCTCGCCCATGCCGGCCGGCTCGCTCGAGAAGGTGACCGACTCCTCGCGCTTGCGGTGATCGCTGAGGAGGCTCATCGGTCGGCTCCGTAGCCGTCGGTCTCGTTGTGGGTGAAGAGCACTGGCTCACCGCCGGTCGGGAAATCCCGGCGCTGCGGGAAGCCCTCGTAGTCCTCGGGCATGAGGATCCGGCGGAGGTCCGGGTGACCCTCGAACTCGACGCCGAACATGTCGTAGACCTCGCGCTCCTGGAAGTCCGCGCCCGGCCACATGAAGGTGACGCTCGCGATCCGAGCATCGTCGGTCGAGACCCGCGCCTTGACCGAGACACGGTCGACCTCCCGCATGTCGAGCAGCTCGTAGATGACGCCCAGGCGCGGCTCGTGCGGGTAGTAGTCGACCCCGTGCAGGCTGGCCAGGAACGTGTACCCGCGGTCGCGCAGCCACTCGAGCACGGGAACGTTCCGGGACGGCTCGATCTGGATCTCGGCGCGACCGTTCACGTGGGTGGTGCCGAGGATGCAGTCGGGATCCGCCTCGCGCAGCGCCTGGGCGATCGCCTCGAGCCCGCCTGGATCAGGCACCGGCCAACCCCCGCGGCGTGCCGCCACCGGGGGCGACATCGAACTCACCCTCGCCGGGCAGCACCTCCTCGGTGCCGACGGCGTCATAGCGCTCGCGCCAACCCTCGCGCAGGTTGCCCTGGACCTTGTCGCGCAGCTTGAGGATCCCGTGGGCGAGCGCCTCCGGGCGCGGCGGGCATCCGGGGACGTGCACGTCGATCGGGAGGAACTTGTCGGCTGGGACGAGCGCGTAGTTGTTGAAGACGCCCATCGAGGAGCAGCAGGCGCCCATCGAGATGGCGAACTTCGGCTCGAGCATCTGGTCGTAGATGCGGCGGATGACCGGCGCCATCTTCATCGAGACCCGTCCCGAGAGGATGATCATGTCGGCCTGACGCGGCGAGGCGCGGAACGCCTCGAAGCCGAACCGCGCGATGTCCAGGCGGGCGGCGACGATCGACATCATCTCGATCGCGCAGCAGGCGAGGCCGAAGGTGAGGGGATAGATCGAGTTGCCCTGCGCCCAGGCCACGGCGCGGTCGAGCGTCGTCGTCATGACCGCCTGCTCGACGTAGCGGTCGAACGCCTCGCCCTCGAGGTCGCTGCGCAGCATGTCCCGCGCGAGCATCTGGCGCGAGCGGAACTCCGTCGCGGACTCCCGGGTTATTTCCATTCGAGCGCTCCCCGTCGCCAGACGTACACGAAGGCGACCATTAGCAGGATCACGAAGGTCACCGTCTCGCCGAGGGCGAACCCACCGAAGGATCGCAACTCGACGGCGATCGGGTAGATGAAGATCACCTCGATATCGAAGAGGATGAAGAGCATCGCGATCAGGTAGAAGCTGATCCCGAAGCGGAAGCCGCGCTGGATCTCCGACGGGAGGCCGCACTCGTACGGAGTCGACCGGTTCAGGTTCGGCCGGGTCTTGACGCCGGTCAGCAGGTTCAGGGACGAGAACAGGACGCCGACGGCGCCGCCGAGCACGACGAAGACGATCGCGGGGAGGTAATCCCGAAGCACAGCATGATTTCTACCACCGCGACAGCCCGAACCGTCGCGCGGTCCGGCCGGAGCCGCTAGTGATTTTTGCCTCAAACACTGGGCTTTGGGCCGCCGACCGCGCTCCGGTGGCGCGGGGCGCATCCGTGTCGTCGCGCCGCGGGGTATCGTGCGCGAGCCGTGAGGGATGTCCACATCGCTGTCGGGATCCTGGCGCTCGTGCTGAACGCCCTCGCCTTCCTGCTGGGCTCGATCGCCTGGCTGCGCCGCACCCCGAGCCCGTGGTTCTGGCGGACGCTGCGCAGCGGACAGGCGGTGGTGGCCCTCGAGGCCGCACTCGGTGGGATCCTGCTGCTGCTCGGCCGCCACGCCGGCAACCTGCACTACCTCTACGGCGCCCTGCCGCTCGTCGTCGGCCTGATCGCCGAGCAGCTGCGGCTCTCGGCGGCCACGATGGTGCTCGATGCCCGGGAGATCGAGGACGCCCAGGCCGTGGGCCGCCTGCCGAAGCAGGAGCAACGGGAGATCGTCATGGCGATCATGCGACGGGAGATCGGGTCGATGACGCTCGCCGCGCTCGTCGTCGTCGTGCTGATCGCCCGCGCCGCCGCCGTCGCCCACTGAGCCCACCGAGGAGAGTTGAGCCCCGGCGCCGATCTCGAGGTTGCCGCCAGTGAGACGACGCGCACCACAGCGAGCGAGTGCGCGAGCGTCACTTCGACCGACGCCGGGGTTGGCTCATGGGAGGTATTCGCCGTCAGCGCGACGGCACCTTCTCGCCGACGGGGTGGCACCCTCCCGCGCGGCGGTTCCGTATGATCCGCCCGGCATGGGCCGCACCATTCGCTCTGCCGCACCGCTGCTCGCCGCGATCGCGGTCGCCTTTGTCGTGTCCGCCTGCGGCACCAATCGCATCGCCGTTCCGAAATCGGATCCGACCTACGCCGCCGACTCATCGGCCGCCGTGCTGTTCAACCAGCGCTGTGGCGGCTGCCACACGCTCTCCTACGCGGGAACCCATGGTTCGGGCCAGAACCCGCGGACGTACCTGTCGATCAGCGGCCCGAACTTCAACGTGCGCTGCGAGCGCCCGGCGATCCGCGTCCTGTACGCGATCGAGAACGGCGGGTTCTCCGGGGCCTACATGCCCCAGAACATCGTCGTCGGCAAGCAGGCGCGGGAGATCGCGAACTTCGTCGCGCGCTACGCGGGCCTGCAGGCGCCGATCCAGCCGAACACCACCCCCTGCGCCAAGAAGCCGCAGAGCTCGCTGCCGCTCACCGGGCCTCTGCCGCAGCTCGCCGGCAAGTCCGGCTGATCGCCCGGCCGCGCGGCGCCGGGCGAGCGATCCCCGAGGAGACGCATGCTCGACATCAGGTTGATCAGGAGTGAGCCGGATGCCGTGCGCGCCGCGCTGGCGCGCCGGGGCGACGTCGACGCCGATGCGATCGACCGGGTGCTCGAGCTCGACGGCCGCTGGCGCGGACTGACGACCCAGCTCGAGGAGCTGCGCGCCGAGCAGAACCGGGCGAGCCGGGGCCGACGCGGTGCCCCCACCCCGGAGGAGCGCGAGCAGATGGCGACGCTCGCCGCGCGGGGGCGCGAGCTGACGGAGCTGGAGACGAGCCTCCGAGGCGAGCTCGACCAGCTGCTGCTGGGGCTGCCCAACGTTCCGGCCGACGACGCTCCGCCCGCCGACACGGTGATCCGGGAGGTCGGCGAGGCGGGCCGGACCGGGCGCGACCACCTGGAGCTGGCCGGCCCGATGATCGACATGGAGCGCGCCGCGGCCCTCTCCGGGTCGCGCTTCGCCTATCTCCGGGGCGGCCTCGTGCTGCTCGAGCTCGCCCTCGTCCAGTACGCGCTCGCGAAGCTGATCGGCGAGGGCTTCGAGCCCGTGCTTCCGCCCGTGCTCGTGCGCGAGCGGGCGCTGATCGGCACCGGCATGCTGCCCGACACCGAGCAGCAGATCTACCGGCTGCCCGAGGACGACCTGTACCTCGTCGGAACCTCGGAGGTGGCGCTCGCGTCGCTGCACCGCGACGAGATCCTCGACGCCGACGCGCTGCCGCTGCGCTACGCCGGGTTCTCCCCGTGCTTCCGCCGCGAGGCGGGCGCCGCCGGCAAGGACACGCGCGGGATCTTCCGTGTCCACCAGTTCGACAAGCTCGAGATGTTCGCGTTCGTCGAGCCGGACCGCTCCGCCGAGGAGCACGAGCGCATCCTCGCCATCGAGGAGGCGATCCTCACCGAGCTGGCGATCCCCTACCGGGTCGTCAACATCGCCGTCGACGACCTCGGCGCCTCGGCGGCCAAGAAGTACGACTGCGAGGCGTGGATGCCCGGCCAGGGCCAGTTCCGCGAGGTCACCTCGTGCTCGAACACCACCGACTATCAGGCCCGTCGGCTCGAGGTCCGCTACCGACCGGCCGACGGGCGGCCGGCGACGCTGCACACGCTGAACGGGACCGCCGTGACGTGGCGGCACATGATCGCCCTGCTCGAGAACGGCCAGCAGGACGACGGCACGGTCGTCCTGCCGGAGGTCCTCACGCGCTACGGCGCCCCGGCGACCCTGAGCGGGGCGTAGGTCCGCCCGCCCGGCCAGCGGGCCGGCGGGCGGGTGTGACGGTCAGGCGACCGTCACCTCGTTCGCCAGGTAGACGTTCTGGATCGCGTTGAGGATCTCCACGCCCTCGGCCATCGGGCGCTGGAACGCCTTGCGGCCGCTGATCAGTCCGGTGCCGCCGGCGCGCTTGTTGATCACCGCGGTGCGCACCGCCTCGACCAGATCCGAATCTCCCGAGGAGGCGCCGCCGCTGTTGATCAGGCCGGCCCGACCCATGTAGCAGTTGGCCACCTGGTAGCGGCAGAGGTCGATCGGGTGATCGGTGGTGAGCTCGCTGTAGACCTTCGACGAGGTCTTCCCGTACGAGCCGCCGTTCGCGTTCATCGCCCCGTAGCCGTTGTTGTTCTCCGGGAGCTTCTGCTTGATGATGTCGGCCTGGATCGTGACCCCGAGGTGGTTCGCCTGGCCGGTGAGGTCGGCGGCGAGGTGATAGTCCGCCTCCGCCGTCTTGAAGGCGGGGTTGCGCAGGTAGCACCACAGCACGGTGAACATGCCGAGCTGGTGAGCCTCCTCGAAGGCCTGGGAGACCTCCTGCAGCTGGCGCGTCGACTCGTCGCTGCCGAAGTAGATCGTGGCGCCGACGCCGGCGGCGCCCATCTCCCAGGCGCGGTTGACACTGCCGAACATCACCTGGTCGAAGCGGTTGGGATACGTGAGCAGCTCGTTGTGGTTGAGCTTGACGATGAACGGGATCCGGTGCGCCCACTTGCGGGCGACGGCCCCGAGCACGCCGAAGGTCGAGGCCACGGCGTTGCAGCCGCCCTCGACGGCGAGCTCGACGATCCGCTCGGGGTCGAAGTAGATCGGGTTGGGCGCGAAGCTCGCGCCCGCGCTGTGCTCGATCCCCTGGTCGACCGGCAGGATGCTGACGTAGCCCGTTCCGCCCAGCCGCCCGTGGTCGAACAGCTGGCGCAGCGAGCGGAGGGTGGCGGTGCTGCGATCGGTGTCGAGCATCACCCGCTCGATGAAGTCGGGGCCCGGCAGGTGCAGCATCGACGCGTCGATCGTCTGGCAGCGGTGCCCGAGGAGGTCATCCGCCTCGGCGCCGAGCAGGCCGGCAATCGAGGTCGCGGTGGGTTCGGTCGCGGTGGCCACGTAGGTCCTCCTTGGGGAGTCGGTCTCCGGCTGAGGTTACCGACCGTCCCGCCCCTACGCCGCGGTGGGGGCGCTTCCGAGCCCAGGCGTCAAAAGCGCGATCCGTTCAGTGGAACGCCGGTCGTAAGTGACGCTCGGCGCGCCCGGGAGGGCCACCGCAGAGGCCCCTCGGGGCGACCCGTACAGGACCGCAACAGGATTGGGGATTCCTGCGCGCGAATGCAGTCTGCCCAACGCGGTAACTTGTACGCATGTGACATATGTCACGTGTCCTGCGAGGAAGGGAGCAGAGTTGGCCACAGTAAGCGAGGAAGGGCTCGCCAGCGGACGTCAGGCGGGCACCTCGAGCATGACCGGCGGCGCGGGTTGGCTGCCGGCGAATCCGGCGCCCCTCGGCCTCTCGGGCTTCGGCCTGACGACGCTGGTGCTGAGCTTCGTCAACGCCAACATCGTCGGTGGCGGTCCGGGTTCGTTCCCGATCGTGCTCGGCATGGCGTTGGGGTTCGGCGGCATCTGCCAACTGTTGGCGGGCATGTGGGAGTTTCGGACGGGCAACACCTTCGGCGCGGTCGCGTTCTCGTCGTACGGCGCCTTCTGGATCTCCTTCTTCATCCTGGTGAGCTTCAACGTCGCGCAGCTCCCCAAGACCGAGGTCCTGTCGCTGCTCGGGCTCTACCTCTGGATGTGGGGCATCTTCACCGGCATGCTGTTCCTCTGCACATTCGCCTCACCACGGGCCCTGCAGCTGCTGTTCCTGCTGCTGACCGTGACGTTCATCCTGCTCGGGATCGGGAACTCCGGCAACTCCAGCGGGATGATCCATGCGGGCGGATACGTGGGGATCGCCACGGGCGCCGTGGCCCTGTACATCGCCTGCGCGGACATCATGCAGGCCGTGTACAAGCGCTCGGTGCTGCCGGTGGGCTGAGCGCAAACCAGTACCTGGAGCAACCGCCGTGGACCGCGCCCGACGACCGTCGGGCGCGGCCGCTTTCTGACAGAGGGAGACGCAAGCGAATGGCTACCGAGAACATGACGAGCGGGGAGGGCGAGCTCGAGCGGGAGCTCACCGGGATGCTCGAGATCGAGCGGTTCGATCCACCGGCCGAGTTCGTGGCCAGGGCGAACCTGACCGATCCCGCGATCTACGAGCGAGCCGAGGCCGACTGGCAGGGCTGGTGGGCGAGTCAGGCGGAGCGTCTGCACTGGTTCCGCCGCTGGGACCAGGTGCTGGACGACTCCAACCCGCCGTTCTACAAGTGGTTCGTCGGCGGGAAGCTGAACGTTTCCTACAACTGCCTGGACCGCCACGTCGAGGCGGGCCTGGGCGGCCGTGTCGCCTACCACTGGCACGGCGAGGAGGGCGAGGAGGAGGAGATCACCTACGCCGACCTGCTCGCGCGGGTCAAGCGGTTCGCCAGCGCGCTGAAGGAGCTCGGCATCGGCAAGGGGGACGTCGTCGGGATCTACATGGGGATGATCCCGGAGGTCGTCGTCGCGATGCTCGCCTGTGCGCGCATCGGCGCGGTCCACAACGTCGTGTTCGGCGGGTTCTCGGCCGAGTCGGTGCGGGAGCGCATGGAGTTCTCCCAGGCCAGGGCGCTGATCACGGTGGACGGCGCGGCGCGCAAGGGCAACGTCGCCGCGGTCAAGCAGCAGGTCGATCAGCACATGGGCGACCTCGACCACCTCGAGCACATCATCGTCGTGCGGGCCAAGGGCACCCCCTGCGAGATGCGGGAGGGGCGCGACGTCTGGTACCACGAGATCGTCGAGGCGGCGGACCCCGAGTGCCCGCCCGAGGAGATGGACGCCGAGGATCCGCTCTACATCCTCTACACCTCGGGATCGACGGCGAAGCCGAAGGGGATCCTGCACACCACCGGCGGGTATCTCGTCGGCGCGTCGAGCACCCACCAGAACGTCTTCGACCTCCACGCCGACACCGACACCTACTGGTGCTGCGCGGACGTCGGCTGGGTCACCGGCCACACCTACATCGTGTACGGCCCGCTCGCGAACGCCGCGACGAGCATCATGTACGAGGGCGCGCCGGACTACCCGCACCGGGGCATCTGGTGGGAGCTCGTGCAGCGCTACCGCGCGACGATCTTCTACACCGCCCCGACCGCGATCCGGGCGTGCATCAAGTGGGGGCCCGAGCACCCCGGCAAGTTCGATCTCAGCTCGCTGCGGCTGTTGGGGACGGTCGGCGAGCCGATCAACCCCAAGGCGTGGCTGTGGTACCACAAGGTGATCGGCGGGGAGCGCTGCCCGATCGTCGACACGTGGTGGCAGACCGAGACCGGGTCGATCATGATCTCGCCGCTGCCCGGCATCACCTCGACCAAGCCCGGATCGGCCACGCGGCCGCTCCCCGGGATCCTTGCCGAGGTGGTGGACGAGCGGGACGGGACGCCGATCGAGGAGGGCCAGGGCCTGCTCGTGCTCAAGCGCCCGTGGCCGTCGATGCTCCGCACCCTGTACAAGGAGGACGAGCGGTTCGTCGAGACGTACTTCCGGCGCTTTGGCAACGAGACCTACCTCGTCGGGGACGCCGCGCGCCGGGACAAGGACGGCTACTTCTGGGTGATCGGGCGCATCGACGACGTCGTCAACGTGTCGGGCCACCGCCTCTCCACCGCCGAGCTCGAGTCGGCGATCGTCGCCTGCGAGGCGGTCGCCGAGGCGGCCGTCATCGGCCAGAGCGACGAGCTCACCGGGCAGGCGATCACCGCCTTCGTCACCCTGCAGGGGGAGCTCGACGGCTCCGACGAGGTCGAGTCGCTGGTGCGGGCCGAGGTCGCGGAGCGGATCGGCAAGTTCGCCCGGCCCAAGCGGATCATCTGGGCCGACGACCTGCCCAAGACCCGCTCGGGCAAGATCATGCGCCGCCTCCTGCGCGACATCGCCGAGGGGCGGGCGCTCGGCGACGTCACCACCCTGCGCGACCCGACGGTGATGGCCGCGCTCGAGGAGAAGATCCGAGCCGAGCAGGCGTCGATCGAGGAGTGAACCCGGGGCGTGGGTGGCGCTCCGGCGTGGGGGCTGAGCCAGCGGGCCAGCCCCCACGGGCGCCGGCCCGGCGCCCTACTTGCGGCGCTTGCGCTTCGAGCGGCCCGCGCGGGGATTGGGCGGGGTCTCGCTCTGCTCGACGGCCGCCAGCACGTCCTTGTCCGAGACGCGGCGGGGGCGCTGGCCGCGCTGGCCGCGGGCGGCGCGAGCGTCCGCCCGAGCCTGGGTCGAGGCCGACGGGGGCCACGGCACGGCGGTGCCGGACTCCCAGGCGGGCGGGTCGCCGCTCGGCCAGCGGCGGGCGAGCAGGACCGCCGTCGCGGCAAGCCAGAACCCCTGGATGACCGGGGTCAGGACCGGAACGCCGATGATGAAGAGCGCACCGGAGAGGACACCGGCGTAGCCGACGATGCGGGGGACGAGCCCGACGCGCATGACGCTGAGGGCGACGAGGATCACCCCGACCGCGAGCAGCAGGTTGCCGAGCTCGAGCACGAGCTGCGGCACGAACCAGAGCGCGGAGTTGAACAGGTGGTCGGCCTGGGGCCAGCTCTGGTCGCCGGTCGAGACGAACTGGTGCGCCTTGATGGTGAAGAGGACCGTGTAGAGCAGCGCCATCACGGCGGCGAGCACCGCGCCGGCGCTCGCCGTCCAGCGGGTGGCCGAGCGCAGCTCCGGCTGACGGGCCTGCGCGCGGCGGTGCAGCCAGAAGAGCAGCGCGGCGAGGGCGAGCAACCCGCACATGTCGAGGGCCGCGCCGATCACGTCGGTCGTCGCCCGTGCGTTCTCGGTGATCAGCGTCACCGTCGCCTCGCTCACCGCGGGCTGGGTGCCGGAGAGCTGCAGAAGCTGCGAGACGACGAGCAGGACGGCCGCGCCGAAGGCGATCACGGCGTAGCGGAAGCGCAGCCCCGACTCGTACTTCACCTGTTCGGCGACGGTCGTCATGTGAGGCGCGATCTTAGAGCGAGCGGGGCGGGAGCGCGCGGCGGGAGTCTCGAGGATCCCGCGCGGGGCGGGGTCGCCGCCCACGCGGAGTACGATGAAGGGATGGAAGGCAGCGGCTTCGGCGGTCTCTTCGGTGACCCCGACGAGATCCAGCGGCGACTCGGTGAGTTCGCCGAGCAGATGCAGGGAGCCCAGCGTCTCGCCTGGGCGGACAACGCGATCAAGCTGGCGGTCGACCTGACGGTCGCCGCGATGAACCGCGTGAACATCCAGGGCACGACCGAGCAACAGGCCGAGCAGCTCCGCGCGGTCATGGCGGTCGTGTTCCCGGAGGCGGTGACCCTCGTGCGCGAGGCGCGCGAGGGGCTCTCGTAGTCCGCGCAGTCAACCGACGCTGAGACTCGACCGGACCGTCCGGCGACCGCTAGGCTGCCGGGGATGGACCGTGAGCGGATCGAGCGTGCGCTGCTCCCGCAACTGCTGCGGCTGCGGCCCTTCCGGCCCGAGGATGAGTCGCCCGCTCGCGCAGCGCACGCGGCGATGCGGCCCGAGGGGTTCCCGTTCCTGCTCGACTACACCGACGGCGAGCCGTGGCGCCGGTACCTGGAGCGTCGCGAGGCCAACCGCCGGGGGGAGCGGCTGCCGGGCCAGTGGGTGCCCTCGACGTTCCTCGCCGCGACGGTCGAGGGTCGACTCGTGGGACGGATCTCCGTGCGGCACGAGCTCAACAGCTGGCTGGCGACCTACGGCGGCCACATCGGTTACGCGGTCGTGCCGGAGCTGCGCCGGCGCGGCTACGCGAGCGAGATCCTCCGTCAGGGGCTCATCATCGCGCGCTCCGTCGGGATCGACGAGGTGCTCGTGACCTGCGATGTGAGCAACGTCGCCTCCGCGGGCGTGATCGAGGGATGCGGCGGCGTGTTCGAGTCCGTGGCCTCGGGCGATGGGACGCCGAAGCGGCGGTACTGGTTCCGGTGAGCGGCGAACGGCCGCCCGAGCCGATCGCCCCGGCGGGCCCGCTGCCGAGCACGTTCTACCGCGTCTCGGTGAAGGCGCTCGTCTTCGACGGGCGGGATCGCGTGCTCGCCATCCAGAATCGGGACGGGACCTGGGAGTTGCCGGGCGGGGGTTGGGAGCACGACGAGACGCTCGAGGAGTGCCTGCGGCGGGAGATCCGCGAGGAGCTGAACGTCGAGGTGACGCGCATCGACAGCTCGAGGATCCACCCGTGCGTCGGACGGGCGACGAACGGCCGGTACCCGTGGCTCAAGCTCGCGCTCGAGGTGGAGCTGGCCGGCGAGGCCGTCGACCTCGGGGGCGAGATGCAGGCCGCCCGCCACGTGACGCTCGCGGAGTTCCGCGGGTTGGCGATGCACCGCTCCGACCAGTGCCTGCAGGACAACGCCGAGCTGCTGTGGAGCGGGCGGGGCGCCTGAGCGGAGACGGCCGGCTCAGGCGATGATGTCGAGCGTCGGGGTCGAGGGGTCGGTCGCCTTCGGCTGGTCGGCCGCCTCGTCCGGGGCGCCGTGCGTGACCAGGAGCGGGACCGGCCGCGAGCCCTGGGCGTGCTGAAAGCTGCGGTACCAGTCGACGATCTGCTGGTAGGCGGGCGAGATGGCGGGAGTCGACACGTTGCAGCTATCGGCAGACGCGGGCCGCGGCACGAGCACCGGGCCGTAGACTCGGCGGGTGCTGACGATCTACGGCGCCTGCGCCGTCACCTTCATGATGTGCATGTACGCGCTCGAGGGCCGTCACCGTCGCTACGTCCTCGCCTTCGCACTCGGCTGCCTGATGTCAAGCGCGTACGGATTCCTGTCCGGCACCTGGCCGTTCGGGGTCGTCGAGACGATCTGGGCGGTGGTCGCCCTGCGGCGCTATCAGCGGCAGGGCGACTGAGCCGCGGGTCCGCGGCCCGCCGACCGGTGCCAGGGTCATCCGGAGCCGCCCCACGGGCCGGCTTCCGGACGCGCTTTAACGTGCGCACAGATCTTCGATCTTTCATACGTCGCTGTCGGATACGTCGTTGTCGGTCCCCCGAGCCCGGGGGTGGCCGTGCTGCCAGCCGCCCGGGACCTGTATACGCCCGCCCATGAGCCTGCTGAAGGACCCACCTCGGCCCCCGCGCACCAACCTGTCGCGGAGTGAGCCCCCGCGCCTGCCGCCCGAGCGGCGACCCCGGCGGATCTGGTGGCGGATGGCGCTCGGCTGCGTGATCCTGCTGCTCGCGAGCGCGGGCGCCGCCGCCGTCTTCGTCCTCGACCAGGTCCACACGTTCGTCCAGGACATCAGCGTCAACAAGCCACTGGCCGTCAACTCGAGGAGCCTGGCGGCCACGAGCTACGGGCGCCCGGAGACGATCCTCTTCGTGGGGAACGACACCCGTTCGGTGTTCAAGGACTACCGGGGCGGCTACGTCCCGAATCTCGCCAACGAGATGCTGCTCGTGAGGTTCGATCCGAGCAAGCCGTGGATCTCGATGATCTCGCTCCCGCGCGAGCTGTGGGTCAACGTCACCGAGCCAAACGGCGTGACCTACACCAACCGACTGAACTCGGCCTACACCTTCGGCACCACGACGCTCCTGCGCACGATCAAGCAGGTCACCGGCCTGTCGGTCAACCACGTCATCGCCACGACGTTCACGCAGTTCGAGAACGCGATCAACAAGCTCGGCTGCGTCTACGACACGATCGACGAGCGCTATTACCACAACAACGCCGACGGCGGGCCCCAGTACCAGAACATCGACCTGCTCCCCGGATACCAGTGCCTGAATGGAAGCGAGGCCGAACAGTTCGTCTCCTACCGTCACACCGACACCTCGCAGATCCGCGATACGCGCGATCAGAGCTTCCTGCTCGCCGTCAAGCAGCAGTACGGGCCCCGGCTGGCGGGCAACATCGGCGAGTTCGAGAAGATCTTCGGGCAGTCCGTGCGGACCGACCCGGGGCTGCGGAGCAGCAGCGAGATTCTGAATCTCGCGAATCTGTTGATCAGCGCGCAGGGACTCCGGGTCAGGCAGGTCCCGTTCCAGACCACCCCGTGTGACGGTGTCGACTGTCCGACGGCGGATCTCACCGCGACGGCGCAACAGATCCACGACAGCGTGCACAACTTCCTCTTCGGGGGCGACATCATCCCGACCCGGCAGGTGGCCGCCATCGGGCACAAGATCCACCGTCACGGAGGGCTCGCGAAGCTGCCGCTGACGGCGACCCTCAGCTCCAATGTCGCCGCCGAGCGGGCCGCCGCGCCGCATATCCCGTTCACCGCGGAGTTCCCCAGGGTCCAGGATCTGGCCGGAAGCGCGGATCCCGTCGCGGCCCAGTGCACCACGGTGATGCAGCCCTGCATCCGCAGCTACGTGATCCGGGCTCCCGGTGGCCGTGCCTATCCAATCTACGTCGAGGTGTTCTCCAACGGGCTGCTCGGCCAGTACTACGACGTGCAGGGCACCACCTGGACCGGCCCGCCGCTGCTCTCGAGGCCAACCCAGACCATCCGCGTCGGACGACGCTCGTACCAGCTGTTCTATGACGGCGGCCACCTCGCCACGGTGGCCTGGCGCCAGTACGGCGCCGTCTACTGGGTCCACAACACGCTGACCGACGGCCTCGGTAACGGCGAGATCCTCGCCATCGCCGAGCAGACCGAGCCGATCGGCGCCATCCGCCACGCCCACACGTTGCCGATCCGCAGGGCGGCCTCGGTTCCGGTTCCAGCTGTCGCGACCGACTCCCCCGCTGCCACCGCGACGCCGTTGCTGATTTCCGTCGGGCGGCTGGGTGGACTCGTCGCGGTCCTGCTGCTGCCGCTCGGCGTGTTCCTGACCTACCGCAACCGCCGGCGTCTCCACGCCCTCAACGAACGAGCGGACACCACCGCACGGGTTGCGGCAACCCTCGAGCATCAGCTCCTGGCGGCGGTGGCGGCGCAGCCGGCGTCGGGACGGCTCGCGGTCAGCGGCGCGCCGGGGGGTGCGCTGGGAACCGTCGCCGCCGGCAGCGGCGTCCGTCTCCACCGATCACGACCGTGGCGGGGGGCCGCCGTGGCGATCGGAATCGCCGTGGGACTCGTGATCATCGCCGCCGGCGTCTACGTCGCCCTCGGCGCCGGCCGGCCACGGCACGCCGGTGGCGGCGTCACCCGACCGGCACCCACCGCGCTCGTCGCCGTCCTCAACGCGGGGCACACCCCCCACGCCGCCCATCACCTCGCCGCGCGCCTCGCCCGGGAGCACATCCGGGTGGCGGCCACGGGCAACCTCACCTCGGGAGCGCCGACGAGCTACGAGATCATCTACGCCCGCGGCGACCGTCATCAGGCACAGCTCCTGACACGCTTCCTCGCACCCCACCACGTGATCCTCGCCCCGGCCGACCGTGCGGCCGCCCGGATCATCGACTCCGGCGCCAAGCTGATCGTCGTCATCCCGTGAGCCGCGGGCGTCCTCACCCCCCGGCGGATGCCGGGGCGGCGGCAGCGACCGTCCGTGGCTCCTCCTCGGCCGTCCGGCTGCGGGCGGGAAACGTCAGCACGACCTTGCCGGCCACCTCTCCGGACCGCAGGGCCACGAGCGCTCGGTCGGCGTCACGCCAGTCGACGGTCACGCCGATCGTGGGCTTCACACGGCCCTGCTGCAGCAGTTCGGCGAGCGCCCGCAGGTCACCGGCGACGCCGTTCGGGTGCGCTTGCGCGTAGGAGAAGTAGGTCTGGATCCGGGCTCCCTCGTGGCCGATGAAATCGAGCAGGGTGAGGGTCGCCGGCTCGGGATCGGTGGCGCCGAACAGCACGATCGTGCCGCCGGGTCGGATCGCGCGGACCGCTCGCCCGAGTGACGCTCCCCCCACTCCGTCGAGGACCACATCAAACGCCGACGGCTCGGGCTCCTCGCCCGCCAGCACGTGGGCGGTCACACGCGCTCCCGCCGCGGCGGCAAGCTGCACCGCGAGGTGGCCGACCCCGCCGCTCGCTCCGAGGATGAGCACCCGCCGGCCGAGGATCGGGCCGGCGAGCCGCACGATGTTCAGCGCGGTCCGCCCGGCGATCCCGAGCGTGGCGGCGTCCTCGAACGAGACGCCCTCCTCCAGCGCCGTGAGCCGCCCGGCCGCGACGGCAACCCGCTCCGACCAGGCGCCGCCTTCGGCGACCCCGACGACGCGTGTTCCCACACCCGGCCCCTCACCCGACGCGGCCGCCTGGGTGACGACCCCGGCCAGGTCCTGCCCCGGCCGCCATCCGTCGGGGCGGGCGGCCAACAGCGCCAGCTCGCCCCGGTTCAGCGAGCTGGCGCGCACCTCGACCACCGCCTCGTCCTCGGCGGGCTCCGGCTCTGGCACCTCGGCCAGCGAGACCGGTGGGTCAACCCGTCCGTCCCGAATCAGCGCAAACACCTCACCGCTCCTTTCGTCGTCTGGTTGCACCCGGTAGTTCAGGCCAGCGCGCCCGCATCGGCAATGGCCCCGACGTGCTGGCTGCGATCACGTGGCGCTATCGTCGCCGCGATGGAGCTGCGCCAACTGGCCGCCTTTGTCGCCGTCGCCGATGAGCTTCACTTCGGCCGTGCCGCCGAGCGCCTGGACGTCGTGCAGCCGGCCGTCAGCCAGCTCGTGCGCCGCCTCGAGCAGGAGCTCGGCGTCGTCCTGTTCGAGCGCTCGAGCCATCATGTCGCGCTGACCGGGGCGGGGGCGGAGCTGCTGCCCGCCGCTCGTCAGGCGCTCGCGGCGCGGGATGAGCTCGCCCGCCGGGCGGCGGCGCTCATCCGGGGCGACCAGGGCGTGCTGCGCGTCGGGACCTCCGAGGGCATCGGCCAGAACCTCAACCTGCTGCTCGCCCGGTTCGCCGAGCGGCGTCCCGGGGCCAGCGTTCGCCTCCGGGCGCTCCACACGCCCGCCAAGCTCGACGCCGTACGAGCCGGGGAGCTCGACGTCGCGTTCGTTCGCGCCCCCCTCGAACTGACCGGGCTGCGCTCGCTGCCACTGTGGAGCGAGCCCCTCTGCGTGGCGCTGCCCGAGGGTCACCCACTCTGCGCCCAACCCGAGCTGCGGCTGATCGCCCTCGCGTCGCTGCCGCTGATCCTCGGCCCGCGGCACGCCAACCCGGGGATCCATGAGGAGCTGCTCAAGCTCTGCCACGACGCCGGCCTGGAACCGCGGCTCGGCCCCGAGCTCCACAACCTCCAGGAGGCGCTGGCCACGATCGCCAGCGGAACGGCCTGGACCCTGCTCACCGCCAGCAACGCTCCGTACGACCTGCCGGGGATCGCGGTCCGTCCGCTCGCCGAACCCCGGGCATCGACGAGCGTCGCCCTCATCTGGCGCGCCACCGGAGCAAGCCGGCTCACGCAGGCGTTCGTCGAACTGGCGCGGCACGCCCGGGACCGGGGCGACCTCGGACGCGCCGCGCCGGATGCGGCGGGCTGACTCGCCGCACCGCCGCCCGGCGCACGCCGTCAGGGATCCGGCGGTTGCGTCCGGCTTGCGCGGTCACCCCGCAGCGCGTCACCCGAGCTCGGGTGCATGCGCAGCGTCGTGAGGGTCGCGAGCAGCGCCACGCCCGCGATGAGCCCGAAGGCGACCGTGTACTCGGTGTGGCCGCCCGGAGCGGCGCCGAACCACCGTCCGACCGGAGTCCCGAGCCGGAGCGCGACCGCGCCCGCGGCGACGCCCCAACTCGCGCCGAGCTGCTGGACGGTGACCACGAGCGTGTTGGCGTGGCGCATCTCGCCGGGCGGGATGTCACTGAAGATCACGGTCGAGTAGCCGGTCGCCCCGATCGAGCGGCCGACGCCGCCGAGCACCAGGATCAGCGCGAGCACGACGATCGGCGTCCCGATGCCGACGACGCCCAGGAGCGCCAGTGACGCCGCCATGCCCGCGGTCGATGCGACCAGCACCGGCCGGAAGCCGAGGCGCGAGTAGAGCCACGTGGTGACCGGTTTGATCCCGACGTTGCCCACGAAGATGAACAGCACGAGCGAGCCGGCCTTCACAGCGCTCCAGTGGAACACCTCCTCGAACAGCAGTGGCGCGAGGAATGGGGCGGCGTTCAACGCGATCCAGTGAAAGATCGAGCCGGCGAGCGCCGAGCGGAAGCTGTGGATGCGGGTCAGGCGCAGATCGACGAGCGGCGATTCGGCTCGCATGAGATGCACGAGCGCGGCGGCCGACAGCCCGACCGCGGACAGGCCGATCGCGGCGGTGAGCGTCCAGTCCGTGTGGGCCGTCGCGAGCAGGTCGGCGGCGAACGTCAGCCCCCCGAGCCCGAGCCCGGTCAGGGCCAGGCCGACCAGATCGAGCCGGCCGGGCGCCGGGAGTGGCGGCGGGTGCACGATGCGCCATGCGATCAGCGTCGCCGCGACGCCGAGCGGGAGGTTGATCAGGAACAGCCAGTGCCAGCTGGCGTAGGTGGTGATGAGGCCACCGAGGAGGGGCGCCACGACCGGCGAGAGCAGTCCGGGCCAGACGAGCAGCGCAGTCAGGCGGATGAGGTTCGAGGCGTCTGCCTTGGCCAGCACGAGCAGCCTGCCCACCGGCACCATCATCGCGGCGCCGAGCGCCTGCACGACGCGCATCACCACGAGCTCGGCGAGGCTCGTGGACGCGGCGGCGCCAACCGAGGCGAGCGTGAAGATGATGATCGCCGCCAGGAAGGTTCCGCGGCCACCGAAGCGCGCGGCCATCCAACCGCTCAGCGGGATCAGCACCGCCAGCGTCACCAGGTAGGCGGTGATGACGAGCGCGATGCTGCCGGCCGACACGTGCAGCGCCCGCGCGATCCTCGGCGCCGAGGTCGTGACGATCGTCCCATCGAGCATCTCCATGAAGAAGCAGCCGGCGACCAGCAGTGCGACGCGTCGCTGCGCGCGGTCAATTGGCGCCGGAGCCATGCGCGATACAGAACCAGAACGGCGCCACGGCTGCCCGGCGGCGCGACCCGACGCGTCGCCGCCCGCGACCCGAGGGCTCCGTCCGCGGGGCGAAGCTCCAACCCGGCCCGCGCACCCGGCGGCGCCGGCAGCTAGGGTTCCGCTTCTCTTCTGTTCGCCCGTCACGCCAAGGAGCGCCATGTCCCGGTTCGCGAAGGTCAATCTGCTCGAGGTCGAGGACTCCGTCGCCGGCCGGGTCGAGGGGCTCGAGGGGCGGTTCGCTCGCGAGCAGCTGGGCTCGCGGGACCTCGGGGTGAGTCTGTTTCGATACGCGCCGAACCTGCGCAGTCCGATGGCGCACAGCCACCGGGAACAGGAGGAGGCGTATCTCGTCGTGGCCGGCTCGGGACAGATCCTGCTGGACGATGAGATCGAGGATCTCCGGACCTGGGATGTGATCCGCGTCGCACCCGAGGTGGTCCGGGCCTTTGCGGCCGGCCCCGACGGTCTCGACGTCATCGCGATCGGCGGCCCGAAGCCGGCGGAGGGCGACGGTGTCCGCGCCGAAGCGAACTGGCCGGTCTCGGGCTAACGGGGGCGCGGCGCGCTAGAGGCTGGCCGCGGGTGACTGCTGGGCCGCCGCACGTCGAATGGCATCGCTCAGCACGACGGCGGCCGGAGGCAGCTCGCGATCGCGCGCCCAGCAGAGCGAGAGCGTGCGCGGCGGAACCTCGTCGCGCAGGGCGAGCCGGCGTAGCCGGGGATCGATCAGGTCGGCCGAGGACAGCGCGCCCAGGCAGGCACAGCCGAGGTCGTTGGCGACCAGGACCTGGATCATCAGGTTGTCGTCGGTCCGGTAGATGATGCGGGGCCGGACCCCGCGTTGCCTCCAGAGCCGCTCGAGGTTGGCCTGAGCGCGCCAGCGCTGATGCCAGGCGATCATGTCCGCACCGTCAAGAGCGTCGAGCGTGATTGAGCTGGAGGCCGCGATCGGGTTGTCCCGGTGGGCGATCACGACCCACGTGTCCTCGAACAGCGGGGTGGTCACCACCCGCTCGTCCGCCTCGACGTTGATGTAGAGCCCGATGTCGACCTGTCCGTGGTGCAGCTGCTGCACGAGCGTCTCCGACGTGGCGGCGTTGATCAACGAGACATCGATGCCCGGACTGGTGCGACGGAGATACGCGAGCGGTGCAGCCACCATCGCGCACGTGCTCTGCGAGAGCCCGATCCGCAGCGTCCCGCGCTCACCCGCCAGCGCGGCCCGGATATCGGCATCGAGCGCCTGGTTGGCCGCCATCACCCGCTGCGCATGCTGGTAGACGAGCTCGCCGTGAGGGGTCAGTCCCACCTTGCCTCGCCCCCCGGGACGGACGAACACGGTCACGCCGAGGCGCCGCTCGATCGCCGCGATCTGATGCGAGACCGCGGACTGCGTGTAGCCGAGGGAGCGCGCCGCCGCTCGGAACGAACCGGTGTCGGCCACCGCCACCAGCGCCCGGAGCGTGCGCGGGTCGATCGGATCTACGGTTACTGACATCGATCAAAACTGCCAAAACAGTTCATTTGCGAGCATCATAGTTCGCGCCTAGATTGGACGGGTGGCCAATTCCGTCCAGCGAACCTCCCTGCATCGTCGCCGACGCGGGCACGATCTGGACCTGCGGCGGATGCTGCACCGGCCCGAGCCGCCCCCGGCGGTTCGGGGTGACGCTCGCACGATCCGCAACGCGCTGATCATCGTCTGCCTCGGGGCCGCCATGTCCGCGGTCGACGCGACGGTGACGAACGTCGCGCTCAACACGCTCGAGCGTGACCTGCACGCGTCGGTGGCCGGCGTGCAGTGGGTGATCAGCGCGTACCTGCTGACCGTGGCCGGCGTCATCCCGGTGAGTGGCTGGGCCTCCCGCCGTTTCGGCGCGCGCCAGGTGTATGTGGCGTCCCTGGCGCTGTTCGGCCTGAGCTCGGCGCTCTGCGCGCTCGCCGGCTCCCTGGAGATGCTCGTCGCCTGCCGTCTGCTGCAGGGCGTGGCGGGCGGCATGCTGGTCCCGCTCGGTCAGCTCATCGCCGCGGAGGTGGCCGGGACCAGCCGCATGGGGAAGATGGTGAGTCGCATCTGGATGTTCAGCTCGATCGGTTCGATGATCGGTCCCTCCCTGGGAGGCGCGATCCTCCAGGGGCTCGGGTGGCGGTGGATCTTCATGGTCAACGTGCCGATCAGCCTGATCGCCACCGTCGCGGCGCTCTACCTGCTGCCGCAGACGCCGAGCCGCCCGGCCGGACGGCTCGATCTCGGCGGCCTCCTGCGGCTGAGCCTCGGCGTGCCCGCGATCATCTTCGGCCTCACCCAGGCGGAGCAGACGGGCAGCCCGCTCTCCCCGAGCGCGCTCCTGCCGCTGCTCGCGGGAGTGCTGCTGGGTGCCGACTTCGTTCGTCACGCGCTGCGCTCCGCGCGCCCGCTGCTCGACGTGCGCCTGTTCGCCCGACCGACGTTCGGCGCCGCGCTATCCACCCTCTTCTTCGTCGACGTCGCCTGGTTCGGCGTGCTGGTGCTGCTGCCGCTCTCCTTCCAGCAGTTGCGCGGGCTCGACCCGCTCTCCGCGGGCCTGCTCATGGCGCCGCAGGGCCTGGGGACCGCGGTCGGGATGTGGCTGTGCGGACGCCTGGGTGACGGGCCTCGTGCCCGGGGGCTCGGCGCGATCGGCGCGCTCGTCCTCGTCGGCACGACGATGCTGGTCGCCCGGTTCGGCGCCACCGCGTCCGCACCCCTGGTCTGTCTCATCCTGCTCGTCGCCGGGTTCGGCGCGGGCGTCAGCTGGGTACCGGCCACGGCCGCGAGCTACTTCGGTCTCGCGCGCCACGAGATCTCCCATGGCTCGCCGCTGGTCACGGTGACGATGCGGCTCGGCGCGTCGTTCGGCACCGCGATCGCGGCGATCATGCTGCAGGCGCAGCTGCGCGGCGGCGCCGGTGGCGTCGCGCCCCTGAGAGCCGCCTACCACGCAAGCTTCCAATGGGAGGCCGGCCTCGCCCTCGTCGGCGCGCTCGCCTACCTCCAGATGTGCCGGGTCGTGGCGCGCACCCCGGCCGCCGAGCCGATCACGGGCGAGTTCCAGCTGCCGGCCGCAGAGATCGGCTAGCCCGCCAGCGCGGCGAGCACCTGCTGATCGTGCTCGGCCGGCTTGACCTTGCGGAAGATGTGGCTGATCGTCCCGTCGGCGGCGATCACGAAGGTCGTGCGCTCGTTGCCCATGTAGGTGCGGCCGTACATCGACTTCTCGACCCACACCCCGTACGCCTCCGCGACGCTGTGATCCTCGTCGGAGAGGAGCGGGAACTCGAGCCCGTACTTGCCGGCGAACTTGGCGATCGGCTTGACCGGGTCGGGCGAGACGCCGAGCACGGTGGCGCCGATCCGTGCGTAGTCGGCGCGATGGTCGCGGATGCCGCAGGCCTGGGTGGTGCAGCCGGGCGTGTCGGCCTTGGGGTAGAAGTAGAGCACGACCGGCTTGCCCCGCAGCGCCGAGAGCGTCACGGCGTTTCCCTCCTGGTCGGGCAGGGTGAAGTCGGGAGCGCGATCGCCAACGTTGAGTGTCATGGGGACATCTTAAAGCCGCGTCGCCCGCTAGGGTTGGGTCCCTGCCTGCAGCGAGCCGGTCGCTGACGGCTC
This sequence comes from Solirubrobacterales bacterium, assembly GCA_027451345.1. GTDB lineage: Bacteria > Actinomycetota > Thermoleophilia > Solirubrobacterales > Solirubrobacteraceae > Palsa-465. The sequence goes on from DAIDJO010000049.1 coordinate 27,638, forward strand.
TCGCGACTGAACCCGCGAGGTTTGCCGATCCGCGGCCGAGGTAGTGGAGAGCTGGTCGTGCCCACCCAGGACAAGACGGACGCAACCCGACCGGCGAGGCGCAACCTCGGGGTCGGCCAGGTCGCGTTGGAGCTTGACGATTCGATCGTCACCCCGGCGCGGCAGCTGCGCGACCTCGTCCGGCTGAGCGACCCCGCCCTGTCCGAGCTTCCCTTCGAGGAGCTGCTCGACGAGCTGCTCGTGCGCGTACGCGACCTCCTCGACGTGAACACCGCCGCGATCCTGTTGCTCGATCACGAGGCCGACCAGCTCGTCGCCACCGCGGCCCGAGGGATCGAGGAGGAGGTCGAGCAGGGCGTCCGCGTCCCGGTCGGCCGGGGCTTCGCCGGCCGGATCGCCCAGGAGCGGGTGGCGATCTTCATCGCCGACGTCGACCATGCGGACGTCGTCAACCCGATCCTGCGCGAGAAGGGCATCCGCTCGCTCCTCGGCGTGCCGCTGATCGTCGAGGGCGACCTCATCGGCGTGCTGCACGTCGGCTCGCTGACGCCGCGACGCTTCGACGTGCGCGACCTCGCCGTGCTCGAGCTCGCCGCCGCCCGGGCCGGTCCCGCCATCGAGCGGGCCCGCCTGCTGAGCGCGCTCGTGCGCGAGCACGCCAACGCCGTCCTGCTCCAGCGCAGCCTGCTCCCCCGCCAGCTCACCGCCACGGCCGGCATCGCCGTCGCCGCGCGCTACCTGCCCGCCCGCGAGGAGGTGGGCGGCGACTGGTTCGACCTGATCGACCTCGGCCGGGGTGAGATCGGCATCGCGATCGGTGACGTGGTCGGCCACGGCCTGGCCGCCGCATCGCTGATGGGCCAGCTGCGCACCGCGTTGCACGCCTACGCGCTCGACCGCGAGGATCCGGCACGCACGCTCGAGCGCGTCGACCGGTTCGCTCGAAGCCTCGGCGATCACGCGATGGCGACCGTGGCCTACGCCGTGGTGAACGCCGAGACCGGCACGGTCCGTGCGGCGAGCGCCGGTCACCTTCCCCCCGTCCTCGTGCCCGCCGACGGCCCACCGCGGCGCGTCGACATCCCGCCCGCCCCGCCGATCGGCGCCTACGACCACCGGACCGTCCCCGAGCACCGCTTCGCGCTCCCCCCGGGGGCCACCCTGCTTCTCTACACCGACGGCCTGATCGAGCGCCCGGGCGTTCCCCTCACCCACAGCCTGGGCGAGCTGCTCGACGCGGTGAGCGGGTCCCAGACGGCGGAGGACGCCTGCCTGCTCGCGATGGATCGGCTCGTCCCCCAGCGCGGCCCGCGCGACGACATCGCCGTGATCGCCGTGCAGAACGAGCCGATCCCGGAGCGGCTCGACCTCGAGCTGCCGGCACAGGCGGCGATGCTCTCGGGCATGCGCCGGATGCTCAACCGCTGGCTCTGGAATCAATCCGTCGACCAGACGGTCGCCACCGAGATCCTGATCGCCGTGAGCGAGGCGTGCTCCAACGCCGTCGAGCACGCCTATGGCATCGACGAGGGCGCCCTGCGCGTGCGGGCGCAGCGCGTCGGCGACACGATCGAGGTGCTCGTCGCTGACCGCGGACGCTGGCGGCCCGCCCGCGGCGAGCACCGCGGGCGCGGGCTGACCATCATGCGCAATGCGATGGACACCTGCGAGGTGCGGACCGGCGAGGAGGGCACGGAGATCGTGATGCGCCGGAGGATCGACCGGGCGTGACCGAACCCGCCCTGAGGATCGAGACCGAGCGCGGGATCGTCTACGTCTCCCTGAGCGGCGACGTCGACCTGTCCAATGTGCCGGAGGTCCGCCGTCAGATCGGGGCGGCGGTGAGCAACCAGGCGCTCGGCCTGGTGCTCGACCTGAGCGAGGTCGACTACCTCGACAGCGCCGGCATGCACCTCGTCCACAGCCTGCGCGCCGACCTGCGCCGACACGGCCAGCAGCTCGCCCTCGTCATCCCGGCCGACTCCGTGATCAACGACGCCCTGCGCCTCGCCGGGATCGGCTGGGAGGAGCAGCGGATCGGAAGCCGCGCCGAGGCGGAGCGCCGGTTCGCGGCGGCTACTTCAGGAGCCGACTCAGCCGCCGGTCCTTGAGCACCCTGCCGTCGGTCTGGCACACGGGGCAATAACACATCACGTAGTCCTCGTAGAAGACGGCCTCGATCGTCGTGCCGCAGCGCGGGCACGGCTCGCCGTTGTGCCGGTGCACCGTGAGGGGCAGCGGCAGCTTGTCCGGCAGCGGCAGGGCGAGGTGCTGCTCGTAGTGGGTGAGCGCGTCGCCGAGGCGCCCCCGGATCGCCTCACGCAGGGCCACCGCCTCGTCGCCCGTCAGGTCGGCCCCGCGCTTGAAGGGGGAGAGCCGGGCCGTGTGCAGGATCTCGTCGACCCAGGAGCGGCCGATCCCGGCGATGACGTGCTGGTCGCGCAGCACCGCGTAGAGCGGGCGGGGCTGGTCGAGCCGCCGCCGCAGCTCGTCGGGGTCCGGCGGGTCCGGCCAGGCCTCGGGCCCGAGCTCGGCGAGCGTCTCCTCGCGCTCGACGTCCTCCCAGCGCAGGAGCTTCACCCACGCCCGCTGCCGGGTCCCGAACTCCCGCAGGCGCAGCTCCCGCTCCCCGCCGGCGAGCCGCAGCAGCACACGCGAGGTCCGGTCCCGCAGCGACGCGCGCCGCTCGAACAGCTGTAGGCGGCCGGCCGACATCAGGTGGACGAGCAGCGTGTGGGCGGCGGCCGGTCCCGCTGGACCGGCCGCCGATCCTGAGCTGGCTGGGGGCCCGTCGACGTCGATCAGGAACAGCTTGCCGCGGCGCCGGATGCCGACGATGTGACCGCCGACGAGAGCCTGCAGCGGAGGGTCGAAGGTCCGGACGGCGTTGATGCCGGGTGTGAGCACCGATTCGATCTCAGCGCCCGCCGTCGCGGCGCCGATCAACCGCGCGGTGATCTCGACCTCCGGCAGTTCGGGCACGGGAGTTGAGGGTAGAGCGAGTTGCGATGGAACTCCTACTCCGCCTTAAGCACCGTTTAACTGACCGGGAGCATGCTCGCTGACATGAGTGACATCCTCGCCATCCTCGAAGCGACCGACAGCGACGAACAGCTCGTGGAGGAGATCGCCCTGCGCCACCCCCACCGTGTCACGGTCCTCGTCGAGGACGGCACGGTCGACCCGCGGATGGACGACGGGCCGCGCGGGCGGGCGCTGAGCGACCGGCTCGCCGAACTGCTCGCCGCGATCGAGCAGCGCACGGGTGCCGTCGTCGTCGGCCTCGCCGGCAGCCGCGAACAGCTCCGTGGCTGGCGCTTCGACCGCGTCGTCGGCGCCCACGGGGCGCTGCCCGCGCTCTGACCCGGCGGAGGCCCCCGCCCCGACGGCTGAACGCACTCGGGCCCCGGTCGGTCGACCGGGGCCCGAGGTGTCGCTGCGGCGTTGGCCGCTCCGACCTAGAGCCCGTTGATCAGGCGCTGGTCGGCCGCGACGATCTTCTTGGGCAGCGGCACGAAGTCGAGCGAGGCGCCGTACTTCTGGCCGGTGGTCACCGCCCAGTTCAGGAACGCCTTCAGGTCGGCTGAGCTGATGCCACCGTGCGGCGCGGTGCCCGAGTTCACGATCGCGTACGTGTAGGTCGACACCGGGTAGGCGATCTTGTACTTCTTCGCCGGGTACTGGATCGGCACCCCGTTTGCACTCGTGAAGGCCGAGCCCTGCGCCGGCACCGTCGAGTTCGACAGCGCCGCGTTGGCGATGTTCTTCGGGTTCGGGAGCACGAAGTTGTGGGCGGCGTTCTGGACGGCGGCCACCTGGATGTGGAGCTGCAGCAGGTAGTACGCCGAGATGTAGCCGATCGTGCCCTTGTTGGCGTGGACCTCGCCGGCGACGCCGGAGTTGCCGTTCTCGCCGACGCCGACGGTCGTCGGGAACGAGGTCGACGGGACCGTCTTCCAGATCTTCGGCGCGCCGTGGTACATGAAGTTCTGGAAGGCGAACGAGTCACCCGAGCCGTCCGAGCGGAAGACCGGGGTGATCTTGCCGGCGCGCTTCAGCGCCTTGGCGTAGTGCTTGTTCAGCTTGACGATCGCCGGGCTGCCCCAGGTCGTGATCTTGCCGGTGAAGATGCCGGCCAGGACGGGAGCGGTCAGACGCAGGCCGTTCTTGACACCCGGGACGTTGTAGCCGACGCCGGTCGCCGTCAGCGCCCACGGGATCTCGACCGGCTTGTACGGATCGGACGCGAAGGCGGTCGCGGTCATCGGCGCGTCGGAGGCGCCGATGTCGACGAGGTTGCCCTCGATGTCCTTCTGGCCGACACCGGAACCGCCGGCCGCCGGGGCGATCGAGGCGCCGGTGTAGACCTGCGACCAGCGCGCGACGAGCGGGAACACGAGCGAGGAGCCAGCCTCGTTGATCGTGGCGGCGGAGGCGCTCGCCGCCGCCGTGGACGCGGTCACGCCGAACGCGGCGGCGCCCAGGCAGATGATCCTCTTGAGATGCAAGATGCGGTTCCTTTCGGACTGAAGTAGGTCGTGACTCGCCGATCGGGAACGTCATGGCGAGTCGAGCGTGTCCGGCCGTTCACGCCTGGGATGAAGCATGTGGCAGGGCGCGCCCTGACTTGTTATCAGGTGGTTACTGAGATTTTGAAAGCTTGTAACGGGGCGACCGGGCCAAATACCCTGGGGGTGGTTTCACTACGCTCGCCGCCGGTGTCCTCTCTCGCATCTCAACCCGTGACCCCGAGTCGCGCCCGCCTCGCGCGCCTCAACCGCCTCGACGCGCGCGCCAGCCGCGCGCTGCGCGGGTTGGCCCTCGCCGGGGGCGCGATCGTCTTCATCGCGCTGATCGCGATCGTCTACCAGATCATCAACCAGGCCTCGCCGGCGATCAGCAAGTACGGGCTCTCCTTCCTCGCCCGCACGAACTGGAACCCCTCCGCCAACGTCTTCGGCGCCTGGCCGATGATCTTCGGGACGCTGGTGACGAGCCTCTGCAGCCTCGTCCTCGCCACCCTGCTCGGGGTGGCGATCGGGCTCTTCCTGAGCCTGATGGCCCCCCGCCACGTCTCGGCCGTGGTCGGCCCGCTCGTCGAGATGCTCGCCGCGATCCCGAGCGTCGTGCTCGGCCTGGTCGGGATCTACCTGATCGCCCCGTTCGTGCTGCACGACATCGAGGGCTGGCTGCACGCCGGGCTCGGCTTCATTCCCATCTTCGGACCCCCGGGAACCGTGGGCAACTCGGTGTTCACGGCGAGCCTCGTGCTCGTCATCATGGTCGTCCCGATCATCGCCGCGCTCACCCGTGACCTCTTCCTGACCGTGCCTCGGGAGCTGCTCGACGGCGCGGAGGCGCTCGGCGCCACGCGCTGGGAGATGATCCGCGGCGTCGTGCTGCCGACGACGCAGTCAGGCATCGTCGCCGCCTGCATGCTCGGCTTCGGCCGAGCGATCGGGGAGGCGATCGCGGTGACCCAGGTGATCGGCAACATCACCGTCGCCCACCACAACCTCTTCGCCGGCGGCGCCACGCTCGCCTCACTGCTCGCCAACCAGTTCCTCACCTCACTCAGCGCGCTGAACACGGCGTCGATGTTCTACCTCGCCCTCATTCTGCTCGTGATGGGTCTGGCGACGAACCTGCTCGCCCGCTACGTCTCCCACCACTTCGGACGGGTGCGATGAGCGTCACCGCGGCGGATCCAGCGCACGCGCTCACGCCGACGGGCAACCTGCGGCGGCGGCTCTTGATCAACCGGCTCTTCGTCGGGGCGACGGTCGGCGCGGCGGGTCTTGCCGTCACGGTGCTGTTCATCCTCATCTACTACGTCGCCAGCCAGGGCGCCGGCAAGGTCAACCTGTCGTTCCTCACCTCGCAGCTCCCCCTCGTCTCCTTCGGGACCGTGCAGGGCGGGATCGGGCCGGCGATCGTGGGCTCGGGCGAGATCGTGCTGATCTCGACGGCGATCGCACTGCCGGTCGGCGTGCTCACGGCGATCTACCTCACCGAGTTCGCGCACCCGCGCGTGGCCACCACGGTCCAGACGGCGCTCGAACTGCTCGCGGGCCTGCCGACGATCATCGCCGGCATCTTCGTGGCGGGCCTGCTCGTCGATCACTACGGGGAATCCGCCTACGCCGCCGGGCTGGCGCTCTCCATCATCCAGGTGCCGCTGATCGCACGGGCGAGCATGGAATCGATGCGCCGCGTGCCCTACACGCTGCGCGAGGCCGCCGACGCGCTCGGCGTCGCGCGCTGGCGGACGATCACGGGCATCATCCTGCCGACCGCCGCGGGCGGCATCGTGACGGCGACCGTGCTCGCCATCGCGCGGGCGGCCGGCGAGACCGCGCCCGTGCTGTTCACCTCGAGCGCGTTCGGCACGCACTACCAGCTGAACCCCACCCAGCAGGTGCCGAACCTTCCGGTCGAGATCTACAACCTCGTCAACTCGGCGAACACGACCGCCATCAGCGACGCCTGGGGCGCCGCCTTCTTCCTGATCGTCCTGATCCTGGCGACGAACGTCGCCGCCCGAGTCTGGCTGCGCCGCAGCGAAAGGAAGCGTGGACTATGAGCCGTACCGATCCGCTCGCCGACACCCGGCCGGACGCATCGACCTCCACCGCCTGGCGGCCGCGCCTGCGACTCTCCCAGCCTGATGGCCTGGCCGCGGCGCTCGAGGCGAGCGCCGCCGCGTCGGCGCCCGCGGTCGCAACCGAGGACGTCGTCTTCCAGTTCAATGGCGTCGGCGTCAAGTACGGGGAGAAGCGCGCCGTCGAGGGCATCGACATGGCGATCCACCGCAACCAGGTGACGGCCTTCATCGGGCCGTCGGGTTGCGGCAAGAGCACCGTGCTGCGCTGCCTGAACCGGATGAACGACTCGATCGTCGGCTTCCGGATCGGCGGTCAACTGCTCTACCACGGGCACGACCTGTACGGCCCGAACGTCAATCGCGTCGAGGTCCGCCGCCGCATCGGGATGGTCTTTCAGAAGCCGAATCCGTTCCCCAAGTCGATCTACGACAACGTCGCATGGGCGGCCCGGAACCTCGGGATGCGGGACGGACTGGATGAGCGTGTCGAGCGCGCCCTGCGCGGCGCCGCCCTGTGGGACGAGGTGAAGGACCGCCTGAAGTCGAGCGCCCTGGGCCTCTCGGGCGGCCAGCAGCAGCGGCTCTGCATCGCGCGGGCGATCGCCATCGAGCCCGACGTGGTGCTGCTCGACGAGCCCGCCTCGGCGCTCGACCCGATCGCCACGGCGTCGATCGAGGACCTCGTCCACCAGCTCAAGACGCGCTACACGATCGTGATCGTCACGCACAACATGCAGCAGGCGATGCGCGTCGCCGACCGGACGGCCTTCTTCAGCCTCGACGACCGGCGCGTCGGCACGCTCGTGGAGTACCGGGACACCGCCGGCCTCTTCTCCCGCCCGCAGGACGCGCGGACGCGCGACTACATCACGGGCCGCTTCGGCTGACGGCGCACGCCGGGCGGGGGCACGGCCGCGCGGGCGCCGGACGACTCGCGCGCTAGGCCGAAGTTCCCCCCTGTGAGCTAGCGGAATCCGCTGTATCCGCAGGGTTTGCGGGCGGTTCGGGGTGGTCGGGTCGTGTCTACCGATCGCCCGTGACAGGGGCGGTCTGGGCGAGTTCGAGCGCTTGAGCCTGGAGC
>DAIDJO010000050.1 GCA_027451345.1 Solirubrobacterales bacterium
ATGTGGTCTGACTTCAACACCGCCAACCGCACCGCGATGATGAAGTCCGAGGTCATCTCGTGGCCGGTGACGCTCGGCATCCTGCTCCTCGCCTTCGGGTCGCTCGTCGCCGCGGGCCTGCCGCTGATGCTGACGATGGTCGGGCTCGCCTCCGCCGCGGGCCTGCTCTACCTCGGCACGCTGGTGATGCCGATCTCGATCTGGGCGATGAACTTCGCGCTGATGTTCGCGCTCGCCCTGGGGATCGACTACGCCCTCTTCGTCGTGCACCGCTTCCGCGGGGCGCTCTTCGGCCACAAGCTCTCGCCGGTCGATGCCACCGCCGTGACGATGGACACCGCCGGGAAGGCGGTGCTCTTCTCCGGCATCACGGTGCTGATCTCGCTGAGCGCGGTGATGCTCGTCCCGAGCCCCGCCTTCCGCTCGATGAGCCTCGGGATCATGCTCGCCGTCCTGTTCGTGCTCGCCGCGACGCTGACGCTGCTGCCGGCCGTGCTCGGCCGGATCGGCCCGAAGGTCGACCGGCTGGCGCTCCCGTGGGCCCATTCCGGCGAGCACCACTCGGCCCGCTTCGCCGCCTGGGGCGAGCGACTCTGGAACCGGCCCGTCCGCTACGGCGCCGTCGCGCTCGCGATCCTCGTCGGGCTCGCGCTGCCGGTCACCCAGCTGAAGACCGCGATGCCGTCGATCAAGGTCGTTCCGACCTCCGACTCGTCCTACATCGGCTATCAGCAGGTGCAGGCCGCCTTCGGGCCCGGCTCGACCGGACCGCTGCAGATCGTCACGCCGATTCGATCGGCGCGCGCGGTCGCTCAGGCCGCCCGGGCCGATCGGGGCATCGCGGCGCTGATGCCGACCCGGACCGCGAGGGGGTACGCCCTCATCACCGCGATCCCGAAGCAGGATCCGTCGAGCCCGGCCGTCGGCGCCACGATCGACCGGCTCCGCGCGGAACTGCCGGCGGGCACGCTGATCGGTGGCGCGGTCGCCGAGAACCACGACCTCCAGGCGGCGCTCTCCGCCAAGACGCCGCTCGTCATCGGCGTCGTCCTCGGGCTCGGGTTCCTGCTGCTGCTCATCGCCCTGCAGGCCCCGCTGCTCGCCGCCGTCGGCGTGCTCACCAACCTGCTGGCGACGGGCGCGGCGTTCGGGGTGGCGAAGTGGGTGTTCCAGGACGGCGCCGCACACGCGCTGCTCGGGTTCACTCCGCAGGGCTTCCTCGACGCCTGGGGGCTGGTGTTCTTCTTCGCGATGATTTTCGCGATCTCGATGGACTACACCGTGTTCCTGCTCTCGAGCGCCAAGGAGCACTGGGACCGTCACGGCGACGCGCGCGAGGCGATGGTCGGCGGACTGGCGCACTCCGGCCGGGTGATCTTCGCCGCGGGCGGCGTGATGGTGGCGGTCTTCTTCACCTTCGCGCTCTCCGGCCCGCTGCCCCCCAAGGAGATGGGGATCATCCTCGGCGTCGCCGTGCTGCTCGACGCGGCCCTGATCCGGCTGCTGCTGCTGCCGGTGCTGCTGCGGCTCATGGGCCGACGGGCGTGGTATCTGCCGGCCTGGGCCCGCCGGATCCTTCCGAACGTCACGTTCGGACATTCCTGACTGAACGAGAACGACCCCAACTGGAGCGAACACCAATGCGACAACTCGAACACAGCAGCTACGCGCTCAGCGCCACCACCGACCGCGGCTTCGACGACGCCGTCGCCCGCGTGCGCGAGGAGCTCACCCGCGAGGGCTTCGGGGTCCTCTGCGAGATCGACGTGCAGGCGACCCTGAAGGCGAAGCTCGGCGTCGACCGCGAGCCCTACCTGATCCTGGGCGCCTGCAACCCCCCGCTCGCCCACGCTGCGCTCGACGCCGAGCCCGCGCTCGGCGTCCTGCTCCCGTGCAACGTCGTCGTCTACCGGCAGGACGGGCTGACCCGGATCGCCGCCGTCGACGCCGAGCGCATGCTCTCGATCGTCGAGAACGAGCGGCTCGCCGAGACCGCCGCGACCGTGCTGGAGCGCCTCGAGGCGGTCGTCACCCGAGCCGCGGACTGAGCGCGCGACGGGCACGCCGCGGGTCGGGCCAGCGTCCAGGCCGCGCCGGGAGACGAGCTGGAGATGTGGGCCGAGGGCCGGTCGGAGTGCCCTCAGGCCCCATCTCCATCGGCCTCGTCGAAACTCGCGAGCGGATGGTTCTCGCGCAGATACTCGGCGAAGAGTGGCACCGTGAAATCGAGCTGGCCCCGACGGGGGGACCAGATGATGCCCTTCTGGATCAGGGCATCGCGATGGATCGAGACGCCACGCTGGTCCTTGGCGCCGTAGGCGAGCGCGGCCTCCGCGGAGCGATACGGCGGCCCGCCGAGCGAGGCCAGTGCGGCCAGATAGCGCTGCTCGGCGTCGGTCGCGAGCTGAAAGCGCGTTCCGAAGAAGTTGCGCGCGAGCGAGTCGGTCACGATCTCCCGGACGGCGTTCACATCGGCGGTCGTGATCGGCGACGCCTCCGCCTCGTTCCAGAGCTCCCGCCCATACTCCTGAATGAAGTACGGGTAGCCGGCCGCCTCCCGAACCACCTGGAGGGCCGCATCCTCCTCGAAGTCCACGCCGCGGGTCGCGGCGGGCGTGATCAGTGCGATCCGGGCGGCGGCGTCGGTGAGCCGACCCAGCTCGCGGTATTGGAACAGGCGGTCGGCATAGGGCTTGGCTGACATCAGCCTCACCTGCAGGTCGGGCAATCCGGCCGCAGCCATCGCGACGGGCAGCGAGCTGCGGCTGACCGCCTGGAAGGCGATGCAGATCGCCGCCAGCGAGGAGGCATCGAGGTTGTGCATCTCGTCGATCAGGAAGAGCGCGCCCGCACCGGTGGTGGCGGCAACCTCCCCGATCTCGCGGATCAGGTCGGTGAGGTCCTGCTCGGGATCGCCCGAATCGGCAACACCGGATGCGGTGTCAACGTCGATCTTCAGCTGAATGCCCGACGGCACCGCGAGGCTGAACGCCTTCACCACGCCCAGCGCGCGATCCACCCGATCCCTGATGCGATGCCGCCGGCTCATCTCTCGCAAGAGCCGCGCCGCCATACGCGCGAACGTGACCCGGAAGTCCGGTTGTGAGCCGACCTCCTGCACATCCGTGGTCGCCCATCCCGCCTCGCTGGCCAGCACGTCGAGCTCCATGAGCAGCACGGTCTTGCCCACACCGCGCAGACCTGAGTAGATCACGCTCCGCTCATAGCCCCCCGCCGCCAGCCGCTCGATCAGCGCCTGGAAGTTCTCGAGGTCACCGTCGCGACCGGCCAGATTCGGGGGCTTGCGCCCCGCTCCCGGCGTGTACGGGTTCTCACGCTTCTGCATCCGAGCGGAATTCTAGGACTTTCTATGGACCTTTCATCTCTCGATAGAAAGCCGTAGAGAGACCCTCGACGGTGGCGAAGTACCGCGGGAGGGATTCGAACCCTCACACCGTTTCCGGCAGCGGATTTTGAGTCCGCCGTGTCTACCGTTCCACCACCGCGGCGTGGCAGCGTGAGTCTACGGGTGCCCGGCCGGGGCGCTTCAGAGACCGAGGTCCTCGAGCTCATCGATCAGCCCCAGGGGGCCGACCAGGACGCCGGACGGGAGCCCGTCGCGCGGCTCGAGCGCCCGGACGACGAGGCCGGCGCGCTCGCAGATCAGCGCCCCCGCAGCGATGTCCCAGGGCTTGATGCCGCGCTCGTAATACGCGTCGAGGCTGCCCGCCGCGCAGAGACACATGTCGATCGCGGCCGCGCCGGCACGGCGGATGTCCCGTGCCCGAGGGATCAGGCGCGCGGCGACCTCCGCCTGCGCCGCGCGCACCGCGGGGTCATAGGCGAAGCCGGTGCCGACGAGCGCGCCCGCCAGGCTCGCGCAGCCGCTGCCGATCAGCTGCTCGCCGTTGCGCTGCGACCATCCCGAGCGGGTCGCCGTGAAGAGCTCGTCGCGCACCGGGTCGAGCACCGCCGCGGCGAGCGCGCCGTCGGCGTCCTCGACGGCGATGCTGACGGCGAAGGTCGGCCAGCCATAGAGGTAGTTGACCGTGCCGTCGAGCGGGTCGACGACCCAGCGCAGCTCGCCGGCGCCGGTCTGGCCACCCTCCTCTCCGAGGATCGCGTCGCCCGGGCGCCGCGCCGCGAGCACCTCCCGGATCGCCCGTTCCGCCTGGGTGTCGGCCTCCGTCACCGGGTCGCTCGGCGTGCTCTTCGTCTCCACCACGAGCGGGCGCCGCCAGCGGCCGAGCAGCTCCTCGGCGCCCGCGCGAGCCGCCTCGACCGCGACGTCGAGCAGGCTCTCCTGCAGGCCGACGGATTCCTCGGGGGCTCGGATGCGGGATGGCTCGGGCATGCGCGACCTCAACGTTAGTGGGCGCCGTCGCCGCCTAGACTGCCGCCCGGTGTCCGAGAACCCAGCAGTGGTCGTCCTGTCCGGAGGCACCGGTGGCGCCAAGCTGGCCCGGGGCATGCTCGACGTGGTCGGGCCCGAGCGGTTGACGGTGGTGGCCAACCCGGGCGACGACATCGAGATCTACGGCGGGCACGTCTCCCCCGACCCCGACCTGGTCAGCTTCTGGCTGGCCGACCGGATCGACTCCCGCGGCTGGGGCCTCGACGGCGACACGTTCACCGTGATGGAGACGCTGCGCGCGCTCGGCGAGGAGATCTGGTTCAACCTCGGGGATCAGGACCTCGCGATCGCGATCCGGCGGGCCCGAGCCCTCGCCGACGGACGCACGCTCACCGAGGCGCACCGTGAGATCAACGCCGGCCTGGGCGTGCGCGCCCCCGTGCTGCCGGCGAGCGACCAACCGGTGCGCACCCGGGTGCTCGCCGACGGCCGCTGGTGGACGCTGCAGGAGTTCCTCATCCGCGCGCGCGGGCAGGGCGAGGTCCAGGACGTGCAGTTTCGCGGGGCGCGGGAGGCGGGCATCCCGGCCGCCGTGCGCGATGCGATCGCGCACGCGTCGGCGATCGTGATCGGCCCGTCGAACCCGATCATCTCGATCGGGCCGATGCTCGCGATCCCGGCGCTGCGGGAGGCGCTGCGGGCCAGCCCGGCGCCGGTCCTCGCCGTCAGCCCGATCGTCGGCGGCGCGGTGCTGAAGGGCCCGACGGCGGCGTTCATGCGCCACCGGGGGGTCGAGGTCTCCGCCCTCGGGATCGCCGCCCTCTACGCCGGCGTGATCGACGGCCTCGTCACCGATGAGCCGATCGAGCTTCCGCTCCCGGCGCTGCGCACCGAACTGCTGATGGACGGCGCGGCCGGCCGCGAGCGCCTGGCCCGCGCGACGCTCGAGTTCGCCGCATCTCTCGCCCAGAGGACCGCGCCACCGAGTAGCGTTCCGCCTCGATGAGCACCGTCACAGCGATTCTCCCGGCCAAGACGTTCGAGACGGCCAAGCAGCGCCTGGCCCCGACGGTGCAGCTCGGGAACCGGCGCGCCCTCGTCGAGTCGATGTTCGCCGACGCCGTGCTCGCCCTGCGACGGGTCCCGTCGATCGACCACATCCTCGTCGTCACCGCCGATCCGGTGGCGATGCAGATCGCCGGCGGCTACGACGCGACGGTGGTCGAGGACACGACATCGAGCCACAGCGAGGCGACCCTGCTGGGGATCCGGCGCGCCCTGGCGCTCGGCGCGGCCCGCGCGCTGCTCGTCCCCGGTGATTGCCCGCTGCTCGACCCCAGCGAGCTCGAGGCACTGATCGCTCGTCCGGTGCCGGAGCGCTCCGTGCTGATCGTCCCCGACCGGCACGGCGAGGGGACGAACGCGTTGCTGCTCACCCCGCCCGACGTGATGCCCCCCGCCTTCGGCGAGGGGAGCCGGCGGCGCCACACGGAGCTCGCCAGCGCGCACGGGGCGGTGCCCGAGGTGGTCGAGGTCAGCTCGCTCGCGCTCGACATCGACACCCCGGACGACCTGGATGCGCTGCTCGAAGCGTTCGCCGCCACGCGCGGGCGGGCGGCGCACACGCGCGGCATGCTCAGCCAGCTCACGCGCAGCCAGGCCTGATGCTCACGGCCCACGCGCTGCCGGGACTGCCCGAGGTGGTGCCGGGCTTCGACCTGGGCGAGGCGATCACGACGGTCCTGGCCAGCGGGCCAGGACCGGAGCGCCTGCGGCCCGGGGACGTCCTGGCGATCGCCCACAAGGTCGTCTCCAAGGCTGAGGGGCGCGTCCGCTCGCTCGCCGACGTCGAACCCGGCGAGCGGGCCACCGAGCTCGCCGCGCAGGGAGAACGGGATCCCCGGCTCGTGCAGGTCGTGCTCGACGAGAGCGCCGCGATCGTGCGCGCCTCGGCCGGCGTGATCGTGTGCGAGACCCACCACTGCTTCGTCTGCGCCAACGCGGGTGTCGATCAGTCCAACGTGCCGGGGGACGAGACCGTGCTGATGCTGCCCCGCGACCCCGACGCGTCCGCCCGGGCGATCCGGGCCCGGGTGCGGGAGCTCACGGGGGTCGCCCCGGGCGTGCTGATCACCGATTCATTCGGGCGCGCGTGGCGCACCGGCCAGATCGACGTGGCGATCGGGCTGGCCGGCCTGACGGCGCTCGACGATTGGCGCGGGCGGCCCGACACGGTGGGGCGGGAGATGCGGGCGACGGTGATCGCCGTGGCCGATCTGCTCGCCGGCACGGCCGATCTCGCGCGCCGCAAGGACGCGGCGCAGCCGGTCGTGCTGATCCGGGGCGCCGAGGAGTACGTGACCGAGGAGGACGGCCCGGGGGTCAGGCCGCTGCTTCGGGAACGAGCGCAGGATCTCTTCCGCTGACGCGCCGGGTGGCGAACACCACGGCGGCGAGCACGACGCCCACGCCGAGCAGCTGCAAGGCGCTCGGGCTCTCGCCGAAGATCAGGGCGCCGAGGATCATCGAGCCGATCGGCTGGATCATCAACAGCAGCGACGTGAGCGCGGCGGGCAGCCGCGGCAGCGAGATCGTGATCAGCAGCCAGCCGGTGACCTGTGAGGTGAGCGCGAGGGTGATCAGCCACCACGCGCCGGGAAAGGCCGGGGCGAAGCGCACGTCGCCCCAGACCACGCCGATGAGCGCCGCAACCACCGCCGCCGCGAAGGTCATGTCGAACAGCGGTCCGGCGGGGCGGCGGAGGTCGACGCCGCCGCGGCGCAGGAGCAGCAGCACGCCGACGTAGGAGACTCCGGCCGCCATGCCGTAGGCGGCGCCCGCCCCCGGGCTGCGTCCGTACGCCCCGCGCTCGAGCACGCCGGAGATGAGGATCACCCCGACGAGCGTCAGCGGCAGGGCGACGAGCACGCGGGCCGACGGCCGCTCGGACAGGACGAGCCAGGCGACGAGGGGCACGAGCACCACCTGGACGTTGGCGAGCACGGTGGCCAGCCCGGCCCCCACGTCCTCGATCGAGTGGTGCCAGAAGACGAGATCGACGGCCAGGAACACGCCGGCGGCGACGGCGGCGCGTCGGTCACGCCACGCGCGCGCGCCGTAGCGGCGATCCTCCGCGAGCGCCAGCGCGAGCAGCACCGGCACCGCGTAGGCGCAGCGAAAGACCGCCGCGGTCGAGGGCGAGGCGTGGCTGAGCTTCACGAAAATGCTCGACCAGGCGATGATGAGCGCCCCGGTGAGGGCGCAGAGGCGGGCGGCGCGATCGGTCTCCAGCCAGCGGTGCACGGCACCGAGACTAGACAGCGCCGGACGGGGACCCGCCGCTGCCGCCAACGGTGCGGCAAACTACGTAAACGGCGCCGCGAGCCATGGCCGAGTATCGGGGCATGACCGCGATCGCCACCCGCCTGTGTCGCGGCCCATACGTCATCGTCCTCGTCGTGCTGACGGCCGGCGTCGGGCTCTCCTGGTTCGCCGCGCACACGGTCGCCCGGGCTGACTCGCGGGAGGCGAGGGAACGCTTCTCGCTGGCCGCCAGCCAGGTCGACAGCGCGCTCGATCTCGAGGTCGCCCGCGAGACGGACCTGCTCGTCGCCACCGGAGCCGTCCTGCAGCAGACCCCGCACGATGCGCGGCGCGCCTTCACGCGATGGACCCGTGACGTCGGCGTCCTGACGACGTACCCGGAACTCGTCTCGGTCGGCACGATCCTCCCGGACCCGACGGGGCGCTGCCCGACCGTCACGATGGTCGGGCGGCCGTGGACGACGGGGTCCGCCGAGCTCGGCACCATGAGCATCTGCGCCGAGCTGCCCGCGCTCGAGGCGACGGCCGCGAGCGGACGGCTCACGAACTTCGGCTTCGCAACCCCGCCGGGGCGGCGACTCTACGGCGAGGCGCTGCCCATCTATCGGTCGGTCCCGGCGCCGCGCGGTGCCGCCAACCGGCGGCGCGGGCTGCTCGGCTGGACCGTCGTCACCGTCGATCCCGCGGTCCTGCTGCGGCGGGCGCGGGTCGGCGCGCCGGACGTGCGGCTCGCGCTGCGCTCCACCTCGGTCGAGCACCTCAGCTTCGTGAGCGGACCGAGGGGACGCGGCTCGGGGGCCCTCAGCGTCTCGACGCGCAAGCGGCTGAGCAACGGCAGCCAGGAGGTGGTCTCCGGATCGATCCAGTCGGCGGCGATCACCGCCGATCCGTGGGCGGCCGCCACCCTCCTGGGCGGCAGCAGCCTCGCCCTCCTGGTCGGGCTGCTCGTCGGCCTGCTGCGCGGCAGCCGCGAGCGCGCCCTGGAGCTCGTGGCCGAGAAGACGGGTGAGCTAGCCCACCTCGCCCTGCACGACGGTCTCACCGGGCTGCCGAACCGCATCCTGCTGATGGACCGGCTCGAGCACGCCCTCGCGAGAGCGCAACGATCGACGGTCCCGGTCGGGCTGCTCTTCATCGACCTGGACGACTTCAAGAGCGTCAACGACACCTTCGGGCACGGCCCCGGTGATGAGGTGCTCCGCACCGTCGCCCGCCGGCTCGCCCACGGCGTGCGGGACTGCGACACCGTCGGGCGCCTCGGGGGCGATGAGTTCATCGTGCTCCTCGACTCGGACGAGCCGGCCGGCACGCCGGAGGTCCTGGCACGACGGATCCTCGAGTCCCTGCAGCGGCCGATCGAGCTCGCGGACGGCACGCGGATCGCGGTCAACGCCAGTGTCGGCCTGGCCACGGCACACGACGGGAACCCCGACCAGCTGCTGCGCGACGCCGACATCGCCCTGTACCGGGCCAAGTCCGCGGGCAAGAACCGGTACACGGTCTTCGCCCCGGAGATGCAGGCGGATCTCTCCGATCGGCTCGCCCTGACCGCGGACCTGCGGACCGCGGTGAGCCAGGACGAGCTGTTCCTGCTCTTCCAGCCCACCGTGTACCTCGACGACGGGCGCATGCGTGGCGTCGAGGCCCTGCTGCGCTGGCAGCACCCCGAGCGCGGAGTCATCTCACCAGGCGTCTTCATCCCCATCGCGGAGGAGTCCGGCACGATCGTCGAGCTCGGCCGCTGGGCGATCACCGAAGCATGCCGGCAGGCCGTCACCTGGCGGGAGCGGGGCGTCGACCTCGTGATGGCGGTCAACGTGTCCGGGCGCCAGCTCGAGGATCCCGCCTTCACCGGCGACATCGAGCGCATCCTCGCCGAGAGCGGGATGGATCCCGGGCGACTCATCCTCGAGGTCACCGAGACCGCGCTGATTCGGGATCCCGCGTGCGCCGCGGGACTGCTGAGGACGCTGCGCGACCTGGGGGCGCGGATCGCGATCGATGACTTCGGGACCGGGTACAGCTCGTTCACCTACCTGCATCAGCTGCCGGTCGACACGATCAAGATCGACCGCTCGTTCGTCGCCGGGCTCGGCGGCGCCGAGGGGGCCGACGCGCTGGTGGGCGCGCTCGTGCAGCTCGGCCGCTCGCTGCGCGTCACGACCCTCGCCGAGGGCATCGAGAACGAGCGACAGCAGTCGCACCTGCGCCGCCTGGGCTGCGAGGTCGGCCAGGGCTTCCTGTTCGGCCAGCCGATGGCGGCCGGCGAGCTCGAGGCGCTGCTCGCGCACGGGACGCTGCTCCCGGACGACCGGGGCCGGGCGACCGCTCGCGGTCGGCGGCCCGGGGTGCCGGAAGCCGCGGAGGCGCCGATCTGGGGCGGGCCCGAGACGTCGATCTGGCACGCGCCGGAGGCGCCGGCACGGGAGGCGCCGGCACGGGGGGCGCCGGCACGGGAGGCGCCGGCACGGGTGCGAGAGGCGAGCCCGCTGGCCCCGCCGGGGAGTCCGCTCCCGGCGACCGGCTAGCTCGCGGTCTCAGGCACCGCCTGACCAGCCCGATCGGCGAGCTCCTCGATCACCCGGAGCATTTCGCCCACCTGATCGATCGTGGTCCGGAAGTTCATGAAGCAGACGCGCAGGCAGGTCTTGCCGTCCACCTGCGCCGGAGCGAGGTACACCCGGCCGTCCGCCATGATCGCCCGGGCGAGCTCGAGGTTGTGGGCGTCGAGGCCCGCGCCGTCGAGGGAGCCGTCGCCGAGGTGGCGGAAGCAGACGACGGAGAGCGCCGGGTCGTTCAACAGCTCGAAGCGGGGATGCGCCGCGAGCCCCGCGGCCAGGATCCGCGCGTGGTCGACCGTCAACTCGATCCAGTCGCGCAGCAGCTCCGCGCCGTAGACGCGGAAGGCGAGCCAGAGCTTCAGGGAGCGGACCGGACGGGAGTACTCGAGGGTGCTGTCGACGCCGTTGGCGGCCACGCCGGCGTGGAGCATGTAGCGCTCGTCATGGGCGAAGGCGCTCTCGAGCGGGCCCTGGCGGGAGAGCATCACGACGCTGCAGCTCTTCTGCACGCCGAGCCACTTGTGCGCGTCGATCGTGAGGGAGTCGGCTCGCTCGAGCCCGGCGAAGCGCGGCGCGAGGTTTGGCACGCCGGCGGCGGGCCCGCCGTAGGCGCCGTCCACGTGCATCCACACGCCGCGCTCCGCGCACACGTCGGCCACCTCGGCGAGGGGGTCGATCGCCCCGGTCAGCGTCGTTCCGGAGGTGGCGACGACGGCCACCGGGACGACGCCGGCCCGGCGGTCGGCGTCGAGCGCGGCGCGCAGGGCGTCGACCCGCATCCGGCGGTCCGCGTCGATCGGGATGCGCCGCAGCGCCTGGCTTCCGAGCCCGATGACCTCGACGGCGCGGGCGACCGAGTGATGCGACTCCTCCGAGCAGTACACCGCCGCCGGGCGCCCGGAGACCCCCGAGAAGCGGGAGCCCGGCAGCGCGTGCTCGCGGGCGGCGGTGAGCGCGGTGAGGTTCGAGGTCATCCCGCCGCTGGTGAAGGCGCCGTCGGCGACGGGATAGCCGACGAACTCCGCCACCCAGCGGATCGTCTGGTTCTCGAGCAGCTCCGCCGCCCCCGCGGTCGCGGCGAGGTTGACGTCGTAGGCGTTGCCGAGAGCGCCGGCGAGCACGCCCGCCTCGAGCCCGGTCGAGCCGATGTAGGCCGCGTAGAGGGGGCGCGACGGCGAGACGCTCGCGTCGAGGATGCTCGCGATGTCCGCCAGCGACGCCTCCGGATCACCCGGGGCCGCGGGCAGCGCCTCCGACAGCCGCTGCACGAGCGCCGGTCCGAGCTCGGGCTCCCGCGGCCGCGGCCGATCGAAGGACTCCCAGGCGCGGCTCAGATGCTGGGTGAGCAGCTCGAGCACACGCTCGCGATCGATCAACTCAAGCGGGTGCGGCGGCCGGGTCATGTGACTCCTCTCGTGACGGCGGGGCGTATCCGGTCCCGGGGTTGCGTGTGGCGTTGGCGGCGATCTCGACGGCGAGCGCGACGAACTCCTCGATCATCGGCTGCCACGCCTCGCGGTGTACCGCCAGCACGAGCGTCGTCGGCGTCGCGTCGCGGAGGGGCACGAAGGCGACGTCCGGCCGCGCAAAGTACCGGGCGATGATCGCCGGGCAGGTGTCCACGCCCTCGCCCCGGCCGATGAGGTAGAGCCACTCCTCGAGGTTGTCCCCCACGTAGGGACTGATCGTCGGCCGATGCCCCACCTCGTCGACGAGCATCCAGTAGTCGCGCCACGCCTGGGGAGTCACGTCAGGCTGTGCGACGAACGTCTCCCGCGCCAGATCCGCGGGGGTGACGAACTCGCGGCCCGCCAGCCGATGCTGGCTGGGGAGCACGGCGACGCGCGGCTCGCTGATGAGCGGAACGACCCGCAGGTCCTCCTCGTCCAGGGGCGCGTAGAGGAAGGCGACGTCCACCCGGCCGGTGCGCAGCGCCGAGATCATCTCGGAGAACTCGATGGCGCGCACATCGATGCGCACCCGTGGATGGCGGGAGCTGAAGGTGGCCAGCAGCGGCGAGAAGAGGGCACCGGGGACCGGCCCGAGCGACCCGATGGAGAACGACGCGGACTCCCCGCGGGCGAGTGCCCGCACCCGCGCCAGCGCGCCGTCGGAGGCGGCCAGGATGGCGCGGCCCTCGTGCAACAGCGCCTCCCCCGCCGGCGTCAACTCAACCTGACGCGTGCTGCGCAGCAGCAGGGGGCCGCCGACCTCGGCCTCGAGCCGGCGGATCTGGGCCGAGAGGGCCGACTGGGCGAGGTGCAGGCGGGCCGCGGCCCGTGAGAAGTGGAGCTCCTCGGCCACGGTGACGAAGTAGCGCAGTTGCCGGAGCTCCATCGCCCAATTATCGCGTGCCGCGCACAATCGATCGCATCTTCGTGTTGCGCACGCGCGCCGACCGTCGGACGATGCGCACCGTGACGGAGAGACGGGTGAGGGTCGAGCTCGGCCAGGCGTCAGCCTGGGGCCGGCTCGATGGGACGACGATCGTGCTCGAGGATGGCCGCACCGTGGCGGAGGCTGACGCGCGCTATCTCGCGCCCGTCGCGCCGACGAAGATCATCGCGGTGCACCTGACCTACCGCAGCCGCCTCACCGAGTACGCGGCGCGGACTCCCGCGTACCCGTCCTACTTCATGAAGCCGCCGAGCACGCTCAACGGACACCGCGGGATTGTGCGCCGTCCGCGCGGAACGCGCTTTCTCAACTACGAGGGCGAGCTGGCGGTCGTCATCGGCCGGCGGATGCACGGGGTCACGGTCGAGGACGCCCTCGCTCACGTCGCCGGGTACGCCCCGGCCAACGACGTCGGGCTCCACGACTTCCGCCACGCCGACCGTGGCTCGATGCTGCGGGTGAAGGGCCAGGACGGCTTCCTGCCCATCGGGCCGTGGGTCACCCCGGCCGACGAGTTCGACCCCACCGACTTCACGCTGCGCACGTACCTGAACGGCGAGGTGGTGCAGGAGGCGGACGCGAGCGACCTGATCTGGGGGGTCGCCTACCAGCTGGCCGACCTCTCCCGCCTGATCACGCTCGAGCCCGGGGACGTCGTGCTCACCGGCACGCCCGCGAACTCGCGGCCGATGGAGCCGGGGGACGTGGTGGCCGTCGAGATCAGCGGCCTCGGCCGCGTCGAGAGCACGATCGTCGACTGGGACGTCGACCTCACCGCGGTGGGCGATCAGCCGAGCGTGTCCGGCAACACGCTGCACGTGGCCCTGGCGATCCCCGAGGACGAGGCCGACCGTATGGCCGAGCAGGAGAGGAACCGATGAGCATCGCTCGAGGAGGCAACGCCCGATGAAGGTCCACGTCGACATGAACCTCTGCCAGAGCCACGGGGAGTGCGTGGCCGTCGCGCCCGACATCTTCCAGCTCGGCGACGACGACCTGCTCGTCTGGCAGGAGGACGTCCCCGACGACCGGCGCGCCGACATGCAGGAGGCGGCGAACGCCTGCCCGATGATGGCCATCCGGCTCGAGGACTGAGGGACGCGATGCGGCGGCTCGTCATCGTCGGCGCGTCCCTCGGGGGGCTGCGCGCCGCGCAATCCGCTCGCACGGCCGGCCACGACGGCGGGATCGTGATGGTCGGCCGGGAGTCGCACCTGCCCTACACGCGTCCGCCGCTCTCCAAGGAGCTGCTGAAGGGGACGCAGGAGATCGAGGACTCGGCGCTGGCGGTCGGCGAGCTCGACGTCGAGTGGCGCCTCGGCGTCCCCGCCACGGCCCTGGACCGCGAACGCCGCCGCGTCCACCTCGCCGACGGGACCGACGTCCCCTACGACCGGCTGATCATCGCCACCGGCTGCCGCGCCCGGCCCTGGACGGGACCCGGCGCCACGCTCGCGGGGGTGCACACGCTCCGCGACCTCGAGGATGCGGTGGCGCTGCGCGAGGCGCTGCGCTCGAGCGGGCGGCTGCTCATCGTCGGCGCCGGCTTCATCGGCTGCGAGGTTGCGGCGAGCGCGCGGGAGCTCGGCCTCGACGTGACGCTCGTCGACATCGCCGCGCACCCCCTGCTCCCCTTCGGGCCCGAGCTCGGCGAACGCTGGGCCGCGATGCACCGGGACCACGGGGTCGATCTGCGCCTCGGGGTCGGGATCGCCGCCCTCGTGGGTCGGGATGGGCGGGTGAGCCGGGCCGAGCTCACCGACGGGACGACGATCGAGGCCGACGCCGTGCTGCTCGCGCTCGGCTCCGTGCTCAACACCGACTGGCTCGCCGGCTCAGGCCTCGAGCTGAACCCGGGCGTCGTCTGCGATGCGACGCTGACGACCGTCGCCGACCCGGACATCCTCGCGGCGGGTGACGTCGCGGCGGTTCCCCTGGCGCTCGCCGCCGGCGCCCCCACCCGCGTCGAGCACTGGACGACGGCGGCCGAGCACGGCCAGCTCGCCGGCCGCAACGCGCTGCTTGACCCGGCCGACCGATCCGCGCACACCACCCCCCCGTACTTCTGGTCCGACCAGTACGACGCGAAGATCCAGGCGCTCGGATGCCCGGCCCTGGCCGAGCGGATCGAGCTCCTCGAGCAGACCCCGGAGGGTGACCGGTGGGTCGCGGCCTGCGTGGCGGGCGAGCGCATGCTCGGGATCGTCGGGGTGAACGCGGCGCGGCGGCTGCCGTGGTACCGGCGCCAGCTGACGAGTCCGCCGCCGCTCGCCCAGGTCCGGGACGAGCTGGCCGCCGATCCGAAACGGCTCGGCGCGCCCGCGGAGGCCTCCGCGTGAGGCCGGGCCTCGTCCTCCAGCACGGCCCGACGAGCCCGCCCGGACTGTTCGGCGAGTGGGCGCAGGCCCGCGGGGTGGCGGTCGAGGTGCACGAGACGTTCAGCGACGCCGACGCGCCGTACGCGACCGGCCCGGCCCGCCCGATGCCGGAGATCGACGGCCGACCGTTCGTGTGCTGTCTGGGCTCCAAGCACAGCCCGCTCGACCGCGACGTGCCGGTGGTGGCGGCGACGATCGATCTGATCGCGCGGGCGGTCGACCGGGCGATTCCGGTGCTCGGCCTCTGCTACGGCGGGCAGGTGCTCGCCGACGTGCTCGGCGGCGCCGTTGAGCCCGCGCCACAGCCCGAGCTCGGCTGGTACCACGTGGAGAGCCACGACCCGGATCTGATCGCCCCGGGACCATGGCTCGAATGGCACTACCAGCGCTTCACCCTGCCGCCGGGCGCCCGGGAGCTCGCCCGGTCCGAGGCCGGCGTGCAGGCGTTCACGAGCGGACCGCACCTCGCCACCCAGTTCCACCCCGAGAGCACGATCGAGATCGTCGGGGGATGGGCGAGGTCGGACCGGGAGCGCCTCGCCGCGCTCGGGGTGACCGACGCCGAGCAGCGCCTCGAGGCCGGGCGGGACGGCGCGGGCGCCGCCCGCGCCAACGCCCTTGCGCTCTTTGACGGCTTTTGGACGCGCGCCCAGCGCACAGAGAGGAGAGAGTCGTGACCACCACACCACCACTGCCGGCGGCGCTCGGCGCCACAGCCGCCGAGACCGATCAGCCGATCACCTCGGTGCGGGTGCTCTACCCGGACCTGCACGGGGTCGCCCGCGGCAAGGACGTCCCGATCCAGCACTTCGACGGCGTCGTGGAACATGGCCTCTGCTTCTGCGCCGCGGTGATGGGCACCG